>JASMGX010000043.1 GCA_030751095.1 Pirellulales bacterium | reverse complement strand
GCATGGAATACGGGGAATAATCCCCCGGTCCTTGAACCGCTCATGTCCATGTGGAGTCTTTTCGTTACAATGTGCGGGTTCGGCCAATGAAATCCAACAGGAACGGAATGTTTCAAAGCTATGATATTTCATCTGTTTTACAGTGCCGGTTGTATGTGCAGTCTCGCCAGGTTGGTCCTTCGAGGACCAAGGCGAATGCGTTTGGGAACAGAACGGTCTGCTCACCGGGGCTGCAATCAGTTCCGCTGCAACAACGCTCAAGCGTTCTGGCATTCCGCTCGTGTACTCCTGTTGGTTTCTTTCGGGCTTCTTTTGGCCGACTTCCACCCGAAAGCTGCCGAAGCCGATTCGCCTCGCGGCGGACTTCAATTTCGTACCCAGAGGCTGGTTCTGGATAACAACGAAGGTTGCGCGGTGGCGGATGTCAATAACGATGGGCAGATGGATGTGGTGGCCGGCCGCCATTGGTATGAGGGACCGGAATTTCGCCAGCATCCTTTGCGAGAAATCGCTTCGTTTGGCAAAGACTATCTGGAAAACAACGGCGATCATGTCCGGGACATGAATGGGGACGGTTGGATCGATGTTGTCTCGAGTTCCTTCATTCCGAAACAGATCTATTGGTACCAAAATCCAGGTCTTGAGGGATTGCAGAAAAATCAACTTTGGAAAAAACACCTTTTGGCCGAAGGTGGGACCAACAATGAAATTACGTTCCTGCAAGATTTGGATGCGGATGGAAACGCGGAGTTGGTGGTCGACAGTTGGAATGCAAAGGCCGATCTAGTGGCTTGGCGTTTTGCTGAAGATGAAGCAAAACAGCCAACGCTCAAACAGTGGATTATTGGCCGGGGTGCCAATGGCCACGGGATGGGATTCGGGGATATCAACGGCGATGGGAGAGCGGATATTCTCTTTGCCCAAGGGTGGTACGAGTGCCCGCCGAAAGCAGATCTCGACAAACCCTGGAAATGGCACAGAGACTGGCAATGGGTTGGAGCCAGTTGTCCGGTACTGGTGAAAGATATCAACGGTGACGGGCGCGCTGACATCATCCGGGGCAACGGACACGACTACGGCGTTTATTGGCTGGAACAGCTTGAGCCGGTTGATGGTAAGACGGCGTGGCGAGAGCATCTGATTGACGATTCCTATTCCCAGTTGCACGCGCTGGCGTGGGCAGATCTTGACGGTGATGGAGCGGGCGAGCTGATTACCGGCAAACGTGTTCGTGCCCATTCAGGTGGTGATCCCGGTGCGTCAGAACCGCCTTGCCTCTATTACTACACGTGGAATGGGGCAGAGGGCCGCTTCGTGCGTCACACGATTGAGCAGGGGCATGTCGGTACCGGCCTGCAGCTGCGGGTGGCAGATATGAACGCCGATGGCAGACCCGATCTCATCACTCCCGGAAAATCGGGAACGCACATTCTGTTTAACGAAGGGCCCGAAAAGTAGTCCTTTTTGACTCTCTTTTCATAGGTTCTTTCTTCCCAGGCAGATAAGGCTGCGCACAGCGGGCCCTCCTCGGAAAGATTTTCACGAAATCCTCAAAAAAGGATTTTCTTTTTGCCCTATTAGCGCTTCTCTATCGCGTCCAGAAGAGGAGGAGCCATAGAGCTCGCTCAGGGTGCCCGCAACCGGTCCGGGGAGGACGATGCGGTTGTGTTCGCCTAGGGCCGCTTGCTCCTTGAGTTTAGAAAAAAAGAGACAACCGAGAGATGACAGGCTGCGTATGTCTTGGCATGTGGCTACAGGGTCGCATCGCCAGGGTGAGCCAGGGGTAGTCTTGTCGCTTCCGTTGCATTATGGGGCGACAGGGACGCTTAGCGTTCTGGGACACTTCTGGTCGCACGGAGTGTTAGGGAATGATTCAGCCGTAGCAACTTGGAGGAGCTGAGATGTGCGCCGTTCATCACACTAAGGTTCAAGCAGCAAGCACGAATCCCCATGGGGGATGTGTTCAAACAGAAGAGACTAATGGCAATGGATCTGGTAATGGATCTGGATCTCGACAACCACTGCATCGAATCGGCCAGATTCGCTCGCAGCAGGATGTGTCAGTGCGAGCACTTGCCCGCAAGATGAATCTTTCAGCCAATCAGGTTCGCATGCAGGAAGATCCTAATTGTGATATTTCACTGAGTTCCTTGTACCGTTGGCAGCAGGCGTTGAACGTTCCGGCTGCGGAGTTGCTGGTGGAGCCTGGCGAAGGCCTTTCATCTCCTATCCAGATTCGGGCGCGACTACTGCGAATGATGAAAACGATTGCTACCTTGCTTGCCGAGCCCCAGTCCGATCGAACAACGGACATGATTGAGAATTTAAAAACTGAAATCCTGGCAGTGATGCCTGAGGTGGAGCATGTGGACCGTTGGCATGGCTGTAGTACTTCCCGTGATGGTCGGGACGTTGCAGCTGCCGTGTTGCGACAAATTGATGACGCATTACTGATGGACGAATAACCCAAAAACTCCTGCGAGAGGTATGCCGGGTGTTTTGAAATAGAAAAATTGGTTGCTTGTTTTCGGTCTGCTCGAGTAGGCCCTAGAGAACGATGTGGCCTGCGTTGCCTTTAAGCAATGGGTGGTCGGGGACTATTTCGCGAACAGATGAGGTAATTTGACAACAAGAGAGGCGATTTTACGGCTTAAGCGATCCAACCGACGGTCTGGTTTGTCGGATGGAGCTCGATTTTAGGTCGTGAAGTTGCCCTCGCAGGAGCGCCAAAAACAGGTTGTTTCCAGGAGAAAATTCGAGTGGCGGCCGGCAAGGATGCCTCTGCCAGCCGGCTGAGCGGATATTGAATCGGCCAAAGGACTTTTTGGCATACGAGTTGCGTAAAAGTGAGGTGTATTTCCACTAAAAATGTCCGAATTGTTCGGATTAAAGCAATTGTAGGGTTGGATGGAACGTTGGAACCCAAACTGAAAAGTGGAGACCGTTGCAAAGGAGAGTTCGGAATCCCAGTTCATTTTCAGTAGGTTTGGAAGATGTGCAGCTACGGCAACACAAAGCGTGTACGGTTATGCGGTATTGTCCGTATCCTGAGCGGTTTGCTCCTGTTGGTGCTGTTAGGTAGCCAACAGATAAAAATCGCACAGGGCACCGAATTTTATGGGTCCGATCCCCTCGGTTCAGCAGGTGTTGTTGTCGGATCGGGCATCGACCTGCTCAATACCGATGAGTTCAACATCTATCACGTTTTTGCTAATCCCGGAACGGGCGACTTTGCCAACGTTCCATATTTCACGAGTGTCGGCCCCGATATTTGGACGCTCGATTTAGGGGACCTTTCGAATTTGACACTTGGCTCGCAGGACTTCGGGATCTTTACGGCCTCAAACAGTCAGGTTCTCTCCCGAGACGAACATTTTGTCGATGTTTACCTTGACGGGGTTTTTGATACGACCGCCGGGGTGGGTGGCACGCCGTTTCTCACTTCAGCGACCGGTGAAATGGCAAACTTGCGTTTTTCGATGACGCAAACCGGTCAGTCCATCTCCTGGAGTGGGACGCTCATGGTTAATGGTAATATGCCACTTCTGGTTCCCGAGCCGACTGCTGGTATGTTGTCACTACTGGGCGTTTTCGGCTTCTTTGTTTGGTATCGCAGGCGCCGCTTCCTCTGCTCATAATGCAGCATCTCGAGATTCCTCAAGCAACGGATGACTTGCCTGTTGTTTTCTACGAATTGGCATCGCCGATTGAACCACTCCTGCCGCTTTTTTAGTGGAAACCGATCTTGTTTTACCATTCTGTAGAGTCGGTCGCGCTCAAAACAAACGCCACGGCCTCTGTTTTCCGAGAGAAAGCCGGGCCAACAGAAAAAAATGTCCGCAACAGGGGGTGGCAAAGCGGTCCTGCCGCCACAGAATAGACGCCAGATGAGCAGCACATTCGGGAGGGGACGCGATGGATGAAATCAAACAGACGCGAGCAGCAGGGCCGACACCATTTCAAAGGTGGATCGCGGCGACCATACTTGGCATCTTCATTATGGTAGGTCTTTGGGGACACGCTTGGTTTTCGCCGGAGCCTGCCCGGTATCAAACCGTGGTGGTCCCGAAAGAGGACGGGTATTACATCATGGACAATCAAACGGGCAAATTATTTGGCCAGCGGGGCGTCCATTTGATGGAGAACAATCGGTTGCGCTTTATCGAGTATCCCCTCACTTCCCCTCTGAATGTAATCAAGCAACCACTTAACAAAATCAGGAATAAACAATAGGACATTTTCAGCTCGATTGGCGTTGCTAGAAAAACGGCGGAACGTGTCCGCGTCTTAAACAGTCTGTGGGAGGGGTAACAAAATTCGAAAAACATTTCTTAGTGTGGTCGTTGGGCTATTCGTTGCCGGGTCCGCTTGGACGGGGACGTATGAAAATCTTCAAGGCGACAAGAGACCACCAAAATCTGAGCGGTAAGGAGCATCCTTTTGAAGGAGATGTTGGTCCTGGGGAAAACCTGAGCGGGGCGAATCTGGCAGGGGCGAATCTGCGGGGGGTGGATCTGACGGGAACGAACCTGAGCAAGGCGGACTTGGCCGTCGCGGATCTGGGCCGAGCGGACCTAAGTGGAGCGGACTTGTGTGGGGCGACCCATTGGGATAGGGCGGATTGGAGAAATGCTTCCTGCTTTCACCGCCGAAAACCGAAGTGGCCCGCAGGGATGGACCCAAAGAAATTTGGAATTACTGTCTATCCGCCAGCGAAAAAGAAGTAGGCAAATCGGGCAGGCGTGGACCTGCACGGCGCGGCGGTTGGCCAGAGGGCGGTTGGCCAGAGATCGTCTCAACCGGTCGCGTTCAGCGCGGCGCGGACCAAGTCGTGCATCCGCGGCAACAGATCGAGAAAATTCTCACGGATCCAGCTGCGGTTCAGGTCGTAATCTGTGCCAGCCTTTTCCGTGATGTTGCGCGACCAGTAGTGTGTTGCCGCAGGGGTCCGCCAGCCGGGCACGAGGCCAGCGCGTTCCGTGAACCGCTCGGTCCAGCGTAACTCCTGCTCGTTGGCGCCCGCCCCCGCGATCCAGTCGCTAAACGCCGTCGCCCAGGACAACTGGCCGCACAGTTGGCGATGGATCATGACGAAATGGAGAAAGTCGTGCGTTGCCGGGGCGGCCAGAGACCAGCGGTCCCAGTCGAACAAACCGATCCCGCAATCCGTGTCGTTGACCAACATGTTGCGCCAATGGAAGTCACCGTGGCTCAGGCAGAGCGGGATAGAAGAGGCGTCCAGGTCGGCTGCCATAGCGACAAAGTCTGCAGCCAGCTTCCGCTCCTCGGCGTCGATGGCCCATACAGTAGCACGCTCGAAGGTCGCCACCGTATCGCGCCATAACGCCGTCTGATCGGGAGGCCGTTCTACAGGGAGCGCCTGCATGGCCAGTAACAACTCGAACGCGCGATCGGCCTCGGTCGGCCTGCGGGAGGGGTCGAGGCGGGACAGCAGGACGCCTGGAATGCGCTCTTCAACCGTGAACGGCACCCCGTCGAACTCGGTGTTCATCAGCGGTTCCGGCGTGTTGATTTGCAAGGCGGAACGGAGTCGATCCCGGGCCATTTCGAGTCCCAGGTAATTTCGCTGGACATGGTCTGCGTTTTCGGGATCGAAGGGGAGTCGCAGCACAAACGCGTCTCCCAGAAAGAGGATGAGTCCTGCAGACGCTGCTCCCGAAAGTGTGAGTTGAGGAAAACGAACCGGGCCGTCGATCTCGAGCTCTTGGTGTAGCGAGCAGGTCAGGGCCTCGATCCAGCTTTCTTCACTTCGCTCCGTATGGGCGGCGATGCCGAAGGTGGGTGCCAGACAGCGAGTCCGTTTCAGACGCGCGCGCCCTCTGGACGCTTTGGCTCTCAGCCCAGGGCTGCGCTGGCTGGCCGCGCGCGCCGGGAGCATCAGCCGATCCAGCGGCACAAGTTCCGAAATGCTGCGGAAGTGGGGCAGGAGGGCGTGAAACCGCGCTGTCGTAAACCCGGCATCTCCCAGCATTCTACGATAGCCGGCGGCCCCACGTGCATGAGCCCGCGGGCGGCGTCCTCGGCACCTCTCGGCAAGCCAATCGCCTAGAGATCGCGGCAGAAACGAAAAGAAGGCCATTGCCGCGTAGTGGTCGGGTTTTCCGATCCAGGAGGACAGACCCCACCGGTTTTCGACCCCTAACCAGACATGTCCCCCCGGTTTCAGAACGCGGCGCGCTTCACACAGGAATGCCGTCTGCGCCGCCAGATCCGGTTCGTCCCGGAACCAGTCGAGCCCATTCAGGATCACCGAATCGAACTCACCGTCCGGAAAGGGAAGGGTGTCCGTGTCACCCGCACAGACGACGTGCACGTTGTCCAGATGCTTCTGGCGAACACGCGCCGCTAAGAGTGCGGCGTGGGTCAGATTCGCGTCGCACGCCACCACCTCCCTGCACCAGTGGCCCAGGGCAATGGCCTCACTACCAAGCAGCGCGGAAATGTAGAGTACTCGGCCACGTGCGGACCTGGGTAGCAGCACCTGCCAGGTGGCCACCGTGTCGCTGGCCAGGATGGACCGTAGAGGTAGCCCCTTGATGTGTGTGCCCATCTGATCGATGAGCGCAATAGACCAGTCCGGATCCTGCATGCGCGCTACGAGCGTCTCGAGATCGTTAAACGGCAGTCCGTCATCGTGGGTGTTGCCCTTGCGGACGATCGGGACACCGAGGCGGACGGGATATTTCCTGAGCCCATCGGATGTGGCGAGCGTGTCGTCGGAGAGGGGTGCAAGTGATTGACCCGTATGCGGACAGACCAACCTGTGACCTAGCAGGCTCATGCGATGCCTCCCGGTGAACGGCGGAGCAGACTGGTCAGGTCGATCTTGGTTATGTGCAGCGTGGCCAGTAGAAAGATTCCCAGAAGAACACACTTCAGGCCGAGATCGAGGACCATTTGGTGAAGTGGATCTTGCACCATCCGGTGTAGTGGAACGAGACTGGGTACCAGGAACAGTGCCGCCGCCAGGACACTGAGCTTGCCCACGCTCCACCAGTCGTATTGGATGCGGTAGAAGTTGCGGCAGGCCCAGATTGTGAAGGCGTCCATGAAGAGATAGGAGATCATCGTGGCGGCGGCGGCCCCTACAATACCCCAACGCGGGATCATAATGACGCCCAGGATAACATTCAGAGTGGCGGCGAGTGCGACCCGGATCGGGAGCAGGTGCGTGCGCGCTTCGATGTTCATGCCTACCTTGAGAATATCGTTGAGGGCGAACAAGATCAGGGCCGCCATCAGGAAACCGACGGCGGGGGCTGCGGCATAGAACTCGGGTGTCGTGAGCAGAACCAGGGCTGAGGGTGCAAACCAATGTGCGGCGAGCGTCGCGAGCAGGCCGAGCGCGAAAAAACGGAGTGCGAAGTTGGCGAACGTCTGCTTCGCCCCGCTCTCCCGTGCGATCCTGTAGTAGACCGTTGGCCAGGCGGACCGGAAGGGGGTCAGGGCTAATGCGTTGGCGACGAAGACCAGCTTCGCCGCGATGGAGTAGAGTCCGATGTGCGCAAGCCCGACGTGTGCATTCAAAGCGAGAGTCTTGAGCAGGATGCGGTCTGTTGCCGAGAGCAGAAGAAACCCGATCGCGGAGAAGATCAGTGGGAATCCGAATTTCATCAGTCTTCGCAGTTCATCTCGATCAAAACCCCAGGCCAGGTATTTGCGCGCGAAGAATATAGTGACGATTACGCTGACGACTCCGCCGCAGAAGCTGCCGTAGATCAGGCTGGCGAAGCCGGCGTCCAGATACAGCAGGCAGATGAGGTTGCCGGCCAGTTTGGCGCAGAAGATGATAAATGAAATTCCAGCCACCGTGGCGTATTTCTGCGCTGCCCGGAGGGGGGCTGCCATGACCTTGTAGGTAGCTTGGCAGAGCAGGATCCCGGCTCCGAAGGCGAGCAATTTCGTATAGCCCGACTGGTCGAACAGCAACGGTGCGATGCGACCGGAAAACAAGATCATGAGGGTGCCAGCCATCAAAGAACAGCATAAGACATAGGTGATGCCTGTGCTGATGGCAGGACGATAGGCCTCGATCGGCTGCCCGCCCTTGTCGTAAAGGATGCGCTTCATTACCGCGGAGTCCATGCCCTGCGAAACGACAATGTCCATGATGGCGAGCAGGATCAGGAAGAGTTCGACGGCTCCGTAATCGGCCGGCGTCAGGTAGCGGGTGTAGAGCGGGAGCAGGATAAACGCCACCCCCTTCTCCATGATCCCGGCAAGGGACAGGATGCCGGTGCCTTTGATCAACTGGTGGAAGTGGAGGTTCATGCGCGACGCTTCTCTACGAGCCAGTCGAAATCGCGATCCACGATGCCGCGCACGACCTCGTCGGGTGGGACCTCGGTCGAGATGGAAATCATGTTCCAGCGATCGCCCATGGATGCGTAGAGGGCCTGTATTTTCTTCAGCGTCTCAAGGTCCAGATCGGACTTCCGTGCCGCAATGATCTCGGGGTCGGCGTGGAGGAGGAAGATCCTGTCGGGACGGGGATAGAGGGCGCACATCAGCGAGCGGATCGCCCGGTAGCCGCTCCGAATCCCGTGCATGGCACCCGACATAAAGTCGTAGATATAGCGATCCATGATGACCAGATGGCCGTGGCGCTTTGCGCGCCAGACCTTGGCATATCGCCACCAAAGTTCGAATGAGAGTGCCACTAGGTAGAACCAGTACCGCAGATGAGCCCGCACGAAGCGAAACGCAATCCAGGACCAGACCGTCCCTCGTTGGAACTGTCGCAGTTCCTCCTCTTCTACAGTGAGGGGGCCTCGCCGCCGTCGCCACTCATAGCCCAGGGCCCGAAAGATGGAAGGCGACTCCCGCCCGTGCAACTGGTCGCACAACCGCCTCCGTTCAGACACCATATCGGAAAAGCGCTCAGGCACGGGCTCGCTCGCGAAATGCATAAAACGTGGGAAGTGGTGGTGGCCCCAGGGTCCCATGTAGTGGACGCTATGACCCCAATTTAGTTCCTCGCGGACGAGTCGGCTAAACTCCTCGATCGCCGTCGATTTACCGGAGCCGTCCGGACCCAAAAAGCAGATCGACACTCCCTTCGTAGGTTGTGACACGAGCAGCTTCCCTCGCATGAGCAACCGCCGAGCCAAGATCCGCGGATGACCCCAGAGCAGCTTTCTCCGTATTGAACGCGCTAGCCGCAAGGCAGCACTCGGGTCTGCATACAGCGGCGCGATCTGTTCCACCGTTTGCGGCATGTACTTCGCTATTCCAAGTCGCACGAGATCTCGTTCGGTAGCGCTGCCAGCTAGCGAGGGCAGCATCTGCTCGATGTGCGGGCGGTGTTTCGGCTGCAGGTGGTCCTTGCCCAGCAGGTCGTGGAACACGAGTACCACCGCCATGTCGGCCGGCCCGAGTTGCGGGATGCCGTTGATCGCAATTCGTCGCGCCAGGGCAGCGTCGGTCTGGAGGTATTCGAAGCCCTGGCAGACAAGCGCGAAGTGGATATCGAGCAGGACGAAACCTGTCTTCGTCCAGCGGCCCATGACGATCTTGCGGGGGTTGTGGAATTCGGTCCGCAGAATCTCGAAGCCAATTTCTCGCAGCGCGGCAAGTGCTTCTTTCTGGCGCCCCGGATCGACGAGCAGATCGAGATCCTTCTCCAGTGCTGTCAGCTTCTCTGCGGGCCGCACGAGGCAGAATGCGATCCCGTTTGTCGCAAGAGCCTGAAACACCCTGGCGTATTCACGATGCACATGGCTGCGCCCCGCTTCCATTGCGCAGCTCTCCGCTTTTCCGCTGGTCCAGTCCATTGCCTAGCTTTTCTACTACATCATCCGAATGATCCACAGCCGATATGCACTTTGATCGCGCGGCCTTTTCGAGTGCCAAAACGATAGTTCCCGTTTTGCGACTCGAAAGACAAGTTGCACTGCCGACCATCGACAAGTGATCTAAGACAAGACTTCGGCGAGATTTAAAACCAAGTGGGCGATACTGGGCTCGAACCAGTGACCCCTAGCTTGTCGAGCTAGTGCTCTAAACCAACTGAGCTAATCGCCCAATAAAAAAAGGGGACTTGCCGCGGCAGGAGTCCCCTGGCTAAATCCAGTAAGTCACAGCGTACCCAGCCAAAGCCGCCGAACCTGCTATTTCAGCCATTGTCTGTTATCGTCCTCCGCACCCCGCCACTGATTGTAACGCTTGTATGCAGGCATGAGAAAGTGGGCAATAATCACACCTTGGAGTGGATTTTTCCGCATTTTCGGAAAAGTGAACCCCACTTACCAGAGTCATCTGTTTGCCTTGTATTCACTCGCCTCGGCCCCCTATACTTGGCCAAACCGCTGTTCTGGGCATGCCCGCTCGAGAAACCCCTTGCAGGCCTTGTCCCCGCTGTCCTGCTTGGCGGTTTTGTGCCTGCTAGCACCGGCAGGTGCTTGATGCAACTCATAAAAGACCATACATCCTGAGAGAATGATGCTAAAAATTGCCCTGCCCGATGGTAGTACCCGAACGTACCGGCAGCTCATGACCTGCCGTGACGTGGCGGCAGATATTGGCCCCGGATTGGAAAAAGCGGCCATCGCTGCAGAACTCGACGGAAAAATTGTCGGTCTCGACATGGTCCTGCCCGGTGAAGGGGAGATCGGTCTGCGGCTCCTCACCAAAAAGGATCCCGAATCCCTCGACGTGATGCGGCATAGCGCGGCCCACGTGATGGCCAGGGCGGTGATGCGACTCTTTGACGGAGTGCAACTCGCATTTGGCCCTACGATCGAAGACGGATTTTACTACGACTTTGAAATGGACCATGTCCTTTGCGAGGATGATTTTGCGGCGATCGAAAAGGAAATGGGAGAGATCATCAAGCTGGATGAACCGTTTGATCGTTTGGAAGAACCGATCAGCGGGGCAGTGCAACTTTGTCGTGAGATGCAACAGCCGCTCAAAATTGAGCATATTGAAACAGGCTTGGCTCAGGAGCAAACGCTTTCGTTTTATCGGCAGGGGGAGTTTCTGGACCTTTGTCGCGGTCCCCATGTCCGTTCCGCCAAGGTGATTGGCAAGGCATACAAACTGCTTTCTGTGGCGGGTGCCTACTGGAAAGCGGACCATACTCGAGAACAATTGCAGCGGGTGTATGCCACCGCTTTCTGGGATAAGGAGTCGCTCGCAGCGTATCTCCAGAGACTCCAAGAGGCGCGACAGCGGGACCACCGTGTGTTGGGCAGAAAACTCGGCCTCTTTGAGATTGATGAGAAGGTAGGGCAGGGGCTAATCCTCTGGAAGCCCAAGGGGGCTCTCATACGGCAGCAGCTTCAAGATTTTATCCTCGAACATCTGCAAAGACAGGGTTACCGGCAGGTCTTTACACCCCATATCGGCAGGCTCGAACTCTACAAGACTTCCGGCCACTATCCCTATTATTCCGAATCGCAGTTTCCGCCTCTGATTGATCCGGACCAGATCAGGAAGCTCGCAGATGAGAATTGTTCCTGCGCTGACCTGGCCAGTCGTATGCAGGAGGGGACTATTGATGGTTACATGCTCAAGCCGATGAATTGCCCGCACCATATCCGAATCTATGCGAGTGAAAAACACAGTTATCGGGATCTGCCGATTCGGCTTGCCGAATTCGGTACGGTTTACCGCTGGGAGCAATCGGGCGAGATAGGTGGCCTCACCCGCGTGCGAGGTTTTACCCAGGATGATGCCCATCTGTTTGTAAGTGAAGATCAACTCGGAGAAGAAGTCGCCGGTTGTATCGAACTGGTGAAGATCGTTTTTGGCACACTTGGAATGGACAATTATCGAGTGCGCGTTGGCCTGCGCGACGAGGATGGTGACAAATATGTTGGCGATCGCGAGCAGTGGGCTAAGGCGGAAGCGGCCTGTCTGGCGGCCGTTGAGAAGCTTGGGGTTCCTTTTAGCGAAGAACCGGGTGAAGCCGCTTTTTATGGTCCGAAAATCGATTTTGTAGTTCGCGATGTCCTTGGGCGGGAGTGGCAGTTGGGGACGGTCCAGGTCGATTATCAACTCCCCGAGCGGTTTGATTTAACGTATGTCGGAGCGGACAACGCGCTGCACCGACCGGTGATGATCCATCGGGCGCCATTCGGTTCAATGGAGCGGTTTATCGGTGTCCTGATCGAGCATTTTGGCGGTGCGTTTCCTCTCTGGTTGGCGCCCGAGCAGGTACGCATCTGTACGGTGAGCGAAAAGTCCGAAGCGTATGGCCGTGATGTAGAGCAACAATTCCAAGAGGCGGGATTAAGGACCGCTGGCGACTACCGCCCGGAGAAGCTTGGCGCAAAAATCCGCAATGCCCAGCTAGAAAAAATACCCTATACGGTAGTTGTGGGTCCTCGGGATGAGACTGCAGAAACCCTCTCCCTGAGAGATCGTGTCGATGGCTCTCAGGAGACAATGCCTGTTGAGGAAGCTATCGAAAAACTGCTTACCGAGGCCCGATCTCGTGTGGTACGAGAGACAAGTTCGACCGAGTCTGTAGAATTGGCAGCCGATAACGCCAAACAGAGCAAAAACTAAATCGGTGTAAACGGGTCGGACCGTACTCATTGTTTTGAAAATATTTGGGCTGGGGCTCATTTTCTCGCACTTCCTCGGCATTTTGACCAAGCCCGGTTTGCCAGCTTCTTCGTTAAAAAGTGGTGTGCAACCAGTTGACGAAATGCTGCACCCTCCCCGATACTGTTAGGCGTGCAGGCGGGTCTCTCTGCGAGATGCCCGCGGGGTATTGTTTCCATTGTTTTTTCGGAGGTGGTGAATATCGACAAGCTACAGCGGATCAATGACCAGATTCGAGTCTCTCCTGTCAGAGTAGTTGGGGGCGACGGGGAACAACTGGGAATTTTATCTACGGAAGAGGCGATTGAAATTGCACGCAACTCCGGCTTGGATTTGGTTGAGGTGGCCCCAACGGAGCGGCCTCCTGTCTGCCGGATCATGGATCACGGCAAGTTCAAGTACGAGCAAAAAAAGCGGAAAAATAAGAACCGGGCAGCCGCGCACCATGCCCGGACCAAAGAAATCCGCATCCGGCCCAAGACCGGCCAGCACGACATAGATTTCAAGATCAATCATGCGCGTGAGTTTTTGGAGCATAAGGATAAGGTCACGATTTCGGTCATTTTTCGGGGTCGGGAGTTGGCCCACATGGAAGAGGGGCGACGCGTCCTCAATGATTTTGTGGCACGACTCGATGATATTGCCAAAGTGGAGACGCCTCCCTCGCAGCACGGTCGCAGGATTGTCTGCACGTTGGTACCAAAATAGCCACCCCTTCGGGTGTCTGGCGACCGGTTTGAAGTATTTGGCGATTCCTCACCGTTGCCGGTCAGACAAGGGAAGCTGGATTGTGGGTCCCCTTTTCTCCAACCCTCTCTTTCACTAGACTTTAGGGCTTGGATGAAACCACAAAGTTGATTTTTCAGGGTGCGGCAGATCTGCCTATTTTCCCATGCCAAAGCAGAAGACACATAAAGGTACGAAAAAGCGATTTCGCTTAACTGCCAGTGGAAAGGCTAAGCACCGGTCCAGTGGGACAAGCCACCTCGCTGCCCGCATGGAGCATAAACGGAAACGCAATCTCCGCGGGACTACCGTAGTCTCGGGGACCGAGACTAAAAAGATTCGGGATGCCCTGGGGAAATATAGTAATTAATAAACGCTCCCTGCCCGGCAGGCTTTTCTCCAGTGAAGACTGGTAAAGAGAGAGGGCCTCTAGCAAAGCGAAAATGTGAACGCAGCAAGGTAATTGGTGAAGGGCGATGAGAACAAAGAAAGGGGCAGCCCGCAACAGGGCTAAAAACCGGTTATTCAAACGAGTGAAGGGTTATCGTGGTGGCCGTGGTACTCTGTTGCGCACGGCCAAAGAGACCCTTGTTCGTGCCGATGCCTGTGCCTATCGCGATCGTCGCGCGAGAAAACGTGAATTCCGCAAGTTGTGGATTATTCGCATCAATGCCGCCGCTCGAGAACGTGGGCTGCGTTACAGTGAGTTCATTTACGGATTGAACAAAGCGGAGATTGCGTTGGATCGCAAGAGCCTCGCCGAAATGGCGGTAAATGATCCATCGGCGTTCGACCAAGTCGTTGAACGAGTGAAGGATGCTCTGGGAACCGCTGCATAGCTTGCCGTGGCACTAGATGAATTTCTTGTCGAACTGGACGGGTTGACTGATTCGGCTACCGAATCATTGAATGCTGCCCTCGACGTTGATTCCCTCGAAGCGGTACGGATCGATCTACTTGGTGCCAAAAGCGGTCGACTCAAGGCTTTGCAGAAGGGGCTTGCTGCTATCGATTCGGCCGAAAAGCCTGTTGCGGGCAAGCGGTTTAATGAAGCCAAGCAAAAGATAGAGGCAGCCTATGCGGCTGCCAAAGAACGTCTAACCTTTGCAGTCGCCCAGCAGAGCGCTGCCGGCTTTGATCCCACCGAACCGGGCTGTAAGCCAATTCTCGGCCATTTGCATCCGATCACGCAGACCATCGAAGAACTCAAGGATATTTTTGCGCGATTGGGTTTTAGCGTGGCCGATGGTCCTGAGATCGAGGACGAACGCCACAATTTTGAGGCACTCAATATTGCTCGCTCACACCCTGCCCGGGACCCGCTGGATAACTTTTATCTACAGACTGCGACCAAGTCGGCCGGTGCCGAGAGGTCGGAGTGGTTGCTTCGGAGCCAGACGAGTACGGTGCAGATTCGGGTGATGGACGAAACGCCGCCGCCGGTACGGATCGTTTCGCTCGGCCGCGTCTATCGGCCCGATACCGCCGACGCCACACATTACCCGATGTTTCATCAAATTGAAGGGCTCCTGGTCGATACCGACGTTACGATGGCGGACCTAAAAAGTGTGCTGCGAATGTTCTGCAGTAGTTATCTGGGCGAAGATGTCCATGTCCGCTTTCGCCCCTCGTTTTTTCCTTTTACAGAACCGAGTGTGGAAGTCGACATGCGGTGGCAGGATGGCTGGATTGAAATGGGTGGTGCAGGAATGGTCGATCCTAATGTTTTTGAAGCGGTTGGCTATGATCCGGAAAAGGTAACCGGTTTTGCTTTCGGTCTTGGAGTGGAGCGACTCTGTGCCCGCCGTTATGGAATTACAGATATCCGCGAGTTTTTTAAGAACGATGTTCGCTTTCTACACCAGTTTTAAGGTCATGCCATGTTGGAAAACATGAGTTGCGCAACTTTGACAGCGCGTTTTTGTTTCATCGGATTGTAGCCCAGTTAACCCAAAACCGATCGTCTGTGGACCCATGATTGTTAGTTGGAATTGGCTCAAGCAATACGTGCCGCTCGAGATGCCAGTTGCGGAGCTCGAGGAACGCCTCATGATGGCGGGCCTCAATCACGAGGGAACGGATGCGGTTGCTGAGGATTTGGCAATCGATTTGGAAGTGACCAGCAATCGGCCCGATTGTCTTGGACATCTTGGCGTTGCGCGCGAAATTGCGGTCCTTTACGATTTGCCGTTGGCAATTCCCGAAGCTGCCCCGGTCGCCTCGGGACCGAACATCAGCACGCTCACGGGAGTAACGCTAGAATCACCAGAGCTTTGTTCACGGTACACTGCCCGTGTCATTCAGGGAGTCAAAGTCGCCCCGAGTCCCGATTGGCTCATCGAGAGACTCAAGACGGTGTACGCATCCAAGATGAAAAAGGGAACTGCCTGGACGCCGGTAAACAATATTGTCGACATCAGCAATTATGTTCTCCTCGAATCGGGACAGCCGCTGCACGCATTCGATCTTGAAAAATTACACTCTCGCCGGATTATCGTTCGGCAGGCCGAGGCTAAGGAACCTTTTCTTGCAATCAATCACAAAACGTACTCTCTCGATACCGGGATGTGTGTGATTGCCGATGCTGAGCGCCCGGTCGCACTTGGGGGTGTGATGGGGGGCGCCGACACGGAAGTTTCAGAGAAAACGACAGATGTCCTGATTGAGAGCGCACTGTTTGACCCGATTGCGATTCGCACTGCCGCGCGCCGACTCGCTTTGCACAGCGATTCCTCCTATCGTTTCGAACGGGGTCCTGATCCGGAGGGCGTCGATTGGGCAAGTCGTCGCTGCTGCGAATTGATTCTTGAGCTGGCAGGAGGTGAGTTGGCAGAAGGTGTGATTGACGTGGGCTCTGAGAGTCCGCCAAGAGAACCCATTGTGCTGCGAATGCATCAGTTGGAGCGCATTTTGGGGATTGCGATCGATCGTGACGAAGTGGTTCGCATTCTCACTGCCCTGGGGAATGATCCACAACAGGTCGAAGCAAAACGCATCGAGGTGCGGCCTCCAAGTTGGCGAGCCGATTTGTACCGTGAAATTGATCTTGTCGAAGAGGTGGCAAGGATTCACGGGTATGACAAGATTCCCGAAGATGGTCGGGTGCCGATGCGCGCTTCCTCACGAAGCCGGCAGGATCGCGTCGTTGCACGCGTTGGGCGGACGCTCACGGCAACCGGTTTCGACGAAGTGGTGACCGCCAGTGCGGTTGACGAAAAGACGAGCGCGGTGTTCAGCCCGTGGTCGGATGCAGATCCGATTTGTTGCGACACACCGATGCTGCGGGGCGCGGCCCTGTTGCGCCGCAGCCTGATCCCCAGTCTGCTTTCGGTGCGACGGACCAACGAAAGCCTTTCCAATGAAAGAATTGAATTATTTGAAGTGGCTCGTGTGTATCTGCCCATCTCTGGTGCGCTGCCGGTCGAGGAAACGATGGTGGCTCTTGCGAGCGGAAACGGTTTTTTTGAGGTCAAAGGAGTATTGGAAGCGATCCTTGAAAGATTGGGAATTCAGGAACAACTCGAGGCAGCAGATTTCGAGAGCGCATTTTTTCGTAGCGGAAAAGGTGGCGAGCTGAGTCTTGCGGGCGAACGACTGGGATACCTGGGAGAGGTTTCTGATACGGCGCGCAAAATGTTCGATTTGCGGGGTGAAGTCGTCGTTGCCGAAATCCGCCTCGGTTTGCTTTTGCAGTTGGCGAATCTCGTCCCACAGGCGAGTCCCCTTTCGTCCTACCCGGCCGTTGAGCGGGATTTGAATTTTGAAGTGCAGGAAGAGGTGCGATGGGCAGAGCTCGCCGAGACGGTAGACCGCGTAGCGGGCGACTATGTTGAGGCGATCGAGTATCTGGAAACCTACCGTGATAAGGAACGACTCGGGCCGGGTAAAAAAAGCTTGGTCCTGAAGGTCGTTCTTCGCAAAGCGGATGGAACACTCACCGGCGAAGAGGCGGACGATGTACGCAAACGCATTGAGGCTGCGTGCCGGGATCAACATGATGCGGTGTTGCGGGCATAGCACCCAGGCATAGGACTCAGCCATAGGACTCAGCCATAGAACATTCGGCGCGATTCGAAACATCAAAAGTCGATGGCGTCGTCCCAGATATTGGGCAGATAGTTGGCGTTGATGCGCTGCTTGACCAAAGCGCGCTGCCGATCGTTCAGTTCGATCTTTGCCTCGACCCCCTCCAAAATCGTACTCTCGTTCTTTTTTGTCAGCTTATTGAGTACAAAAGTGCCGGGAAGCGTGAATCCCTGAACCCCCGTCAATCGTTGGTGGGCTCCTTCTTTGGTCACCTCGATTTCGATGAAGACATAATTTCCCATGGTCGGTATTTGTTTGGGGTTTTGAATCGCTTTGACAAATCCATCTTTAATCTGGACCATCCAGCCTTTACCGTCATCGTCCAAGCGGGCGACGACATCCCGGCTATTGCAGATCAGGTAATGGCAATTGCGACGGAGGATCTCGGGTCGCTTGAACTCCACGGCAACAGCCTGGGCATTTGGATCCTGGGTGATGGTTGGCGCCTTTGGGTCATTATTGCTTTCCTGTTGCGGCAATCCAGCTAACGGGCTGGAAGTTCTGATTCCCTGCACCGCTCGGTTCTCATCCGCATCGGGAAGTGGCACAGCAGCGGCGCAAGCGGGGCAGCGCCCCTTTTTACCAGCGAGATGGTCGGGTGCTTTGAGTCGTTCGTTGCAGTGGGGGCATCTGGTGCGGATCATGTTCGATCATCCTTACCGTCTATCCTAGACATCGCGAGGGCACTCTGGCAAGCGAGTCGGATTGAGCGTGCCTTTGCGCCAATGCAAAAAACTGTTATTTCTGGAGCGCCGCAGTAACGGACGAGTCGTGGTAAAAGAAGTTGGAATTCAACCCATTGGGAGACTTTGACATGGGGAAGTGGAAGATTGCCGGCATCAATTTCGACCATTTTCATATGGGCGACAATCTTCGCATGGCCCATGAACATCCGGACGTTGAGATTGTGGGGCTTTGCGATCAGCAGCCGGATCGAATGGCCGAAGCGGCGCACAATTTTGCTATTTCCAAAGATTATCTCTTTACCGACTATGAGCGTTGTCTCGAGGTAACGGAGCCGGACATTGTTCTTCTCTGTCCGGCAACGGCACAGCACGCAGAGTGGACAGAAAAGGTGGCTCCGAGCGGCGCCCATATTCTCATGGAGAAGCCGTTTGCCGCAACGCTTGCCGAGGCGGACCGGATGATTGCGGCAATGGAGCCGGGCGGGAAGATGCTTGCCATCAATTGGCCTTTGGCCTGGTATCCACCTCATCGGACGACGAAGCGGTTGATCGATGAGGGTAAAATCGGGGATGTGATCGAGGTCCACTTTTACGATGGGAATCGTGGACCGTTGTGGCATGCAGCGGACAAAGTCGAAAAAACGGCTGAAGATGTGCAGCAAGAAAAACCGCATAGCTGGTTTTACAAGCAAGCGGAAGGGGGCGGCTCCCTGCTCGATTACCTCGGTTACGGTACGACCTTGGGCACGTGGTTTTTGGGGGGGCGTAGTCCCTTGGAAGTGACCGCCACGGTCGACGAGCCCGCTGGCCTTGAGGTGGATGAACATAGTGTCATTGTCGCACGATACGATACGGGACTCTCAAAATTTGAAACGCGTTGGGGTACCTTTACCGATCCCTGGACGCACCAGCCGCAACCCAAATGCGGATTTGTTGTGGTCGGCAGCGAGGGGACCATCAGTAGCTACGATTACGAGTCAACCATTTGTATGCAGAGTCGCGCAGATCCTGAAGGTGCCGTGCTCCCGGTCGACGCGCTCTGCTGCCCGGAGCAGAACCCGGTCCAGTACATGATCGATTGTCTCCAGCGGGAGGTACCGATCGAGGGGCCGCTTTCAGTAGAGATCTCTCGCATTGGCCAGCAGATTGTCGATACTGCAGTGCTTAGTGCAGGGGAGAAACGGACCGTCTCGCTAGTCGCCTGAGAGATATTGAGGATGGAATGTTATCTATTTGTTTGGTGGACGGTTTGTAAACGAACTGTCACCAGTGCCTTGTTGGTTGGGAGACCCCGATGAAATCGAAAGACGAACTGCAATCGATCATCAAGGAGATTGCTGCTGTCGAGAGTCCAGTGGGCATTGATGCTGTCTATGTCCATGCCTTGATTCTGGACAAGCTCAGCTCCATCGAGCAACGAATCGATCGCCTCGAGGCAATCGTGGGCGGGAAGCTCGCGGATGGCAACCGATAAGGTGATTGTCGGTCGAAGGCTGGTTGCACGATGATCAGCCTGTGGGTAGCGCACAAGCATTCTTTTCTTGTTATACTTGAGCAACTTTCGGACAACACAGTGCGATCGGTTCGCCGGCGTGGTGATTGTCGGATTCTATTTGCGAAAAAATATTTGTAGATCGTCATGGCGACAACACAGCAGAAAATATTTTCAAAAATAGTCCTGCACAACAAACTGCTTGAGCAAGCAGAACTTGAGGAGATGTTTGAGCAGTTTACGGATCCGGAGATCATCGCAAAATATCTCGTTAAAAGCGGCAAGCTGCCGGACAAAAAAGCGGATCAGTTGTTGGCCCTTTACCACAAACAGCTCGAAAAACAGGGCAAGAGCGAAGCAGCGGGCAAGCCAGCGAGTGCAGAGCATAAAGAATCTGCGGCCGGTAGCGACTCGCAGCAGCAGATAGACGAAGCAGCCGGGATTGATGAGGTTGCCGACAGCGATTCCACAGCTGAGGCGAGGCCCGATTACGGTGGGCTGCCGCCTATCAAGGTTGATCTCGGGGGTGACGAAGATGAGGAAGACTTGCCGCTTCTTGAGCGGGACACCGATCCACCCGATACCAGCCCGGCAGGAGAGGCACCACGGACAACGGTTGGCGGTGTGGCTTCCGAGGACAAGGCGGTAGCAGTCGATCCAAAAGCCAAAGAGGTGATCCACGAAATTCTTCGCGAAGCGCGGCAAATGAATGCCTCGGACGTCCATATTACGGCCGGACTTGTACCGATGGTCCGCCGGGCGGCAAAATTGACCGTCATGGATCGTCCTGTTCTCTCACCGAACGAGACCGAACAGGCACTGTTGGCGATGCTTGATGACGGCCGTCGGGCCCAATTTCTAGAACATCGGGATCTCGATTTTTGTTACGACGGTGGGGAAGGGCTGGGGCGATTTCGCACCAATTTTCTCTCCGAGCAGGCCGGTATGGATGCCGTGTTTCGACTGATCGACACCGAGGTGCCGCTTTTTGAAAAACTCGGCCTTCCCAAGCGGGTGGAACAGTTCACCGAATATAGTCAGGGAATGGTCCTGATTACCGGACCGAAGGGAAGTGGCAAGACGACAACGCTAGCGGCGATGGTCGATTTGCTCAATCGCACGCGTACAGAGCACATTATCGTGATTGAAGACCCGATCGAATTTGTACACAAAAACAAAAAGGCCCATATCAACCAACGTGAAGTCGGGACCCATACCAAAAGTTTTGGGAATGCCATGCGTGCTGCTTTGCGGGAGGCCCCCGATATTATTGTGGTGGGGGAGATGCGGGACCTGGAGACAACCTCTCTTGCGATTTCTGCCGCTGAGACAGGCCATCTGGTTTTGGCAACGTTGCATACGCCCGATGCCTTACGTACCATTGGCCGCGTACTGGATGTCTTTCCACCGAAGGAACAGGGGCAGATTCGGGCCATGCTGAGTGAATCGTTGCGAGGGATTGTCTCGCAGCAATTGGTGCCAACTGTCGATGGAAACTCCCTAGAACTTGCCTTGGAAATTCTCGTCAACACGCCCGCTATTGGTAACATGATCCGAGAAGATCGGACCTTCCAATTGCGGGGTATGATGCAAACGGGTCGGAAACTAGGCATGATATTATTGGATGACTCGCTGGTGCGGTTGGTGAATGAGGGTCGCATTTCAAAAGAAGAAGCATTTTCTCGGGCCACCGAAGAGGAATATGTCCGTAAAGAGTTGGGTGAATGATTCCGAGCTGTTGTCTGTAGAGAATTTAAAGAAGGCTTGAATTGCGATGGCAGAAGTAGACAAATTTCTCCGAATGATGCCTGAAGTTGGAGCCTCCGACCTTCATCTGGTGGTAGGACAGCCACCAAAATTCACCCTGCACGGCCACGTCTGCCCCATTGAGGGGTACGAAAAGGATCTGTTCACCAGTGAGTCCTTAGGCCGGATCATCTTCGAGCTTCTCAGTGAAGAGCAGCGGAAGACGTATGAGGACAACTGGGATTTGGATTTTGCCTACGCATTGGAGGGTGTCGCAAGGTTTCGTAGTAATGTCTATTTCCAGCGTACTGGCTACGGTTTGGTAATGCGGATCATTCCGTCGGAGATTCTGACGCTAGAACAGTTGAACATGCCGGCGATTCTCAGTGCGCTTGCCGATTCGCGGTCGGGCTTGATTCTTGCAACAGGTCCCACAGGAAGCGGAAAAACGACAACGCTTGCTGCAATGGTGGACCACATCAACAGCAATAGCAGTCGACGAATCATTACGATTGAAGATCCGGTAGAATATGTACACTCCAACAAACAGTCGATTATCAGCCACCGTGAAGTGGGGAAACATACGCAGTCTTTTAATGCGGCCCTGCGGGCTGTCACGCGTCAGGATGCCGATGTTGTCCTGGTGGGAGAATTGAGAGACTTGGAGACGATGTCACTGGCTCTTTCGGCAGCTGCAATGGGGACGCTGGTTTTTGGTACGCTTCATACCAATAGTGCGGCAAAAACAATTGATCGCATCATCGATATGTTTCCAGTCGACCAACAGTCGCAAGTCAGGACCGTCCTCGCCGAATCACTCAGTGGTATCGTGGCCCAACAACTGTTGCTCAAAAAAGAGGGAGAGGGGCGTATTGCAGCAGCCGAGATTTTGGTCGGTAATCATGCTGTAGCGAGTATTATCCGAGAGGGAAAAATCGAACGCATCACGTCGGTGATCCAATCGGGAAAACGTGAGGGGATGCAGATGATGGATGATGCATTAGAAGCGATGGCGAATGAAAATTTAATCGACGGCAAGGATGTCTACATGAAGTCCAATGATAAAAAACGATTTGCACGCTTTGCCGAAGAGGAATAATTCCCGTTCCCGAGCATGTGGCAGCACAAAGAGTATGCTGGCACCGCCCCTGATTGCTTCTCGTTTTAAAGTAACCGTTTCTATAGAGTCAACTTTATTTTTCTGTCATCATGTTGCACCGATTCTTTTCTGAATCCCCGATTGCCGAAGGCTCTGTCCAGATCGCTGGTGCTGAGGCCCACCACCTCCTGCACGTTCTGCGACTTGGAGTGGGTGACGAAGTGATGTTGTTCGATGGCCGAGGCGATGAGTTTCGCGCGAGTATTGCGAATGTTTCGCGTCAGGAAGTTGAGTGTATTGTCGAAGAGAGGATCGCAGCGGATCGGGAACTAGCGTTCGATTTGACGCTGGGCGTGGCCTTGCCGAAGGGGGACCGTCAGCGGTGGCTGGTCGAAAAAGCGGTCGAATTGGGTGTCACGCAGATTATTCCCTTGCGGTGCGATCGGAGTGTCGTACGGGGTAGCGATCGGCCGAGTGAGCGCCTGCAGCGGGCGGTGATCGAAGCGAGCAAACAGTGCGGACGTAATCGTCTTGCAGAGATCGCCCCCGCAGCAGATTTTGTGG
>JASMGX010000439.1 GCA_030751095.1 Pirellulales bacterium | reverse complement strand
ATCGCCCACAATAGCAGGTAGCCTCACGTCAGCGGAAGCAACTATAGATAATGTGACAAGGCCCCACAGAACCAGTAAACTCAATCCAATGTGTTTTTTCATTTCCCTTCAGCTTTCAATTCTTCATCCGTCTTGCCGCCGTGTTTGCGGAGGAGATCGGCGATTTCACCATCGGCATAATCCAGCGGTGTGTTGCCATCCTTATCCATCGCATTCACATCTGCACCTTTGGCGGTAAGTAGTTCAGCGAGTTCCTTGTCACCAACAAATAAAACTGCATGATGCAAAGGAGTCCCACCACCACCTTCCTTCGCATTCACATCCGCGCCTTCGGTGATTAGCAGTTCGACGATTTCTTTGTGACCGTCATCAACCGCTTTGTGCAAAGGAGTGTATCCATTCTGATTCTTTGCATTCACATCCGTGCCAGCAGCCAAGTGCTGTTTAACGGCTTCAATGTTTCCCCTAGAGGCAGTTAGCTTTAATTGAGATGTCTGGCGGTGGTGGTTTTGCACACCCCACCAGCACCACGGCTGCGAT
>JASMGX010000438.1 GCA_030751095.1 Pirellulales bacterium | reverse complement strand
GCGTGTAAGAAGTGCCATAAAGCGCACAAAAAAGAAAAATAGACGCTGCGAATTGTGAACGGCAATTTGCGAACAGCAATCTATGGATCGCTTTTCCAACCGCCGGAGTCGTGACCGACTCCGGCGGTTTTCTTTTGGCGTATTTTCCAACGGCGCTATAAAGTTAGTGCCCCGTCGCTATGGCTGGCCCCCGCGGCAATAGCGGATCGTACCACACCGTCCCGCTTGCCTCACCTTTGCCGCAAAAACTGAACTTTTTTGCACTATCGCCGCGGTTTCATACAATGCAGTGGGCTGAGTAACTTTCATCCCCGGTGTGGGCGGTGACGGCCACACCCACCATTGGCAGTTCTCGCTTCGCCAACGCGGCCGCCCATGGAAATCAATAAATGAGTCCTGACCCCTTTTATTCGTTGGATTTCATCGGCCGTCGACGCATACCAATGGACGCAAATGAACGAGATTGCGATGGAGGCTCAGAAATCGTATTGTGACTGCGATCGCGCAAAGAACGATTCGTACTCCGTTGCGCCGATCTCTA
>JASMGX010000437.1 GCA_030751095.1 Pirellulales bacterium | reverse complement strand
TGAATAATATTTCTTCCCCCGCACCGGCAAAAATCGCGAGCACAAGCAGTTGCCAGAGGCGAAAGGCCTGAAACATTGGCAGCAATGTCTCACGCACCACGCGTTTAAGGGGCACAAAGGGCCCAAGCGGGTAACGATCGATCAGAACCAAAGCGAGCAGCAAAGGGATTGTTCCCAAAATGCCCCAGATGATTCCCACACTCGTAAAAGAAAATGTTTCCAGCGGCCAATAGTCACACCACCAGCCGACGAGGCAGGCTACAAGACCGAGCCCCCCTTCGAAGAGACACCCGAGCAAAAATAACCGCCAGGGTCCCCGCCGATCCGTGGCAGCAACTTCACCCGCCGAGGTCTCGTCTGTTTGCATGTCGTCGGTCCGCATCATTGACAAATGGAATTGTGGGCCCAAGCGTTTTCAGAAAAAGAAGTTTTCCCGCTAAAGCGATAGCAAACGTTTTGTCCTTTTTCGAACCATAATCTATCTCTCGATACGGCAGCAAGACATAAGGCTCATCGTTTAGGGCTCGACTTGTCGCACTCACT
>JASMGX010000436.1 GCA_030751095.1 Pirellulales bacterium | reverse complement strand
TTGCTTTGGATAGTAAAACAAGCGGTCTAGGTAGGTTTTTTGGGTCCCAGGGGATCGGGGATATGCGGCAAATAGGGCATTTTATTGCCCGATTTAGGCAGCTATTTAGCTGCATCCAGTCTCTTGTTGCAAAACGCTTCCGGCGAGAAAATTTGCCTCCCGCGGCCGGCCTCAGCTCCCCTCCCCTGCCAGTGAGAGTTTTAGGTCTCGGCCCATTTTCCACAGTTCTGGTGTGGTCGAGCGCATCCCATCAAGCACTGATTCCTTCGGTAAGCAACATGAAGGCCGTTTCGAGATTCATTTCCTCCTCCTGGAAAAGAGTGAGGCCGAAACCGGCTTCGATCAGAACCCGAGGCAGTTCTGTGTAGTCCGCCACATCGCCGACTAAAGAAACTGCGAGCAATCCATTGCGCTCTTCAACCTGCTGCACGAGAGGATGTGATGCAAGAAGTTTCACTGCGGCTCCGAGATCGCCTACAAGACCAATTTTTAACACGGACTTCTGGCGGATTCGTTGCATGACCTCCGAGACTTTTTCGTTAAC
>JASMGX010000435.1 GCA_030751095.1 Pirellulales bacterium | reverse complement strand
GGTTCAATCGACTGTATCGTCACACACCCCACCAACAATACGGCTGCAATTGTTGTGATTAGTATGTTTTTCATTTACCTTCAGCTTTCAATTCTTCACCCGTCTTGCCGCCGTGTTTGCGGAGGAGGTCTGCGGTTTCGGGGTTTTTGCCATAGATGGCCGCATCTAGCGGTGTTCTGCCATCAACCATCTTCGCATTCTCATTCGCACCTTTGGCGATAAGTAGTTCGGCGATTACCTTGTGACCTTTCCAAGCCGCACGATGCAAAGGAGTCCATCCTGCAAAATCCTTCGCATTCACATCCGCGCCTTTTTCTATTAAAATTTCAACTATTTCAGTTTTTCCACCCCTGGGAGGAAATAAACGCCACCAGCCCGCTCCTCATAAAGTGGGAAAACCTTACCAAACAAAAATACGCTCGAGCTCGACAACCATAACCTGCTACTTTCCTTCTCTAAACGGAGCTAAAATCTTCAGATGTGGAACAATGCCGTAACGGTTTGACGACTGGTGATCCTCATTTGCATGGTAAACTGCCGCTTAG
>JASMGX010000434.1 GCA_030751095.1 Pirellulales bacterium | reverse complement strand
ACTCTCCCCCACACGCCCCTTCCATGAACTCTACAAACAGCAGGAGTTGGCCGGTGGTATCCCGGCCTGGCAGGATCCGCTCCGCTAAAGCGGGTACAAGGAGCGGGGGTCTACTGCTTGACGCTTGCCAAAGTGGCAATCTATCATGGCCCGATGGAACATATTCTGAAATATGGTGAGAATGCGACCATCGCACTGCAGGTTCCCGACGAACGCTTTTTGGGCGAGTACGGGCAACCGACCGGAGATCCCCTCGATGATGTCTCTGCGGCGATGGCCGCCGCCCTGGTAGAACCGATCGATTTTCCCTCCCTCACGGAGGCGGCCGTACCTGGGGACAAGATCGCCATTCCTTTGGATCCTGGATTGCCGCAAGCGCCCGCACTCGTTGCCGGTTTGGTACAGGCGCTCTGCGAGGCTCGCATCACACCGAGCGATATCACGGTGCTCTGGACCAAGAACGAGAGTTCCGGGATGGATCCCCGCAGCGGATTGGATGAAAAGATTGCTGCCGAGGTGCAATTTGTCATCCATGACCCGCACGA
>JASMGX010000433.1 GCA_030751095.1 Pirellulales bacterium | reverse complement strand
CCCATAGTCGATCAGGATGGTCAAATCTACGTTAACCATGAGGAAGAGGCCGAGATTCGGGCCGATGACGACCTGAAGATTCCGCTGGTATTGCGGATGAACGTGGGCGATACGGCAGATGTCATCCTCTCCAACGAGATTCCCGATTTCGGGGAGAACCTCTATGCCAGCAAGGTCAATATGCACATTCACTTTGTGCAGTTCGACACTCAGGCCTCCGACGGTGTCATTACCGGCATGTCCTATGAGCAGTCGGTCCGACCCTTCACCATGCTTGACGAAGGCAACGGCAAGGGATTCGGCAAGCCGCAGAACGAGCCACTGACGGCCGACGTGGCTGCAGGTGCCACCAAGGTCGGCCTGCGCAGCGTTGAGCCGTTCCATATCGGCACCCTCATCGGTATCGGCATGGATCAAGTTGGCAAACTGGAGATACGCCGGATCATCGGTGTCGAGGGCAACAGCATCCTGCTTGATGAAGCTTTGACTCACTCTCACAAGAAGGACGAGATCGCCAGTGTCGAGTTCGTTCGCTATCGATGGTAC
>JASMGX010000432.1 GCA_030751095.1 Pirellulales bacterium | reverse complement strand
AGCAAAGAACTACCTACTATCTTTATTAATAAAAATATGGAGATGAGCGGGATCGAACCGCTAACCTCTGCCTTGCAAGGGCAGCGCTCTCCCAGTTGAGCTACACCCCCAGATAAATTCATCAATTCACTTTACTATTATAAATAGATCTGAGGATGGTGGGCCTAAGTGGATTCGAACCACTGACCTTTCCCTTATCAGGGGAACGCTCTAAACCAACTGAGCTATAGGCCCTGGACCACTTTCCGCCTTATTTTAAAACAACTTATAGCATACTTATTAGTCAGTTCAGCACCCCCAAACACTCAAAAAAACAAATAACAACATAAAAGACGTCGGATGTACCTACTTTGATTTACTCCTTAGAAAGGAGGTGATCCAGCCGCAGGTTCTCCTACGACTACCTTGTTACGACTTAGTCCTCCTCACAAAACACTCCTTCAACATTTTCCTCCAAGTTGCCCTGGTTAGATATAATGTTTTCGGGTGCATCCTGCTTGGGTGGCTTGACGGGCGGTGTGTACAAGGCTCGGGAACATATTCACCG
>JASMGX010000431.1 GCA_030751095.1 Pirellulales bacterium | reverse complement strand
CGAGCGCACTGCACCGGTCCGTGTCGGACACCTGCGACAGGTCACAACTTTCGTGACGGATTATTGCCCCTCGCCAGACTTCGCGCAAATTGCGCAAGACGCGGAAGTCGAGCTGATCGAGACCGGCCAGCAGGAAGACAGCACCGCCGGCTGATCGAACACAGCACTCCGTGTAACCGGTGCACAAACGGGTGGAGAACCCTGTGCGCAGGATGTGGATATGCTGTTTGTGCCTTGGGGAGAAATGGCACGCCCAACGGGACTCGAACCCGTGTTTCCGCCGTGAAAGGGCGGCGTCCTAGACCGCTAGACGATGGGCGCGCGGGGCTTGAGAAGCTCAGTGCCTCAAGCCGAGGACCGTGCGTATACGGCTGCATGACAAAAGACGCAAGCCCTAATTTTCATTTTTCTGTCACATGCCTGTTCATAACCGTGCGCGGTACGCACGACGCTACGTCAGCGTGCCACAAAATCCGTGCGTCCATGTTTCTTGCCCGTGACAGGATCGAAGCGCAGCAGAGCAGTCTTGCTGCATTCGCGCACCAGAACC
>JASMGX010000430.1 GCA_030751095.1 Pirellulales bacterium | reverse complement strand
CGGGTGCATCCGCGGCCCATAGGTATTGAAGATACGGGCGACCTTAATTTTCAGTCCGTGCTGACGGTAATAATCAAAAAACAAAGTCTCAGCGCAGCGTTTACCTTCGTCATAACAGGCACGCGGGCCAATCGGATTGACGTTACCACGATAATCTTCGCTTTGCGGATGAACTGTGGGATCACCATAGACTTCACTGGTGGAGGATTGAAATATTTTGGCGCCGGTGCGCTTGGCTAGTCCGAGCATATTGATCGCCCCATGCACACTGGTCTTGGTCGTCTGCACGGGATCATATTGATAATGAATGGGCGAAGCTGGACAGGCAAGATTATAAATCTCATCAACTTCAACATAGAGCGGGAAAGTTACGTCATGGCGCATTAGTTCGAAATTGGTGTGATCCAGCAGCGGCGCAATGTTATCCTTTGTACCGGTAAAGTAATTATCGAGACAAATGACATCGTGGCCCGCATTGACCAATAATTCACTTAAATGAGAGCCAATAAAGCCGGCGCCGCCGGTAATTAAAATTCGCTTACGAAATGCCA
>JASMGX010000042.1 GCA_030751095.1 Pirellulales bacterium | reverse complement strand
GCAGTCGCATAAAAGTCCAAAAATAACGCGACGAGAAAATTCCGTACAGAAGGTCAAGAAAAAAGAGCTGTCCAAGAAACAGGTTCTCCGCACAGACAAACAAGAAGATAGTTCCCAGTTGTCAAATCCGGCGGTTCCGGATATGCCCAGGAATGCCGGTACATCGAAGCTGAAACTCAAAAAGGAGCGACCACAAACTTCGGGCCTCTCTGTCAGAGCGACTGGCGTGTTGCAGCAGAATAGGGCGACATCCGGTACACACCATCTGCGGGAAGATAACACAACTTTGGGAGACGCGCATTTGCTTCTCATGGGTACTGATAGTGAGATTCGTTTTCGGGGTATCGGGAGAGAGAAATCCCAGAAGGCTCGGCCTATTCCGGTGCTCGAACTACCGTCTGAGAAGCCAAAGTTAGTTGTCAAGAAAATTTCGCATACAGTCGAAGAACGTGCTGCCCCTGCCGAGCAAGAGAGTGTTGTCTCCCTCGAGCAAGAGAGTGCTGTGGCTACCGACGAGAAGCGTACTGTCCCTCTCGAGGTTCCCATAGTCCAACGCGACAATGAGATTGTGACGAAAGAGTTTCTCAGGTCGGCGTCGCCACTCACGTTCGGTAAAAAGGAGAATACAATGCCGAATGTGCGACAAACCGATAAGGTTCGTCGCCCTAAAAGAATACAAGGACCTTTTGGATACAGTCGCTGATTGGCATGCCCGGGCCAGAGAGCCATTGGAACTTTGCGAAAACGGTCCTCCGAAACACAAAAATCGAAATCCAATAAATAGATGCTGTGACAAAGAGTTTTCATAGACAAACGGTCTGTCATTCTGGGACATAGTGAGATGTATACACCGCGCACGATCTCGAATCTTCTCCTGAGAGCCTCAACGGTTCTCATCTTGGCCGCCATCTTCGGTGGTTGCGCAAGCACCCGCGAATGGTTCGGTTTTGCAGTCAGAGATCCTGGCCCCCAAATACCACCGGTGGTGCTATCTCAAAAGTCCTCGAATTCGAAAATAACAAAAGGTAGGCAGGTAGCAAAAGATAAACAGGCAATTTCTACCGTCGCTTCAGAGTCCAAAACAGCAAAGGCGGACTCAAAGGTGACAAAGTTGAAAGTTTCGAAGATCTGGGGAAAGTTCTGGATCCCGCTACGAAAGGCTGAGATCAAAAGTCTGCCAGTTGAGGTTGTCAAAAAAGAGCGCAATTTTATGACAGACGAAAACAAAATTGTATTTGAACGAGCCAGAGGTCTTGAATCTGAGAACAATTGGTCCTCAGCGCGAAAGGCGTATGAAAAAATCGCAAAAATAAATCCCCAGTGGTGGGAGGCACACCATCGACTTGCCGTCTGCGCTGATCAGCAGGGGAGTCACCGGGAGGCCGAAATGGCGTATCGGCGCGCTTTGGAAATCAAACCGAAAGATGTAAATTTGCTCAACGACCTGGGTTATTGTTATTATTTGCAGGGCGAATGGGAAAAGGCGAGGGAAGTTCTCTCCGGTGCAGTTGCATTGGATCCAAAAAATCCACGGATCTGCAATAACCTCGGTTTGGTCTATGGTCGTTTAGGGCAAGCGGATGAAGCACTGGAGACTTTCCGACGGGTTGGCACAGAAGAGGCTGCTCAGCACAACCTGACGGTTGTGATGGCCGGTTACGAAGAAGTGAGCCAATCGGGGGATAGTCTTAAGGCGAAAAATGTCTCCTGGGAAGAAAGTCTCAAGAAGCTTTATGCGAATCATCCGATAGAGACCAGTCGAGTACCCAAGGCGACGAAATTGAGGTAGATCAGGGTCATCGGATACCCGAATCCGAGAACGGCATACTTTCAATTCGTTCTCATGCGCCTGCACGCGTGCTTCGGGCCCCTACTTCGTACAGTTACACAGCAAAAATATCCCTGTTCTCCGTTAAGTGCCATCCTTTTTCTCTTTAGCAGGCTTTGGACTCTCCTTGCCGCTTTCGGTCCCACTTGATATCTCCTTGGGGAGTTCGACTGTGGGTAATTCGATACCGGGAAATTCGACACCGGGGGGTAGGAGTTCGGGTTGATCAATCGGGGGCGCAGCAATGGTATCCGGGCCGAGTACCTGTTCGAGCATGGGGAGTAATTTTTCCGACAAGCTACCCAGGTCCTTCGCATCGACTTCCCACTTTTCACCATCTCTTTCAATGATGAAGTTCACCAGTTTTCCCTCCCCACGACCGATCGTGATCTGTACACGATCGGGCAGATTTCCAATCAAATCAGCAGCAGGATGTTGCTGCCCTTGGGTGTTGTCTGACTTCCCGGGTGTCGCTGGTAGGACTTGATCAAGTAAATCGAGCAAAGGCTGCCGATTTGAACCGGAAGGTTTGTTGGCAAAAATTCGATTTGGCCGGGGGACGGGCGTGAGTGTGACCGAGCGTGGCTTGCCGCCTCGCAACAACTTGATCGCGATCGGTTTCCCATTACTTTGTGTGACGACGCGAACCAGATCGCGTGGTCTAAAAAGAGGCTTTGTATTTGCCTCAAGCAGCAGATCATTTTGTTTGAGTCCAGCCACCGCCGCGGGGCTCTCCTTTGCCACATCGCGCACGAGGATTCCCTGGCCGTTCGGGATGGATAGTTGGGAGCGGACTGCCGCGCTAGCTGGAAAACACGTTGTCCCAATCCACAGCGTCCTGTTCTTTTGGGGAGCCTGTCGTTCCGCCGTTGTTGGCACTTCAGCGGCAACTGCCAGCAAAGGTAACGACAGCAGCAGGCTCGTTGTTAACAATGCACCTGATTTGACCATGACTGTTCTCCATAACAAAAAGTGGGCTACCGATGGCTTGTCCGTTTTGCTCAATACGTTTCTTCGCAGAGATTGTGTCTACTTGGCTTTTGGCTCGTTGCGCTGGCGGGCTCGCTCCATCAGTACCTGTTGGGTGCCCCGGTTGGCCGGATCCTCGAGATCGTTTCCAGGTGTTCGTTGTACATAACTGCCATCCGGCTGCATATCCCACGCCTGTCGCTGGTCCGTCAACATAATCTGGAGAGTTCCCCAGAGTCGCTCGCGGAACGGGCGGGGATCGATTGGTGTGATTGCCTCTACGCGCGACTCCAGATTCCTCACCATCCAGTCGGCCGATCCCGTAAAGAATCGACCTGCGACCGGGTCCTGCTCACCATTACGAAAATAGAAGATGCGAGTGTGTTCCAAAAAACGTCCAATAATAGAAATCACGCGGATCGTGGGGCTCAAGCCCGCAACGCCAGGTCGCAGCACACTGAAACCGCGGACAATGAGATCGATCGGCAAACCCGCCTGTGACGCAGTATAGAGGGCTTCGCAAATATCGGGGTCCTGAATTTGGTTCATCTTTGCAATGATTTGAGCTGGCCGGCCCTCCTCGTGAGCCTGCTGTTCATCTCGAATCATTTTCAAGAATTGTTCTTTCATGTTGACTGGGGCGACGAGTAGCCGTTCATAATCATGTTTGATCGATCGTCCCGTCAGCGAGTGGAACAGTTCGACAACATCGTCAGCGAGTTCAGCTCTGCAGGTGAACAATCCCAGATCGGTATAGACTTTGGCCGTTTGTGGATTGTAATTACCGCTGCCAATATGGGCATAGCTTCTCAAGCCGTCCGGTTCGCGCCGCACCACAATTGCGGTCTTGGTATGGGTTTTCACTCCGGTCAATCCATACACGACATGCACCCCGGAATCTTCCAGGGCGTTGGCCCAGCGGATATTGCGATGTTCATCAAAGCGAGCCTTAAGCTCGACCAGACACGCGACCTGTTTACCCTTTTCTGCGGCCTGGATCAGTAGCGGCAAAAACGGGCTGTCGTCGCTGGTCCGGTAGACTGCCATTTTGATTGCCAGGACATTATCGTCTTCTACCGCTGCCCGCAAAAAGCGAGCCACTGAGGCATCGAAGCTTTCGTAAGGATGATGAACCAGCACATCTCCATCTCGGATCAAAGCAAAAATATCTGTAGCATCATCCGCCAGTGCCAGAGGAACGGTGGGAATCCAGGGTGTGAACCGCAAGGTTGGAATGTCGAGCGCAGCAATCTGATGAAAATCGACATAATCGTAGTTGTCCGGCATTTCATAGACCTGCTCGGGCGGCAACTCCAACTGCTCGACGACGGTATCAAGCAACCAGCGGTCATCCGTTAGGCTGTGTTCGAGCCGGACGACTCGTTGCAAACGCCGTTGCCGGACTTCTTCTGTAACCAATTCCAAAAGATCTTCGCTATCCTCATCGTCGTAATCGATCTCTGCACTACGCGTGACCCGGAGCGTCATAATATTTTGAATCGTCATTCCAGGAAACAAATGTGCAAGGTTGTGGTAAATGATCGTTTGTAAATCAATGAACCGCCGGACGTTGGTATCGATCGTATCCAGCTCAATCCATTGAGGGAGTAGTTTTGGTACTTTTACCCGAGCGAAGAGTCTTTCTTCGGTGAGAGGATTTTTGAGTCGGATTGCAAGGGAGACCGACAGGTTGGACATGAATGGAAACGGATGGCTATGGTCCACCGATTGAGGTGTAAGGACAGGAAAGACACTATTTTGAAAATGATTGTTTGCCTGATCCCGTTCTGCTTCGGTCAGGTCCTTCCAGTCGAGTAAATGGATGCCCTGTTCTGCAAGATTTGGCATTAATTGTTCGCGGAAGCAGTTTGCCCGACACTCCAGCATCGGCACTACCGAATCTTGGATCGCTTTAAGACGTTGCACGTGTGGTTCAGTATCCGCATGGAGTTGATCATCTTTGCCCGATTGGCGCAGCATCATCGTCCCGATGCGTTTCATAAAGAACTCATCGAGGTTGGTGGTAAAAATGCTTAGGAACTGCAAGCGTTCCAGGAGTGGGGTTCGCGAATCGATCGCTTCGTGCAAGACACGGCGATTGAATTCGAGCCAACTGAGGTCCCGGTCAACATATCTTGGAAAATCTGTCGCCGGAGTATCTTGTTGCCCGCTCGTTTTGATTGTGTGGAGGTCTTCTTTCATCGTCTCCCCATTTTAACCGATCTGGGCCTAAAATGGTGTGTGGTAGCGTCCCTTCAGTCCGTTGAAAATGTCCGGAGACCAAGAGCGAACGCGAAAAATCAGCACAATCGGCCCCGACCCAACCCCAGGGGACCCTGTTCCCAAAAAGGGGATGTGAAACTCGGGTTTTGGACACCACTCACACCGAAGTGTTCGGAGTAATGAGGTCTTTGCCCATCAGGGGTCGAAGAACATCCGGGACGATCACACTACCGTCTGCTTGCTGGTAGTTTTCCAGAATGGCGATCAGAGCCCTACTGATGGCAACGGCTGTTCCGTTGAGTGTATGAACATAGTGGGTTCCCTTTTTGCCTTTCTCTTTGTAGCGAATCTTCAGTCGCCGCGCCTGATAGTCGGTGCAATTGGAAGTGCTGGTGACTTCGCCGAATGTTCCCCCTTCACCACGTCCGGGCATCCAGGCTTCAAGGTCGTATTTCCGATAAGCGGGACCTCCAAGATCACCGGTTGCGGTGTCCACGACACGAAAGGGGATGCCGAGTGCATCGAAAATATCGCACTCAAGCCCACGCAGTTCCTCTAGTGTTGCTTCACTATCACTCGGTAGAGTCAATGCGAACATCTCGACCTTCGTGAACTGATGAACGCGATAAAGACCTCGTGAGGCACGGCCGGCGGCACCCGCCTCTGTCCGGTAGCAGTGGCTAATTCCACACATACGAATCGGAAGTTCATCAGCCTGAAGAACAACGTCGGCATACATGCCACCGAGAGTGATCTCGGCGGTGGCAATCAGATTTAGGTCGCTCTGGGCAACACTGTAGATCTGTGTTTCAGGACCCCGCGGAATGAATCCGACGCCTTGAAGTATTTCCGTCCGGGCAAGATCAGGTGTGATCATCGGTACGAAATTCTTCTTTATGAGGAAATTCAAGGCAAAATGTTGGAGTGCCAGTTCCAGTAAAACGGCATCGTTTTTCAGATAATAAAATCCGTGGCCGGCAACTTTTCCTCCCGCATCAAAATCAAAAAGGTCGAGTTGTTCCCCAAGTTGCACATGATCGAGCGGCTGGAAATCGAGTGTCCGAATCGGTGTTGCGCCTTTTTGTAATTCCAGATTCGCTTCCTCGTCGGTACCGACCGGTGCTTCGGGATGGGAGAGATTGGGAATGGTAGACTGGATTTGATAGATGCTTTCCTCGAGCTGTTGTACCTCGCCCTGCAGAGCATCTTTCTGCCGACGCAGTTCGCGGCCCTCGTCTTTGCAGGCCTCTTTTTCTTGATCGCCTGTTGCCTTGCCAATCGCCTTGCTTGCTTCGTTGGCGCGGCGATTGAGTTCTTCGGTTTCGGCCTGTTTTTGTCGCCGCTGTTCTTCCAGACTGACCAGTTGGCCCAAATCGACCTCCACTCCACGACGGGCGCAGTTGGTCTTGATGAGATCAACATTTTCGAGAATAAATTTGCGGTCCAGCATCTTGGATTAGTTCCATGTTTGCTTTATTGGATCGTTGCCAATTCCGACCAGAGGCAGGCACTGGTTCGAATTCCACGGTGGTAGTCGGCGAGGTTGAATTTTTCGTTGGGGCTGTGGGTATTGTCATCATTCTGCCCCCAGCCAAGAAGCAGTGAATCGACACCGAGGCGACTGGCAAAAGTGGAAACGATAGGAATCGAGCCACCCTCGCGGATATACACCGGAGACGTCCCGAAACCGTGTTCGATCGCACGTGCCGATGCTTCAATATAGGGACTCTCGAGCGGGACCACGACTCCAGGTGCGCCGTGCAGGTCGACGAGCTGCATGGTGATGCCGGGGGGAAGGTGCTCCTGGAGAAAGTCTTGCAATTGTTGGCTGATGGTCTGGGGATCCTGGTTCGGGACAAGGCGGAAACTGAATTTTGCACCGGCCTTTGCAGGGAGTACTGTCTTGGCACCCTCCCCCTGATAACCGCCCCATATTCCGTTGACATCATAGCTCGGGCGGGCGCTGCGTCGTTCCAGAGTTGAAAACCCCGACTCACCGCTGGTATTTTTCACGCCCACTAGATCCTGGAATCTTTGTTCACTGAACGAGAGTGATTGGAAGCCCTCACGCTCGCGTGTGGTGAGGGGGACGACGTCATCATAAAATCCTGGAATCTGAATTTTGCCTTCTTCATCGATCAGTCTTGCCAACATTGTCGCCAGGGCATTGGCCGGATTGGTAACCGCCCCTCCAAAAGTTCCAGAATGTAGATCCTGCGATGGCCCGGAGAGCCTCAATTCATAATAAGCGATCCCGCGAAGTCCATAGGTGATGGCGGGTTGACCGGGTGCAAATTGGCTCGTGTCGCTGATCACCACGCAGTCACAGGCAAGTTTATCCTGAAATTTCTCAATAAAATGTTCCAGGTTTTCACTACCAACCTCCTCTTCACCTTCGATCAGGTAGATCAGGTTCAGTGGTAGAGAGCCTTTGGTTTTCATCCACGCCTCGGCGCTCTTGAAATGCGTAAGCATTTGCCCTTTGTCGTCTGTCGCACCTCTGGCATATACGTTGCCTTCTCGGACATTCGGTTCGAAAGGAGGCGAAATCCACTCATCAAGAGGATCGGGCGGTTGGACATCGTAATGTCCGTAGACGAGTGCGGTTGGTGCTCCTTCAACCATCGGTGATTGCGAGAAAATGATGGGGTGGCCTGAAGTCTCAATCCGCTCGGTATGGAAGTTGAGGCGATCAAACTGTGTGGCAACCCAATCTGCAGCGCGGGCGGTCTCTTCTTTGTATTGGCTGTCGACACTAATACTCGGAATCCGTAACAATTCAAAAAGATCTTCTTCAAATTCAGATCGATGGTCTTTAATGTATGTGTCGACTTCCGGAGGCGTTTTACCCATTGGTTTTCTCTGAGAGGTTTTATCTTATTCCCACTCTGCAAGTGATCGAATATAATGTTTGCTACGGGCTTCGACTATTCCCGTTTTTTCAGGTTGTTGTGACAGCGAAGGTGAATCGGCCATGGATAACATATCCTCGGTATTGGCAGATCCGGAAAAGAAGTCGTGCAAAGACACGGCCAAGCCCAAGCGACAGCCCCGCTACCATGTGTTGTTGTGGAATGACGAATCCCATTCCTTCGACTATGTTATTGCTATGCTCAAGCAGCTTTTTGGCCATCCGTTTGAGACTGGCTTACTAATGGCAGACTCGGTCGATAGGCATGGTCGCGCGATCGTGCTGACGACAACTCTCGAACATGCAGAGCTGAAGCGCGATCAGATTCATGCCTATGGCAAGGATTCTTTTATCAAAGACTGCCAGGGCTCCATGTCGTCTTCGATTGAGCCTGAGTGTTGAGTTGTCGGATTCAATACCATTTTTGCATTCCGAGTCGCACACCATGTCGTCACCCGGACTAAAAACGGTCACGCTTGGTTGCAAGGTGAACCAGTACGAAACGGAGTACGTTCGCGAAGGATTACTCAGTGCGGGCTACGTCGATGTTGCCGACGAAGAGATTGCCGATTTGTGCGTCGTGAACACATGTACGGTGACCAGCTCGGGAGATTCTAAAAGCCGTCAGGCGATTCGCCAGCTTGCCCGCTACAATCCTGGAACACGTATTGTAGTGATGGGCTGTTATGCAACCCGAGCGGCCGAAGAGGTTGCCTCTCTTCCGGGTGTGGTTGAAGTCATCACCGACAAACGCGAACTGCCCGACCTCTTGCGACGATTCGGTGTCATCGATATTCCTACCGGAGTGTCGGGGCTAGGGCAACGACATCGCGCCTATGTCAAAGTCCAAGATGGTTGTCTGTTGCGATGCAGCTTTTGTATTATTCCCAAGGTGCGTCCCAATATGTACAGTCGTCCTCTTCGAGAAATCCTTACAGAGGTGCAACGATTGGTGGATCGGGGCTACCGCGAGGTCGTGTTAACCGGAGTTCATTTGGGGCATTATGGTGTCGATTTTAACCGCGGAAAACCGAAGAAATCCTGGACCCGTCTCTCGCATCTGCTCCGTGCCGTTGTAACCCTGCCTGGCGACTTTCGGGTGCGACTCTCCAGTATCGAGGCGACGGAAGTGACGCATGAATTGCTTGATGTATTCGCGGAATTTCCTCAGCGCGTATGTCCTCATTTGCACATCTCAATGCAGAGTGGCAGCGATGCGGTACTCCGCAGAATGAATCGCAGGTGGGGCAGCGAGCGATTTGTAGATCGCTGTCGATTGGTGCAGAGTGTGCTCGATGAGCCTGCACTTACCACCGATATTATTGTTGGATTTCCTGGGGAAACAGAGAGCGAATTTATCCAAACATGCGATGTGGCCCGCGAGATCGGTTTTTCGAAAATGCATGTCTTTCCCTTTAGTGCCAGGCGTGGAACACCGGCAGCTACCATGGCGGGTCAGTTGCCTAGGAAAGTAAAACAGAGGCGTGTTCGCCTTCTCTCCCAACTGGAGACGGAACTCAAAACCCAATACATCCAGAGTCTCACCGGTCGCCAACTACAGGTTCTCGTAGAAGGCCGTTCGCGAACAGATCCGACGCGCATGACAGGCACTTCCTGCCGCTATCTTCCCGTTGCATTTGTGGGTGGAGAGGATTTGATCAGCAACTTCTGTAGCGTCATTGTCACAAGTTCGCAGCAGAGCGGTGCTATCGGAGAGATGGCCTGATTTTGGCCGTTTGCTAGCTGTAACAGCATCTTGGACCGTTTGGTCGATGGTTCCTTCAATCGCTCAAAACGGCACGTTTTTATCTGAAAGTCTGTGCATTGAGTCGGCAGAACCCCGCCACCGCCCGCACCTCTCAGGCCGATCGGGCTGGTTAAAATTTGTTATCTTTTAACGATTAGGACGATTATTACCGATAAATCGGAGTATCTGTTCTGGCGCCAGCAGTACGCTCTCGAGGGGAGGTGCCACGGTTCATCCAACGGGAACATTCCGAAACATTTGGCGGAAAATGCATCGACACGGTGCCACCTGGAAGCCTCTTGCATGAGGCTTAACAAATAGCCTTGGTAGTGCCGTGACGGCGATTTGAGAATCACCTTACGGCAAGGAGAAGCATGCTCACACCTCTGTTAGCCTTGTTTTTCGGAGTTGCGGCGTTGGCCTTGATTGCGTCGATCGTGTTGACCCTGCATGCGTGGGAGCACCGACGTTATGCTCTCGCCAGTTTCAAAGAGGATGTAAAGAGACCAGGATCCGGTCATGTGGCGGTGATCGTTCCCTGTAAAGGCGTTGAATTTTCATTAGCAGACAATTTGCGTAGGCTGTTGGTTCAGGACTACGAAGACTATGAAGTTCATTTTGTGGTGGAATCGGCTACCGATTTGGCATGTCCGGTGATTCGCAAATTAATCGCTGAGAAACCCAAAGTTGCCGTCCAACTCATTGTCGCTGGACGGGCAACGAACTGTGGCCAGAAAATCCACAATCTCTCTGTAGCCACCGGTCGCCTGGACGAGACCGTAAAAACAGTCGTCTTTGTCGATTCGGACGCTGCCCCCGAGCGAGATTGGCTTACTCGGTTGGTTGCTCCTCTCAGCAAGTGCAACGTGAATGCAGTGACGAGCTATCGATGGTTTGTGCCGCGGCGCGCGACCCTCACAAATCTTATTCTCTGTAGCATTAATGCAACTGCAATGGGCCTTGTCTGTTCGAGACGGCAGGCGGTATTGTGGGGTGGTTCCTGGGCCATATCCCAAAATGCTTTTAGTCAATCTGACGTTCGACTTTCCTGGCAGGGTTGTCTTTCAGATGATCTCATCGCGAGCCAACGAATGGACAGGATGCGGTTGAATGTCAAGTTTGAGCCACAATGTGTGGTGACTTCATCGGTCGATTATGATGGCCCGGCAATGTGGGAATTTCTTCGCCGCCAATGTTTTGTAGGTCGCTGGTACCGCACACGCACTTGGCTACTAAGCCTGGCTTTCACCACGGTCAGCATGACCACATTTTGGGGTGGTCTGATTCTGGCACTGATACTTTCAATATCCGGATTTTCTATTGCGGCAGGTTCTTCTCTTGTCGCCGCCTGCTCATTGTGGGCTATGGCGAGCGTACGCGCGATCTGGAGGCATGATGCCGGTCGTTTGTTTGTTGAAAAACAAACGGCTGAATTGGAGCGGGTGAGGCTGTTTGATATTTGCGCCTATCCGCTGGTGCTTGCCGTTTGCTGGCTGGGAATTCTATCTGCCACGGTGGGCCGCAGCGTCTGGTGGCGCGGTATTGGGTACCGCATCGGGAAGCGTGGTAAGGTTGAGTTGCTTGCCAACGATGACCACCCCATTGCAAACGAATCGCCGTTTTTGCTTGCCGATTGGGTGCCGCAACCGGCCTTTGCGAGGGTCGACGATGAACCTGCTACGATCGTTCTTCCGGGGCAAAATCATCGGCAAAGAGACGCCACAGATCGACGCAACGTCGCCTGAAATTTCCAGTATTCTCGTGCGAAGCGTCTTTTGATCGTGTCCCAGATCGCTGGCATTACTAGCAGCAAGAGAGCCTTTTTTGGAAAACCTGCTTCCATCCGCGGTGTATTTCTTTGGCAAGGTGTTTGAGATTTCCGATTAGGTAAGAGATGCGGTCGCATTGCTTTCTTTATGCTAGCACTTCCGCAAGGGGCCGTTGAGGAAACACTGATCCAATGCCGAGGAGAATCGACGGATGCATGTCGTACTTTGGGACACTCAAAAAAATGATGTCCAGAAGGATTACGCTGGTGGGATGGGAACCGGCATCTTTCGTGGTAGTGGCCGTTTCGGGGACTGGTTGATCTCGCGTGGTTACCGAAGGGATCGTCGCCCGGTAGCGCTAAATTTTGCCTATCTCGCCGCAATCTTCAAGGAGTTGGGCCATACGGTCGAGTATGCCCTCGATCGCGCGGTTGCCGGTGCAGACCTCTATATCTTTAATCCCGCACTGCTGACTTTGGATCTAGAACACCAAGCGATGCAGGAGATCCTCGCGAAGAGGCCCACGGCGCGGATTCTAATTACCGGTCCGGTTGCCTTTTCGATGCCCGAGGCGTTTTCTGATTTAGATGTCAAAGTGGTCCGGGGCGAGGCGGAGATGTTGTTCTGGAAACTCGATGAGGTACTTGCTTCTGAAGATCAAGTGGTTTCGGTCGGTTCGGTCAAGGATCTCGACAGCCTGCCTTGGCCCGACTGGTCCATGTTTAATTACCGAACGTTCCGGATGAAATACGATTTCTGGAAGTTTCCGACCGCGCTGGTTCAGTTAAGCCGGGGTTGTACATTCACCTGCAACTACTGTCCCTACATCATGGTGGAAAACAAGACTCGATTCCGCGACCCGGAGGCCGTTGTAGAGGAAATCCGTTACGGCGCAGAACATTATGGTTTTCGTTCATTCAAATTTCGTGACCCGCTCTTTGGACTCGATCGCAAACGTTCACTCGAACTTGCTGATCGTATTAGCAAACTACCTTTCAAAATCCAGTTTTCAATTGAAAGTCGCATTGACCTGATGCGCGAAGAGACACTGATCCGGCTCCGAGGTGCAGGGCTGACGAGTATCACCGTGGGCATTGAGACTCCGTCGGAGGAAACATTGCGACGCTACAAGCGGGCACCGATCAAGGATGACCGTCAACAGGATTTCGTACGTTTCTGTCGAGACCTTGGGATCCGGACGGTCGCCGGTTTTATGATCGGTTTTCCGGAGGATACGGAGGCGTCGATTCTTGGCGTTTTGGCCTACGCACGCAGAGTGAACCCGACCTATGCCAATTTTAATATTGTGACTCCCTATCCGGGCACGCCGTTTTATGCGGAGGTCAAAGACGCGATCGAAGAGACCGATTTTTCCCGCTACAGCGTCTATGAGCCTGTGCTGAAGTACAAATATCTTTCAGCAGATCAGGTCCGCACGCTGCACGCCCGCTGCATGCGAGGATTTTATTTTCGCTCCCGATACTTTGCCGACAACAGTCACCTTCTCTGGCCGATCCTACAGCGGTTTTCATCCCGACGGCACAAGCAGGCCCGCCTTGCAGCGGAGAAGATGGAAAAAATTGCGGAAACCCTGCGCCGCGCCGCCTGAACTTGCCTACGGTATTCTCAGGATCTCAAAGGCGACCTCTAGCGAGGGGAGTTTCCAGGCTACTCTCTGCAGGACCTTTGGTGGTCGTCGATGGTTCGTTAGGAGTTGTTGGCGGCGACTGCGGCAACAATGAAAATTAGCCCCATGACCACACCGACAATCACACTTAAAATCATTAAAATGGTGCTGATGATACCGAGGATCCGACCGGCGACCGCCAGCGGTTCCGGCTCGGTACCCATTTCTCGGCATTTTGCGATGTAGCTGTTGCCGAGAACTCAGGCAATGATTTCTAAAATCTGACAAACCAGCAAACCGAGCAGTCCCAGTACGAAGACAGCGACCCCACCCTCTGGTTTTTGATCCATCGTCAACACCCCTTTGCAATATGAAATGATTGAATGTATTCAGATGGCTGTGTCCATCACTGTGTCCAGTCCATCACTGTGTCCATCAGATAGTACAGATGGGCCAGTGCTCCTAAGGACTGGACTGTAATGGATCCAGGTTCACCTGTCAAAGATGACCGGCACCTCCCGGTGAGGGGAAAGTGAAAACGATCAGACTTTTTGCGACCGCTTCGCAAAAACAAAAATATACACCAAAATCAGCGACTTGAACTATTTTGCAGTGCGGCTAGTTGGCGCGCTCGGGCAAAGACGGCATCGAACATCTCTTCAGTCAATCGACCGGTAAACGTGTTTTGCTGGCTCGGATGGTAGCTGCCAACTAAGGTGCGGCCCGCAGCGAGAGGAACCTCCGCGCAGTGAGAGAACTTCGGTCGTTTGCCTGCGAGCCATTCTTTGTGCAATGCCAGATCGACCATTTGTTTCCAGGCGAGTTGGCCAAGTGCGAGAAAAACCGTTGGCCGCATCTGTGCCAGTAAGTCGTCGAGCCAGCAGCGGCAGTGGGATATTTCTTCAGCGGTCGGTTTGTTCAGCGGAGGAGCACAGTGGCAGGCATTGGTGATGGCACAATCGAGTAGTTCCATGCCATCATCTCTCCCGAGCGATTCTGCCCGATTGGCGAACCCCACTTTTGCCAACGCGCGGAAGAGCCAGTCCCCGCTGCGGTCTCCCGTGAACATCCGTCCTGTACGATTCGCCCCATGGGCACCGGGAGCAAGACCGATCACCAGCAATCGCGCGGCGGGGTCGCCAAAGTTTGGTACCGGACGCCCCCAATATTCCTCGCTCTGGTATGCCCGCCGCTTGGTAATCGCAATATCTCGACAGTGATCGCGGAGACGGGGACAGCGCTTGCACTGCATGATGTCGCCGTTGAGCCGATCCCACGCCTGTTTCCCATCGAGTGCTGTTTGCGACTGTCCGGACACCTTGATCCCTTCTCAAAGTGATTCATCGAGAGCATCGACGAGTTTTTCAAATCGTTCGAGCGCTGCGGACACCGGTTCGGGCCGTGTCATATCGACTCCCGCATCCTGCAGCAGTTCCAAGGGGTACTTGCTTCGACCGGCCTTGAGAAAGTTGAGGTAGACATCCAACTCTTTCCGGCCACCTTCCGTGACCCGATCGGATAGTGCGATGGCGGCAGACATGCCGGTCGCGTATTTGTAGACGTAAAAAGCGCGGTAAAAATGAGGAATCCGCAGGCATTCGAGCAGCGCCCATTCATCGATTTCGAGTTGGGGTCCGAGATATTTTTCGAGCAGTTGACGGTAGACATCCTGTAGGGCATCGAGTGTCAACGGTTCGCCCGCCTCACACATCGCGTGCGTGGTTCGTTCAAATTCGGCAAACATCGTTTGGCGATAGATCGTTCCCCGTATATTGTCGAGTTCCCTCGCTAATAGCATTGACCGTTGGTGCTTGTTTCGGGCTGTGGCAAGCATGTGTTTGCTCAGCAGTTGCTCATTGAAGGTGCTCGCCACCTCGGCAACAAAGATGGTGTAGTCGTAGTAGGGAAAGGGTTGATGTTTTGCAGAATAGTAACTGTGCATCGAGTGTCCCGCTTCATGGGTCAACGTGAAGACATCATTGAGCACATCCGGCTGAAAATTCATGAGGATATAGGGGTCTCCGTCATAAGAACCGGCACTGAATGCGCCGCTTGTTTTTCCCAGGTTGGGATAGCGATCACACCAGCTGCCGTTCAATCCGCGGGCAAGCGTGGCACAATACGGTTTTCCAAGGGGTGTGAGCGATTCAAGCACGAGGTCCACCGCTTGTTGCCATGTATGGCGGAAGCGGGCTCGGCAGAGCAGTGGGACGTATTGGTCGTAGAGATGAAATTTTTTCAGACGCAAGTGTCGGGCTCTGAGGGCATAGTATTTATGCAATGCGGGAAGGTGGTCGCCGACGGTGTCAATCAGGTTCTGATAGACCTCTTCGGGAACACGATCGGGAAAGAGTGCCGCCGATAATGCACTGTCATGATCGCGAGCCCGCGCGTAGTAGACATCTTTCTGAATCGAACCGGAAAGGGTGGTAGCGAGCGTATGCTGGTATTTTGAAAATGTGCTGTAATACGCTTGATACGCCTTGCGCCGAACGGACCGTTTAGGAGATTCCATGAACCTGCTCAGGTTGCCGTGCGCGAGTTCAATCTGATTACCATTTTCGTCACGGACGGTTCCAAAGCGGATGTCGGAATTGTGTAATTGTTGAAAAGTCTGTTGGCTACTACTGGCCATTTCGCTCTGCATGGCCAAAAGCCGTTCCTCGCGGCGGCCGAGTGTATGGGGTTTGTAGCGAACGAGCCGCTCAACCGCTAAGCGCCAGGGTTCCATGCTCTTCGTTTTCAGATATTTTTTGAGCTGGTTGGCCGGGATCGCCAGCAATTCTGGCCGGATGAAACTCGCCGCCTCCTCCGCCTCGCGGGCCACGCTCCGGTAGCGGCCCATCATTCGCTGGTAATGATCGTTGCTAGAATCTTCTGCAGTTTTCAGGTGAGCGTAATAGGCAAGCCGTTCTCCAGCACGCTCAAAATCGCTGCCGAATTGCAGACATGCAACAACTGTTTTTACATTGTTGGCCAGTTTGCCGCGAAATTTCTCGTAACCGTCGATCTGCTTTTGCCAGCGCACAAAAGCTTTTTCCCACGCCGCATCTCCGGAAAAGAGACTTTTCAAATCCCAGCAATCAGCGGCCGGGACTCCACTACGGGGGCGGAGTTGGGTAACACGTCTCGTCGGTTTTTTCTTTTTCGGTTTTCCAGTTGCGTTTGCCATAGTGCGCTATTCAAAGTTTGATTGTGTGGGTGATTGCGAGTGGCCCTCTGCTTGGATTGCCACGAATCCCAAAGAGTCGCTACGGTTTTTCGGGAAAGGCGGTATCTTACCGGAAACCGAATGAAAGAGAAGGCGGTCGACACTTACCAAACCAGCAAGGCAGTGCCCCAGGCAAGACCACCTCCAAAGCCGCAGAGAATGATGCGGCTACCGGGATGGATGCGTCCTTCTTGATGGGCTTCGTCGAGCGCAAGAGGAATGCTGGCCGCCGACGTGTTCCCGTAGCGATCGACATTGATCACTAACTTTTCTCTGGAGATGCCAAGATTTTCGGCCGCAGCATCAATAATCCGGGAGTTTGCCTGATGTAAAATCATCAGGTCAACGTCCCCAATACCGAGATTGGTTTCTTTAAGCACATCATGAACTGTGGACTCAATGAGGCGAACAGCCCATTTAAAAACCGGTCGACCATCCATATGCATGAAATGCAGGTCGTTGGAGACACCGGCATCGGTGATCGGTTGAGCGGAGCCGCCCATTTTGATGCAGAGCAGATCGTGCCCCGATCCGTCGGCCCCGAGCGTGTAGGCCATTAGCCCTTGATCCTTCGTTCCCGCTTCAACCAATACTGCCCCTGCGGCGTCCCCAAAAAGCGGGTATGTTTTTTTGTCCGCGGGATTGGCAACCCGGGAATTGGTATCGGCACCGAGAAGCAGCGCCAGCTTGCTTGTGCCGCTCGCCACAAATTGCATACCCGTAATCAAGGTGTAGATGAAACCCGCACAGGCGGCCTGCAAATCGAATGCAGGCCCGGTGATGCCCAGTCGGTCTTGTACCTGGCATGCGGTCGCCGGCATCGGCAGGTCCGCAGTAAATGTTCCCAGGACCACCAGATCGACTTCTTCCGCAGAGCGATTAGATTTTTCCAGACAGCGTTGGGCAGCAATGACAGCCATATCGCTCGTGGCCATTTCCGGTGGGGCGTGGCGTCGTTCGCGGATCCCGGTGCGCTGGATGATCCAATCGGCATCGTAGCCGAGCGATGCAAGATCTTCGTTACGAATAATATTTTCCGGTACATAACTACCGGTCGAAATAACACGAACTCCTGGAAGATGACAGAGTCTTGAACGACGAGTTTCTATCAATTTCTCGGACATTGTTTTTCAAAAGTTCTTCCAGATGCTCTTGCCTTGCGAGCGATTACGAAAACCGACCGTTGTGGCTCGAAAAGTTTCAACAAGATTAAGCCTTTCCAGAGGCTTTCACAAGCCCAAGCAGGATACGTTTGAGGCCTCCGCAATCACTCACAAAGACAGATCGATATTCCTCGAGCCAGGAGCTTCCTGAGCGGGTCGGTTCAGGCGACTTCTGCGGGCGGTTGTACGGTGTGGGCGTACAAAAGTGCGTTTCCTTTTTTTCCGACTTGCTCGATAGCGAATGTATTCCGCAGCACATAGGCGATTCGCTGTGCCGTTGTTCGATCGATCCCGAGTTGGTCAGCAAGGTCTCCGGTATGGAATGGTTGTGGCAGATCTACCTTGCCGAGCAGTTGCCACAAGTCGGTGCCATTCTGTATTCGGATGGCACCGTGGACTTCAACCAGTTTCTGGTCTTCCACGATGAAGTCAGTTTTTCGCCAACGGCGACGGCGACCATGTCCGGGATATCGCCACTCCTCAGCATCCACCATCACTATTTCGATGGCCAATTGAGGGTGTGGGAAGACGTGAGTGAAATAAAGTAGCTCTTCAAAAATATCGAGCCAGCCAGCCCGTTTGGGACTTTTTCGACGATCGATCACGCGTCCACCTTTCTTTGCACGCTTGATCAGTTGTTTGGTTTGCACAAGAGGCTTGACGATGAGAACCTGATGCTTCTTCAGTAGCTTTTTGACCTTGGCGCGGATGGCAGATAGTGAGCTGTGCTGGATTTCCACCAACCAGTCTCCCGCAAGGGCATCGATTCGAAAATTGTCTACCTGGACTTCCAGACGCGTCTGCTCGTCTGCATAATGAAGTTTCAGGTCACGATGAAGCGATGTTTCCATGACGCACACATTGTTTGGAGAGACTGGCGGTTTGTGAGGCGCCAAAGGGGTGGCTCTTGCGCACTTCCATATATCGGCAAACGGTGGCTCTTCACATGACAAACAGTTGTCAATACAGAGGAGAACGGACTAAAGAAGAGCGCCAAAGAAGCGCCGGTCAGTCGGTGGCCACAGCAGGCTCGATTCCAAAATCCCGTATCGTCAAAAGGCTTTGGAACGGGATCCCCTTTTCCCGAAAAGCATTCTCGCCACCTTCCAGACGGTCGATGATTGCTACGACCCCCTGAACGATTAGGCCAAAGCTTTCCGCTCTTTCAATCGCTAGGAGCGAGGAACGGCCGGTTGTGACCACGTCCTCAACAATGACAACCCGATCGCCGGATGCAACGGGTCCCTCGATATATCGCTTCAGGCCGTGTTCTTTAGCTTCTTTACGGACCATGAAGCCCTTGAGAGGAAGATCGCGAGTGCCCGCGAGAGTCAGAATGGCAGCTGTAATTGGATCGGCACCGATCGACATGCCCCCCACGGCATCGGGGAGCGGGTCGGTGATTCGTTCCAAAATGCCGGCTCCTACCAGACGGGCGCCGGTGGCGTCGAGCGTGACCTGCTTCCCGTCGAGGTAATACGTTGCTTTTTTACCGGAGACCAGTGTGAAGTCTCCAAACTTGAGGGCTTTGTCTTTAACGAGTTTCTTCAGGGCATCGGGGTCGTACACTGCGATGGGTCCTCGGAGTACCGGGGTCTGTGGTGGAGCGTGGAAAAAGGAGCAACAGAGGCGTGGAGTGGGAACTTGGAATGCCGCATATTTTAACGGGTAGCTCAGAGGTGACCAGATAGGTCCTCTGGAATCTGTGCGCCCAAATGTACACCAGAGATAAGGTGCAGGAAGCAACAGGCATGAACGTTGCAAATCGGTCGCCCATGAGCGACCGAAGATTCTACCGTTGGATGGTAACCTTTGAACCACGGGAAAGGATATCGTGGAGGTCGTCCGCATCGCGGGTCGAAACACCAATCCGTCCCGGTTGATCAAGGGCAGGTGCCTGTGCGATGTTGGCGATTCCCGCAATGCCAAGTTGCGGCCCGGTGTTCACCGTTCCGGTTCCTGCGCCATAACCGGGACCCAGCCTAATCCAGGGTTGGTTCTGGTAGCTGGCGTGAGACCGGGTTTTATCCAGGACCACAAAGGGACCGACGATTTGTTCAAATTCGGGTCCCAGGTTCAGCTCAAAGCGGCCTGCATAACGGCCACCGAGCCATAAAGTCAACTCACGTTTTTTGCTATTAATCGTTGCGTTGAAGGGTCCGCGGACAACTTTCAATTCCTGTCCAGGGGTGATGGCCGCCGCATTCTGAATTTGATTGATTTTGATGAGCAGACCCTCCGAAATCTTGTACGATTTGGCGATCATTACGATGGTTTCTCCCGCCTTAACTCGATGGGGCGGCTCGATCAGATGTTTTTGTGAATAAATGACGGTACCCGCAATACGGTCTAAAAGCCCCGTAAGCCGCTCTTGCTGGTCTGCTTGGAGGCGGGGGTCCTCGTACCAGATCGACAAGGTCAACAGAGCGATTGCCATCTGTCCCTGCTGGAGTTGATTCTTAGCGGAAGATAGCGCTGCTTCAAACGCGGTGTTGGAGCCGTTTTCGGGATTTTGAATGGGTGGAGATACCACCGGGCTCGGAGCAGGCGGTCCAGACGCCACTGGAGGAACGACGCCGGAGTTTCCTAACTTGGGAGATGGCGGGACCGCCCGGACTGGAGTTGTGGGATTCGCAGTTTGTGCACCAGTTTTCGGAGTACTCTGATTGTTTGCGGTGACCGGTGGTCTTCCTGGAGATGAGATAGCCTCAGATCCTTTTGGCCCGCCGATGGGCAACTTGACATGCTCAGGCGGGGCCGGTCTTGGTTGGAGCGGTTTGTCTTCAACGGGATTTTTAGGGCTTTTGGGGGCGGGAGAGACTACTGGCGGATAGGAGGCTACAGGAATCTGTCCGGTGCCGGCCGGATTGGGCAGTTCGCCCTCGGATGGCTTTGTGGAGTCCTGCTGTGGCGAACCTTGCACCTGCCCGAGACCGACCTGGGGAATTCCGGGACCGGTCTGGCCCATCTCGGAATTTTGATCCATTTCGTTCGTGAGCCAGTCCGGTGTTTCCATCGGTCCGCTCTGGAACTGAAACCCGTTATTGAGGCCGATGTAGAGGCCGTAGCCCACGATGCCCAAAATAGCGAGTACCACCATCGTTTTGAGCGTATTCACGTTCGTCCTCCTTGACGAAATCATTCGTGAGCATCAACATCATCCGTCGTCCTTGATGTTTCAAGATTTCGACGGTAGCCTGACTACACGATATGCCTCTCGGGAATTTGAGTGATGGAAAATTTTGAAAATACGGACCAACTCACGGACGATGAATATCCAGATGAGGTGGAAGGATCTGATGACTGGTGCGACGACGACCCATCGCAAACCCACCCTTGTCCTATTTGCAACGCAGAGGTGTACGAGGATGCTGAACAGTGTCCGATTTGCGGAAATTACATCACTCACAATTATTCGCCGCGCGGCCTCTGGTGGTGGACTGCGTTGGTACTCCTTCTGCTGGTTTGTCTTATAGTTTTTCTGACCGGCCGCTTATGAAAGGCCGGCCACGGGTGCGGCAATCATAGAAAATATGCGCGGCGGAGGCTACACCAAGCTGATTTCCCTTGCTGGATCCCTGCCAGCACTGAAAGCATGTTTCATCGATGCACAAACCGCTGCACAAATAGGATGAAAAGCACCTTTAAAGAGACCTGTGGTTCTCAGGCATGGTCTCGCCCGTGCCTAACTGAGCCAATCTTTCTGCGCCCACTGCCGGGCTATCCGGTTGGCCGAAGGCAAGATGGGCCTGGGAAATCCATCAGACAGCGATCGCTTGCTCTCTGCAGGCGATGCACTTTTGACGCTTGGAGCCTTTGAATCCTCACCTTTCTCAGCGAGTTGTTTGGCGTTCCGGAGGCCGGGCACCTGGAGAACCACAGTGCGGGGGAGTAAACGCTTTGTTTTGTCCGGGACCAATGTCTGGAGATATCGTGGGACGAGAATGGTTTTCCGCACAGGGACCATTTTGCAGACTCGAACCGGAACCTGCTGTGCCCGTTGTTCGTACACAAGCCGAGAATAGGTACACGGTATCTTGCGAACCTGCTCCTCCCGGATGTATTTACAGACAGGAATCGTCACCCTGTTTTCAACTTTTTCAATCACCTGGCGACAAGTTGTGTAAGGGACTGTGCGCACACACTCTTCGGTTACCATTTTGCAGACACAGACACAAACCTGACGGACTTCTTCTTCGCTCACCCATTCACCTACCTGGATCGGCACTTTGACATTGGTAACCACACGCTGGTAGGTAGTCTCCGGAACCTCGACCGCTTCCGTACGAGGCTGCCAGCGCGACCGCGTCAAGGTTCGCATCCGTGGCGAGTTTTGCTTCCAGACCAGTCCGGGCAGTTCATAGCGTTGCCTGCCGTTTGCAGGATCAGGTCCCCAGCCACCAGGAGCCCAGCGGAGCATACTGAATGTCATTCCGGGCTTTTGATATGTTTCGGTGACGTACTGCCCTCGGTCTACATGGGTGGTCCGCATTTTTGTGACCGGTTCGAGAGAAACCCGCTGTACATCTTGTTCTACGGTTCGGGTTACGTACTTGTTGACGAGAACCTTCTGCTCTCGCTGCTCTGTTTCATACACAGGGCGGCAGATGGTGTAGCGCTCTTCACGCTCAGCGGTCTCTACGACATTCCGTACGACTTCATAGCTCTGGTCGCAAACCGAAGTCTCCCAGATTGGCTTGATGACCACACACCGCTGCTCCCTTTCAACGATTTGGGTTTCGGGACGTGCCACGGTGTAATAGCACATTCGCATTTCAGTCTCCCAGACCGGCTCTAAGGTTGTGATTTCGCGTTTTTCGTACACGATCCCGCTGTGCAAGCGAGGGGTGTTTTGAGAAACGCTTTCATAAATAATCTGGCAGGTCGGAGTACACGAATTTTCTGCAACTTGCGTTTCATCGCAAGCGGTCGTTGGATCTGGCGTTTGGGCGAAAGTTCGCGCTACAGGGGCACAAAAGAGATTGAGCGAGAAAGTAAGTAATGGCACCGCGCAAAGGAATATTGTTTTGTGAGACATTGTTTTAATCGCCCTACGTGAGCAAAAAGGAGAAACGGTTGTCGACTGCGATGTGCCACCGGGTTTGAGAAGATTTTCTCCTGCAGTGGCACCGAAGGTGGCTATGTGTGAGGAGCGAATCAGAAAAGCGGCGCAACGGTACAGAAAATGGCCGCGGCACGAAAGATCGAAATCAGTGAATATGTCGTGCTCGCAGCGCAGCAACGCTATCGATGCAATCGCATGGGAGCACGCTCTGCAGCGTGGTTTCCAAGGGCAGTGCAGCTCCTAAGAATGGTTGCGGTCCTGCAAGGCGAGGAGCGTGACGTTGCCTTCCATCTGGATTTGCAGATTATCTTCTGCCTGAAGCAACCGCTTCACGGCCTCCTGGAGTTGGGTCAGATCGGCTTCTCGATTTTGTTTTGCAAGCAGCTGACTTGCCCGCAATGCATTTAACAAAATCCGCGTTCGCTTCAAACGTCGTACATTCTCATTCGGTTCATCAACCAGTGCTCGTTGCTCGCTGGGGTCGAGCATTTCTAATAGGATCTCCAGACATGCTGCATCACCAGATCGGGCGAGTCCCATGGCTGCGTTGTAGTGCACATCGACATGTTGTGGTTCCTGCAGCATTGCTACCAGACGCCTTGTAGCGCGATCGTTGTCCATCGATGAGAGTGCGACAGCCGCTCG
>JASMGX010000429.1 GCA_030751095.1 Pirellulales bacterium | reverse complement strand
AGGCGCTCTATACCCTATAATCACGGGGTTTTCAGGAGTTAGTGGCTGCATTCATTGCCTACTACCTTCCCAAAAATCAAAGACGCGGGTGTAGCTCAGTTGGTAGAGCACCACGTTGCCAACGTGGTTGTCGTGGGTTCGAATCCCATCACCCGCTCTCCTCTGTGGAATGGTTCCCATGTCTGCCGGGCTCCAAACCGCTTATGGGAGTGAAACCCCCAAGTTTTAACAAGCAAAAACACGCACTCTATCCTCTCACTTTTTTAACAGGACAAAGATGTCAGACGATTCAACAGGCCTTGCCGAGCCTCAGCTACTCAAAATTGATGTGACTGTAGAGGAAACTTCTACGTGTCAGAGAAAAGTGAAGGTTTCTGTTCCTCGAGAAGAAATCGACAGATATTACGAAGAGGCGGTAGGTGATCTTATGCCAACTGCTCTCTTGCCTGGCTTCCGTCCTGGCAGAGCGCCGCGCAAACTTGTCGGCAGCAAGTTTAAAGCAGAATTAAACGATCAAATCCGATCCAAACTTTTGAATGATGCTCTTGAACGT
>JASMGX010000428.1 GCA_030751095.1 Pirellulales bacterium | reverse complement strand
CTCGATATATTTCAAATAAAGTTCTTCTATAAAAGAACTATTACTTCCCTCTAAGAACGAAGTTTTATCGAAGATTGCATTATCTTTGATTGAGGTCATTAATTTTTAAAAAAATTATTCATCATTATAAAATTGAAAAAATTATCTTTCAAGTTTTGCTTGTAAAGTTTTGCCAATTAGAGCAGGTGAACTTGATATTGTAATGCCACAGGACTTCATTTTCTCAATTTTATCTTCTGCATTACCTTTGCCGCCAGAAATAATTGCCCCGGCATGTCCCATTCTTCGCCCAGGAGGCGCGGTTACACCAGCAACAAAGCCGACTATAGGTTTTTCTGTTTTTGACGATTTAATAAATTCTGCAGCTTCTTCTTCTGCGTTACCGCCAATCTCTCCTATTATGAGAATTGATTCAGTTTCTGGATCTTTTAAAAAAAGTTCCAAACAATCTATAAAACTTGTTCCATTTATTGGGTCGCCACCTATGCCTATACAAGTCGATTGTCCCAAACCAATCTCGGTTGTTTGAGCCACAACCTCATAGGTCAATGTTC
>JASMGX010000427.1 GCA_030751095.1 Pirellulales bacterium | reverse complement strand
CAAGCGCAGCCCTGCTGACAGTTTTCTTTAGTAATAGCATTGCCGGCCTAGTGGGAGGAATCATTGGGTTGATTGTTGGAGACATCTCCAGCATTTTTATAGTAATATTGCTTATCACCAATGCGATAATATTTGAACTACGGCTTCGCGAAGGCTTTGGTAAGGCGATGCTTATATCTTTAATTATATTCGTAATCGATTTACTGATAGCGCTATTATTTTGTGGGGTTATTTTTGCGGTTGGAATGGGTGTTGCTATTGAGGGAATGAAAGCTTCCGGTTTTTGACGCCCCTCCGCGGCGGCAAGACGGGTGAAGAATTGAAAGCTGAAGGGAAGTAGTCACTCAGTCTTCAAGTGACCGTCCTGAAGGTATTGTGACGGCTGTGCTGATTCGCTATTGTTTGGCCGTAGTTAGGACTTATGTTTTCAGTCATCAAAGAAGGAAACATCGAAGCTGTTAAACAAGCTGTTGCTGCTGGTGCCGATGTTAATGCGAAGGAAAAGGGTGGAAGCACTCCTTTGCATGCGGCGACTGATAAAGGTCACAAGGAAAT
>JASMGX010000426.1 GCA_030751095.1 Pirellulales bacterium | reverse complement strand
GCGTGCCGGCGATAGTTTTTCCGGCTGGACAATTGCCAGGTCGTCCAATTCAAGTTCGGCATTCTCAATGTGCTGTTTCCCAGGTCCGTGGCACGCTTCACACGAAATGCCAAGGTCGGATACATGTGTATCAAAACTACCGTCATCTTCCGCACGCGGTCGAGGATTCGTTGTATGACAACGATCGCACATCTGGTTCCAAATACCGACAATATCCGGGGGATTGGGATCGGCACCCGGCGGGCGCAAGAAAGTCGCTCCATATGTTATCCAGCGCCCTTGGTCGATGCGGTAGGTGAACGGCGCTCGTCTCAATGCGCGGCCCTTACCTGAAGGATACCAATAACTTTGAGCATGGTGTGAGCCGGTCAAGAGAACGATTGGGTGCCGGACAACTTGAGTCTCCCCGGCTGTATTTTCCACTTCCATTTCAAACCAGAGCCCATCATCGTCATCTCTCAGAGTAACTTTTTTTGCCACTGGATCCGCGAACTCAATCTCAACGTCGTCAAAGGACGCCGCACTGGTCTGCCTGTTTGCAACCTGAGTCATCGAGCG
>JASMGX010000425.1 GCA_030751095.1 Pirellulales bacterium | reverse complement strand
CACATTACGAATTAATGGTAAACGGTCGATGACCTTTTCCAGGGCAGTCCAGGCCAACCGGCCCATCTTGGCCGCCAGGAACTTCCCAAGCAAGTACATCGCCAAAACGAAAATACAGGTAAATACCGGGACCACAATTTGTGGGGTGAGCCATCGCAAATCGACATATCGCTCGAACATCGCGCGGCGAGAAGTCGGGATGGGGTGTCCACGAAGGTTCGCGGGACGCATGACCAGATCATAGACATCTTCGGGCACCCATTGCGGATTGGGCCGACCATCTGGCTGCTTAGGCAATCGATGATATTCATTGCCATTTTGAGTTTTGATGAAATCAATATCGAGAGGCACATCGGGAAACGTACTGACTCCATCGTCGATTGTCCAAACAAGCACATGCTGTGCGCCGGTTTGGACAGGATGCAGCACATAGGAATAGATGGTCCTTCCCACCCACACGAAGATGACAATCGTGAGCAGCGGGGGCAAGATAACCGCCAGACCCCTTATGACGGCGCGCCTAAAGGGCCGTGTTGGATGTGCGTGCTTTCGATTCAC
>JASMGX010000424.1 GCA_030751095.1 Pirellulales bacterium | reverse complement strand
AATCCTCGTGGCTTGATTGTAACGACTCGCCACCTTGACTGCTCCGCCGCTAGAACCACTTCATCAGGGGCATTCCTCACTGGGGACAAACTGGGGACGCAAACGCCCGCAGGGCCTCGCACAGAGGCGCATGAAAAAACCCGCGTCTCCCAAACCGTCCTGGAAAACACGAGTTTTTCGGATGTGGTGGACATCTTTGAAAATGGCCAAGTGGCGGGGACAGGATTCGAACCTGCGACCTCGAGGTTATGAGCCTCGCGAGCTACCGGACTGCTCCACCCCGCGTCAAATATGTCGCCCATAAATGCCGGCGACCACCAGATGCTAATCTAATCGGGTAAATCGCTATCCGTCGAGAGGTGAATGCCTACTTTTCTGTAATTTCAATGCTCTTTTGCCTCCCTGGGGGCTAGTTTTTGGAACCAACTTCACCACTTTGAAGTTTTCCCTCCCGCCTTTGACCGATATGATAGGAAAGCACGAGCCAATGAAAAACGGCATGGCTCGTGGGAGTTTCAATCGGTATGAGCGACACATCTCCGCAATCCCATCCCCAGGATG
>JASMGX010000423.1 GCA_030751095.1 Pirellulales bacterium | reverse complement strand
ACGTCACACAGCACAAACTCACTAGTGTATGACTCGTTGTAAACCAATGGCACACACAAATCGTGGCGTAACGCTTGACGGCACGATTCCAGAGTGGAGCTATTCGCGGCCAGAAAGGCGGTGACATCATCTGCAGTTGGTTCGTTGTCAATCTCAATGGCGTCGGTCAGCTTTAGCGAAGAGCCAGCTTGGACGAGAAACTTATACCCAACTTTTCCCGTCATGATTTTGTTTGCCAATGGTGGGTGTGGCCGTCACCGCCCACACCCGGATTAAAAGTAAACAACCCATGCATTGTATCCGGGCGTCACAAATGTGCAAAAACATCGAAGGTGACGTGGGCAAAGGTGCGGCCAGCGGCCACGATTTGTTGGGCGGCTTCATTTGCATCGCCTAAAGCTTAGCGTAAGCGGATCGTGCAGCGTTTGCGATCCACGCTTTTGTTCGGTGTTTCATACGATCCAACCTCGGTATAGAGAAAAGGACAAAATACTGAGGCAGAAGCACAACCCGGCGACAACGTATTTCCACCACGCGTTTCGAAACATGTCAGCCATCGGAC
>JASMGX010000422.1 GCA_030751095.1 Pirellulales bacterium | reverse complement strand
CATATGACGCTGCTCAATCGCGATGGCGGGCGAGAGTCCCTCGATCTGCTCCAATTGAGGCTTCTGCATTTGCGAGATAAATTGTCGTGCATAGCTGCTAAGACTCTCGACGTAGCGCCGTTGCCCCTCGGCATAGATGGTATCCATCGCCAGAGACGTTTTTCCCGACCCGCTCACACCGCAGCAAACCGTCATCGCATCCCGCGGAATATCGACATCAACGCCCTTGAGGTTGTGTTGGCGCGCTCCTCCGACGCGAATCGGCCGCGCGACACCAGACCGACGCGATCGCGGTTTTTGTTTTCGCGGTGGCGCGGTTCTCTTTCCGGATAAAACTTCGAGCAGCGATGCTGCGGTGTAGGAATCCGATTGCGCGGCAAGATGCTCGGGAGTCCCCACGCCAATCACCCTTCCACCCGCTTCTCCTCCTTCCGGACCGAGATCGATCACCCAATCCGCAGTCTTGATGACATCGAGATTGTGCTCAACAACCAGAACCGTATTGCCCGCCTCGACAAAATTCGTCAATACCTCAAGGAGCATTTTGATGTCTGCAAAATGGA
>JASMGX010000421.1 GCA_030751095.1 Pirellulales bacterium | reverse complement strand
AGCGACAGTATCTACGGTCGAAGCGTCGGTGGCCGCAGCCCAAGCGGATGGTCATGCAATGCCTTGCCCTATATTGTCGAAATCGACAATTTCGGCAGCTCGGATCATCCCGGCCAATACCGCGAATCGGACAGATTCCATGTCTGGGGCTGGGATGAAATTGGCTGGTTCATCAAACAGCCGGAGGCGTATCGCAATGAATGGCTTGTATACGCCTATCAATGGGTGCGCGAAACCGACCCTAATGGATTTTTCCAACTCCCATTGCGGCGATTCGAACACTACACAGCCAGCATGACGCCCCCCAAAGGCCAGCGGCAAGAAGAAACCATCAAGGCCATCTGGGCGGCAAGACGGGTGAAGAATTGAAAGCTGAGGGGAACTAAACAAACCCACTAAGCCCCTTTTATTTTATATCCAATAGTGCTTTAATGTGATTCTTGGGAAGGTCGTTGGCTTTGTTAAGTGAAATCATCGATGATTCCGACAATATTTTATCCTTTACCATATTCATGGTTTCTTCAGCAATATCTAGATCGGTAATCCTACTGATAGATGACTCTA
>JASMGX010000420.1 GCA_030751095.1 Pirellulales bacterium | reverse complement strand
GTGACCCTCGATGGGGTGATGAACGTGAGTTTTGTCGATGGGTTTATGCCGGCGGATGGGTCAACGTTCCAGTTGGTCGATCTGGGCACAGCCACGGTGACCGGTTGGTTCAGTGAGGTGAATTTTCCCACGTATGCCTACAACGCTTATCTCGATAGCAGCGGCGTGCTGACCATCCAGACCCCCGAACCGGCAGCGATTCTTTTAGCCCTCTTCGGTCTGGCGCTCTTGCCGCGAAGCAGGCGACGGTAGGCCACCCCCCAGTCTTTCTCTCCGCTGCTCTGCGGTGTTTAATAAAGGGCAACCAATCACTCTCTGAGGGCAGTTCTATGAAAACGTACAGCAAACTCTTGTTGGCGATCTTATTCTTTATTCTCTTTGTGTCGCCGGTGGTTGGTGAACCGCCCGAGAATGGGCCTTACGTTGAATACCATGATAATGGAAAGAAGAAATTAGAGGCCCATTTCAAGAACGGCAAGAAAGATGGCCTTGTGACTTGGTGGTATGACAACGGCCAGAAGCGAAAGGAGAGTCGTTACAAGAACGACGATAAAGATGGCCTTGAGA
>JASMGX010000041.1:1360-23410 GCA_030751095.1 Pirellulales bacterium | reverse complement strand
TTATCCGTAATCTCTTTCGTGGTGGTTGCCACATCAATACCTACAGTCTGCGGGATCTGATCATCGACGGTCGGATCGATCAACAATGTCTGATAGGGCCCGGGCTCACTGCCATGCCACCAGAATACATTGGTGCCATTAATATCTGGGGCCCAATCCGAACCGCTGGCGTAGGTCAGCTGGCGGGTGATGTACTTCGTCGGCGGCTGATTGGGGCCGGGCTGCGGCGGTCCTGCGAGGGCGGGACCCATAAACCCTGCAAAACAAACCAACAGAATCGCAAGGGTGAGGCGGCGCACTGGTTGATCCCCGATAACTGATCGCGGTGAGGTTACCCCGCCCGGCTGCATTTTTGCAGGCTGCGTGTCAGGGCTCTGCGAATAGAGGCGCAGCGTGGGCCGCGATGTTACAGAGAAGATCGCAACGTGTTTTTTTTCGTCCATTAGCCGATGCGCCGAAGAGAAGGCAGAGCAAAACCAAGACAGGATCCTTCACGGAGTCTAACAGCGGTTCAAAACCGCTTCAAGGAATTTGCGACGGGAAAAATGCGTCGTGCAACGCCCGCTCAAATTGGAGTTGGCTGTCCCGAATTTGCATCTGCCAAGAGACAAACAGTTTGCCTGGTCGTGCGATGAGAAAAAGGTGCGGGGTCACTTTTTTTTCTGTTCGGGCGGATTCCACCAGCGGTCGATTGCCGCCTGCAGTTGCCGGACTTTCGGGCCGTTCGCAGCCGCCAGGTTCTGCGTCTCGTGCGGGTCGGCCAGTAGGTCGAAAAGCTCCACATGCCGCAACGCGTCGGCCAGTTGGCCATCGGGTGGCGGGGCATCAAATGACTTTCTGCGGTGACCGCCGTTGTAGGGGAGAATAGCGGGCGGTGGGTCCTGCCACTCGATCAGCTTCCAGTGATCGCGAATGACCGACCGCGTCCAGAGACTTTTTTCCGGGGCATCGTGGGCGATCATGTCGTGGGCAAAGTTGGCGAGAAAAATTTCTCTCCGGTCGGCCACCGCTTCTGCATCGAGCAGATCGATCCCGGGCAAGTCGGCGGGCGGCGCGACCGAGCAGGCGCTCAGTAGCGTCGGCAGCACGTCGAGGTTGCTGGCCAGGTTCTTCGAGTCGACCCGCGGCGCAATCACCGCAGGCCAGCGGGCAATGATCGGGGTCCGCACGCCGTTCTCATACGGAAACGCCTTGCCGTATTCGTTCCAGCCGTTGTCGGCCAGATACAACACCAGGGTGTTCCGGGTAACCCCCTTTTTGTCGAGGGACGCCAGGAGCGTTCCGACCGTCTCGTCGAGCCACTCGACCATCGCCAGGTATTTGGCCTCTTCACCATCGGGCACATCGGCATATTTGTCGAGCAATCGCGAAGGCGGGTTGTGCGGCAGGTGCGGCAGGAAGGGCGCATACCAGAGGAAAAACGGTTTGTCTGCCGCGATCGCCTCGTCGATAAATGCGTCGATCGGCGCCATCGTTTCCCGGCCGATCGCCAACGCCGCGCCGCCATGCCTTCCGGTCGGGCCCATGTCGTGCGTGAACCCGACCCGTTTGGGATCTCGCATCCAGAACTTGCCGGTGTGCATCGTGAGGTATCCCGAGTCGCGGAGCAGTTGCGGCAGTTGCGGACGCTTGAGAAACGGACGCAAAAACGCGTCGCGGGCAGCGTCCGCCGAGGTGCCGCCCGCGACCACCGGATCGTTGCCGGTAATGCCGTGCTGGTGCGCGTGCAGGCCGGTAAGCATCGTGGCCAGCGAAGGGCTGCAGATCGCCGTAGAGACGTAGCCCCGCGTGAAGGTGAGCCCTTCACCGGCGAGCCGGTCGATGTTGGGCGTGCGCGCCTGCCGATGGCCCATGAAGGAGTAGTCGGTCCAGGCGTGGTCGTCGCTGATGATGAGCACCACGTTGGGCCGGGCAGCGTCCGGCTCAGCGGCAGGCAACGGCGCGACAGCAGAAAGAACCGCAAAGAGCCCGAGCAGGCAGAGTCGTCCTGCGCGCCGTTGGAGGGCCGAGCGCATCGCAGCCCGTAGGAGAGCATGGCTGGTAACAATCAAAGTGAGCATTTGCGAACCCCGGGTGGGAAATGGTGTTGCTGCCCTACCAACATACGCATCCGCCACCACAATCGCAAGGATTTTGTGGGCGGAAAAAGGGCCCGACCGCAGTGGCCGTGCCAACGTGAGCCTGCCGCTCAGGCATCCCATTGGAAACCGGGTGAACCTTTCGGGTGTGGGAGCTTTTTGCGAATGATCGGAGGGCCTCCCTTACGATTAAAAAAGAATGTCGTGGTTTGTACAACATCCTCCATCGGGGAGAGTCCGATAAAATCGATCGGATAGGCATCTATTTCCAGAAGGGCTTTGTAGGCTTTCGGATACATTGCCGAATCGTCCAGGATGATGATCCCTTCGTCGGCGATCCGCGCCAATGTGTTGGGGATACAGGCGGATCGGAATTCTGGAATGGCATCGACAATAATGACATCATATTTCTGCTCCCCGTCGAGGATCGCATTGGCAAAAGATGCTTCCGTCTCTCGGAGCTTGAATTCAGCGGAGCCGGTGGACATCTGTTTCAGCTTCGAGAGCCATTTTTCATTCTGCTCGATCGAAATAATGTGCTTGCAGCGGCTTTCCAGGTAGAGCGTAGAGCTGCCGCTTCCGAATTCGAACACGCGGGCCTCGGATAGATCGAGTGTCTCCAGGTATTCGATGGCGGGGTACGAGAACCACGGCAGCGGTTCTTTGTCCGCATTCAAAGGAAAATTAGCCCCGAGTGTGTGGGAGTTTCCGTAGAGGACCTGGATGATCTGGTGCATGCGGATGTCAAAGTGGCCCGCGTCATTCCTGTCCCACCACGTTCCCCCGGGAGCTTTCGTTACTGAGGGTTCTCGCTCTTTCGATGGGGGTGTGACCTCTTCTAATATTTGTCGCTCCTTGAGCCGGTTGATGGTCGAACGAAGTTCCGGCGATGCGAGGCCGAGTCGGTCTCCCAATTCCATACACTCCTGGTGGGTGCGGGGAGTTTTGAGAAAAGCCAGAAGCGGCAGCATCGCATCGTCGAATTCGGATGTTTTGAAATTCACAGGTGAGGTCATCAGCAATCGACCGAGGCGGAATCGCAAGGTGGCCAGTGGAGAGAGGACAAGCTCTGTTGTAAAAGAAGGTTCCCGTCGGATCACATCGGAGGCAGGATGAAGGCGGGCTCGAGTCGGTTTTCTGCCCGCATCCTCCAGGCGGGCATCTGCAAAGACCCGAAGTGTGAGCGTCGTTGGATTCCAGTCGGTGAGGTTCGCCATCACGGGGATTTGCAGATTCTGGGTACTTTCTGTCTCGTTGAGAATGACCGGTTCGGTCCTCACGAACCGCAGGTCCAGGTCCTGAATTTGTTGCAGTTTTCCATTTGCCCAAAGCCCGAGCGTCAGGGCAGGTTGGTTCGGATTCTCCAGATAGGTCATCGGCTCGGTATGCGATGGCAGTTTGGGGATGTTGAGGGGCGGTTCGTCCCAGGTATTGAACAAAAGCGTCGAGCGGAGCAGCCCCGAATCGCCCAACACGGCATGTACCAAATCGCCGTTAAAGACCGTGAGCCTGCCGACAACCGCCGGCACCTCCCAGATCGTCTCGCCATCGACGATGAGTGTTGGAGCGGTCGCCTCTTCAGCCACGTTCAGACAGAGAACGTGGCTGGAATTGGGAGTCCGGAGTTTTTTCTCCTCGGTGAGCAGCTCTTCGTCGCAATCAAAATGCAGGGGAATCTGATAATGCGTTTTTTGGGACCAGACCTCCACGAATCGGGACTTGTCTCGGAGGTTCCGCAATATGTTGTCGACGAAGATTTCCACGGGCCAGTGGATTGCCTTGCGGTCGATAAGAAAAGCGCCGTTTTGGATGACATGCACATGAATCTCTGCCGCGGTGTCGAAAACGCGATCAAACACCATCACGTTTTCCCGACAGCGAGAGTGCGATGCGGCCGATCGGGCCCGCAGGAGCATCACGAATGCCACAAGCAGCCCGACCAGTGCCAGGAATAATCCAAAGTTCAGCATCGGGTCCTTTTTCTCAAACGGGGCGCCGGATTGTCGCCTTGGCGGGCAATGAAAAAAGAATAGAGCAACGCGGGGACAAGTTCAAGGAATTTGACGCACCGGGAGGTTTTGGGCTGCGGGGCCGTTGGTACACCGGGCCTCTAATAGAGCGTGTGGTTCACGCCGCAGCCGAGCGGGGCGGTGCTCTTGCCGCGTTTATTTTTGAAAACATGCACTACCGCAGGGTCCTGCGTGAGGATCGTCACGTCCGAAATCCCATCGCCGGTCATGTCGCCCAGCAGCATCACGCTACCCGGGCTGCCGGTGTTGAAGGTGCCGATCCGCACGCCCCGGTAGTCGAAGAGTCCGCGTGCCGAAGAGAGAAGAATCTCCTCATACCCATCGCCGTTCCAATCGACCAGACCGTGGATCCGGCTGTTCTCGAGCATGAGTTTTCCGCGAACGTTTCCTTCCGGATCCATGACCCAGAGCGGGTTCTCACCCGGGGGACGATGCGCGATGTCGACGAGAATATGGGGTCCCGGCAGGTCGGGAAAAATGGTGCCGAGTTGGATCGATTCAAAGTGGTGGCCGGGAGATTCCCAGAGGATTTTTCCGTTGCCGTCCACACAGGCGATGTTCTCATCGCCGCAGCAGGTCAGAAGCAGGCGAAAATCTTCCGGTCGCTTGCCGCGTTGCAGCACGCGGCAGCAATCGAGATGGCCGCGGGACTGGTCCATGACTTTGGATTCGTAGGTCCAGCGGATCGTGCCGTCGGAGTTGAGCATCACGTAGCCGGCCATAAGTTCATGTTTGCCATCGCCGTCCAGGTCGATCGGTCGCACCTGGTGCGCGGTGGGATAGCCGCCCGGTTTCCAGTCACCGCCCCAAAGTTGCTCGCCCTTTTGGTTGTAGGCCCAGATCCGCCGGTAGCGATCTTTGACGATCACATCGGTCGCCCGCGGTCCGCCGCTGAGATTGGCAAAGATGAGGCAGTCGGTCGCCCGTTTCGGGATCGCAAAGCGGCGACGCACCTGGCCTGTGGCGCCGTCGAGTTCGACCAAAAAACCCTCGGTGAGCAAAATCACCTCATTGTTGCCATCCCCGTCCCAGTCGTAGATCTGCAGACCAACGTCATACCCGACCTCCTTCTGGCCGGCCGTCGGATCTCCCCACCGCCAGAGAATACTTCCATCGAGTCGTTGGGCGACCGCCGAGGAGGTGGTATGGATGCCGTCGCCGAGGGCATTCTGGGCAGAGACGATGTCGGCTGCTCCGTCTCCATCGAGATCGCCCGTAACGATCCAATGGCCTCCGTAGAGCGGGTCGATGCGGATCTCTCGCCACGGTTCGATCTGCGGAGCGTCGCTGCCCGCCGGACCAAAATCACTGGTATCAAAACGGAGCGGCGGCGGTTCGGCCGCTGCGAGAGTGGTTGTGAGAACCAGACCGGTGAATATTTCGATCGCTCGTTGCATGAGAGGCGTTTTGATGTGGAAGGGAGTGCTGGAGGAAAACCGCGGCGGGAGCGCGACAGTGTCTTACGACACCGCCACACGGTACTGTCAGTATACCAGCTCCGGTCGCTGAGGCGAAACGGCAATTTGCCTCCATCCTTTTTCAGGACGAAACACTCAGGGTGCCTGCAGTTGCCGCCATCTCGTCGAGAAATCGCACAAGGACCGCATCGGTCACGTGCGGCAGAACCATCAGGTGGGACCACTTTCCCTCGGTCGCCAGTTGCCAACGTTCTGGAATGTCGTTCGGGGGTTTTTCAAAGACGACAATGTTGGAGTGCTCGTTGACAAAAGACTCCACCCCGAGGGCCGCGATCTGCAAAGAGACGCTCTGCGCCTTTTCGTAACAGTCCAAGTACTGTTGTTTCACGAGAGCTCTATTGGCAGCGATGCATCTCAGATCGTACCAGAGCAACAGCGGCGCGATCCCGCTCCGCGAACCGGTAATCGTGTTGTCGCTCGCACCGATATATTCAATCGCTTTGGCAATCCGGTCGGCATTCTCTTTTTTCACAATCACAAAGCCGCACGGGATCGGCAAGCCGCTGGTCTTGTGGCCGCTACAGGCAATCGAGTCGATTGCCTGGTGGAAGTCAAAGTCCGCACAGACCTCGGCGTCGATCAGAGAGAGCGGGATCCCGAAAAATGCGGCATCGCAGTGGATCGCGTGGTCGGTCTTTCCAGTATCGTCAAGAATGTCGAGGATTTTTGGGACGTGGTCGATCGCGCCGAGCATGGTGGTGCCGATGTTGGCAACCACGATCGCCTCACTGCCCGGATCGCGACGGAGCTGCTCGGCCAGAGCGGCATAGTCGATCTGTCCCTTTTCGGATGAAGCAATCTTGGTATATGGGATTTTGAGGAGCCGGGCGTTCTTTTCGATGCTGTAGTGGCTCTGATCGCTGAAGTAGATTGTGGCGCGCGGGTATTTTTCTCTCGCCAGATACATGCCGTACAAATTGCCTTCGCTCCCACCGCCCGTGACGTAGCCGGAGAAATTCTCCGGAGCGTGGAATGTGTCGGCGTAGTGTTCGATCACTTCGCGCTCAAAGGGGTGCGTGTTGAGGCGATTGGGGGTGGCGACTCCAAACGGGTCGCCCGCATTGTTGAGGCTCAATTCGAGAAACTGCCGGATGGGGCGATTGTCGAAATAACTTCCGGATGGATAGCCGATTGCATGCTCTTTGGCGGCGAGGAAGCTCGCAAAGAGCGCATCGAGCCGGGCTCTATCTTTGCAATCGGGAAGCAGGGCTGTCATGGTCTCGTTGTCACTTTCGTTCGGGCCGAAGGGCTGAGTCGTGCGAAAAAAAGGAGCCGCCGCGCTGGTCGGCCACTATTTCTGCGGTATTAGGTCGATGCTCTTACCCGTTTTATTAATCGTCAGGACCAATGTTTTAAACGTCCATTCGCCCCCGTGAATCTCGGCGACGATGCGGACCGTTCCCGATCCGTCCGGACCGGAGACGGGGTAGGTGAGTTCGGCAGATCCGGTAGATTGGACGCTGACAGAATCCTCACTCGAGGAATGGACACCTGTAGACAAATGCTTATTGACACTTCCGTTTACGAAGAAGCCCGCTTCGATCGGGGTACCGAGGAGCTGCTGGGCCTGAGCGTTTGCCTGCACGGCCGCCAAAGATTCCGTGTAGGCTACGGAAGATTTTATGAGGGTCGTGCTAAAGAGAAGAAGGGATCCGAAGCCACCGCCGCAGCAGAGTAGGGGGATGAGGAGGCAGCCGACGGGAGTGGCCCATCCCCAGTTGCGGCTCCACCACGAACGCTTCTGTTGGGCTGGCACCGGCTGTTGTTCAGGGTCGGACATCTTTGGTTTTCTCTTTTTTTGTTGTTGTTGACGACATTCGGGAGCCGGAACACCGCACGGGCTCTGCCCACGAGGCTTTAACCGCTTCGGGAATCATCGAACAATCCGCACCGAGCGTCAACGGGCGATATTTCCTGAGCGATCGCTACTACGGCGCCTCTTTTTCTGCGCTGCCTGCTTCGCCGCGGCAGCACTGCATGGCAATGGACTCAGAGAGCCCTTCCGGCGAGCAGGTAGGATCCTTACATCATCGCGACCCGCAGTCTATTGCCGACTCAGAGAATTTCGACCGCCAGGATGGTCACATCGTCTTTGGGGCCGTTTGGACTGCACCAGCGTTCGATTTTTTCCAGCAGTTTGTCGAGTACGTGTTCGAGCGTACCGGTTCGATTGCTGTCGATCGTATCGAGTAGTTGTTGGTTGCCAAACTGCTTTAAGTCCGCATCCATCGCTTCCGGGATTCCGTCGGTGTAGATGCAGAGCCGATCCCCTTTGTTGAGTTGGATTCTTTTTTCTTCAAACTCCGCGTCGTCCACCCAGCCAATCGCCATATCGGCTAATTCGACCATCGCGGGGGCCTGTTGCGCATTCCAACGAATCACGGGCGGATGCCCTGCGGCAATGTAACGGAACTCGTTGCTTTCCACATTGATCACGCCGTAAAGCAGCGTAAAATATCTGCCGCCCGATTGGTCCATGGGAAATCGCTTGTTCAATTGATAGGCGACCTCACGCGGTGGAACAATACGAAGCGAGGTGGTATTGTCTCCCGGTTGTACCAGCAGCGAAGACAAGGATGGCTGAGGGTTCAATACGCGACTGACTGCCACGGACAACAGTGAGGCCGCGACACCGTGGCCACTGACATCGGCCACGTAAAGACCGACATGTTTTTCGTCCAATTGGAAGACGTTGAGAATGTCGCCAGCGAGTTCATCGCAGGGACGGTAGTGCCAGGCAAAACGAGCGGTATGGACATCGGGTGCTTGTTGTGGCAAGAGCGATTGTTGAACGAGAGCCGCCGATTCCAGATCGCGCTTCATACGTGAATGAGCCGTCTTCAATTCCTTTGTCGAATCATCAAGTTTGCCCATCACCATGTTGTAGCGATCCGCGATTTGGCCGACTTCCGTAAAGGGTTCGACCGGGACGCGGATGCTCATATCGCCCGATTTGGCCTGTCGGTCCATCGCCTGAAACAGAGTGAGAATCTCCGTCGTGGCGCCATGCTCAGAAATATTGAGTCCGACATGCTCTACCTCCGGACTGACGCGGAAAGGGAAGATCCGATTGAACAGACGCAAGAGGATCGAGACCAGACAAAATGCCCAGACAAAGCAGGAGACAGCCCCCAACATCTGCACGCCGATTTGCTCACCGCGCGTAAGGCCAGTATCGAGAATTTGCAGATCGGCAAAAAAACCGACCGCCAAGGTTCCCCAGATACCGGCACCCGCATGTACGGGAAAGGCGCCTACCACATCGTCGATCCGGAATCGAACGAGCAGCCACTCAAGGCCGAGCATGATCAGGGCTCCAACGGCACCGATAATCACCGCAGACGTTGAACTGATTGCATTGCAACTGGCAGTCACCGCGACGAGTCCGGCGAGTGAACCGTTCATGATCTTCTCAACTTCGGGGCGGTGTTGAAAAACCCAACTCGCGATCAGAGCGGCGACAAGTCCTGACACGGCCGCCAGCATCGTATTGGCCAGAATCCCCGGGACGCTCGCATTCATTGCCAGGGTGCTGCCACCATTGAACCCGAACCAGCCGAACCACAGCAGGAGGACGCCCAGGATTGCGACAACAAGATTGTGCCCTTGGATTTTTTGCGGCGAGCGGTTGTCGGGAAAGCGCCCCTTACGCGGCCCCAAAATCAATACCATTGCCAGACCGACCCAGCCACCGACCGAATGGACCACCGTCGAACCGGCGAAATCGATGAATCCCAGTTTTTCCAACCAGCCGGGCGTGCCGGTGAGGTGGCCCCCCCAGACCCAATGCCCGAATACCGGATAAATGAAACTCGAGAGAAAAATAGCGACGACGACATAGCCGGAAAAACGCATCCGCTCGGCCACGGCACCCGAAAAGATCGTCGTTGCCGTGCCGCAGAACATGGCCTGGAAAAGAAAAAACGCACCCAGCCACGCCGCGCCTTGTCCGATCGGCGTGAAGAAATAACTGCTGCCGATCCAGCCATCGGCACTTTTGCCGAACATCAACGCAAAACCAAAGGCCCAGAAAAGAAAAACAGACACCCCCAGATCGGTGATATTTTTCGCTGCGACATTGATGCTGTTTTTGGATCGCGTCAGTCCCGATTCGAGACACATGAATCCGGCTTGCATGAGGAACACCAACGCGGCACAGAGGGCAAGCCAGATCACGTCAATCAGCGGATGTTGTTCCATATTCGGCGACTCCGATACCAGGCAATGCCTTGGCATTGTCGATTGGAAGCATGTTGGGAGTGCAATCAAAAGCGATTGCTAAATCAGATCTCATCTCCTCGATGGTTGTTTATCGCAGCAGAGTTAGGAGGTTGGGGAGGCAGCCGACGGGAGTGCCGATCCCCGCTGGCGGCACAACCACGAACGCTTCGCCATATGTGGTCTGCGACAACCGGGAGCCGGAATACCGCACGGGCTCTGCCCACGAGGCTTTAACCGCTTTGGGAATCATCGACCAATCCGCACCGAGCGTCAACGGGCGATGTTTCCTGAACGATCGCTACTGCGGCACCTCTTTTCAAACGCGGCGCTGATAAAAAAAGCAGAACGTGCGTGCGAGGCATATTAGAAATCGGGGAAATTGCTCTAGAATAGAGCGGAAGGAAATAACAATCGCCATGCGCTACGATCATGTTGCCTTTGAGGTCGCCGACCTGGATGTTGCCGTCCGGTTTTACGTCGACCGGCTCGGCTTCGAAGAAACCTGGCGACATCGCAATGAGCAGGAGGCCGAAGAGTGCGCGTTTCTCTCGGCGGGTGACGTACGCTTGGAGCTGCTCGCGGTCCTGGGCGAGTCTCAAGGGGAGCGGCCTCCGCCCGCGCCTCCCTACTGCCCCCACCTGGCAATTGCGGTCGATGATCTGATTCACGCGGCGGCCGCGCTGAAGGAACAGGGCATTGCCATCCTCCGCGGACCGCTGGAGGTTGCAAACAAAGTCCGCTGGCTCTATTTTGCCGATCCGGACGGGAACGTGGTTGAATATGTCGAGTGGCTCTCGCGCAAAACTATTGCGGACCGATGAGCCCCGGGCCCGGATTGCGAAACTCGATCGCGTGCCAACTCGCTTGCGGGTGTCTTTTGATCTCCACAATCCGGCAGTCCTGAACCGGCCTTGCAGCACTGTTGGCCTCGGCACGAGACTCGAACCCGATATCCCGCAAGAGAAGCAGGCACAAGCAGGCAAAAATACCGGTCAAAATAACTTTGGTATAAAGATCAATCTTCATCGCGTTCTCCTTTGTGTGCATGGTGGTGCCCAGACCCAGCAGCGCGGTGGTTCATTCTACCTCTTGCGGCAGCACGAAGCCAACAATCGGCCGGGGTTCTCAACCGCCTTCCGCATCCTTTGGTTGCCGCCACTGATTCTTTTCTCGCCACAGTCGATGGACGACGAGAAAACTACTTCGAAAGGACCTTGTCGATCCGATTGTCCTGCTCGGCGCGGGCAAGCATTGTTTTTCCACGCTGCCGGTCGATGTTCAATACATCGTAGAGGAAACCGACGCTGTATTCGAGTGTGGGGATCATCGCATAGGGACGACGTGGGTGATTGAAGTTCAATCCGTAGAGGTTGGTCGACTGATAGGCGAGGTTCTCCATCTGTTTGCCATCGGTCCCCGCAATCGTGAAATGGCTGACCTTTTTGACTTGCATTAATATCGCGGTGCGGGCATTTTTATAAATCGCATCGACGCCACCATTCCAGTAGACATCGGCGCCACCGCCAAACAGCATGGGGATGCCCACCACTGCGGGCGAGGTAAAAGGTCCTTGCGAATCGGATACGGTGGCAGCCCCTGAGCAGGGGCACAACGAATCGGACGAGGAGCAGAAGAGCAGCAGCGGAGCGCCCAGCTTGGCAACGACGGAACTCGGGACCGGACGAGCACCATTCCAGGGTGCAATTCCGATAACTGCCTTCACATATCCGGGTTGTTCGGTGTTGACAGCAGTCCCAACGTCAATTGAAACTCCTCCTCCCATACTGTGACCGACCAATGCCAGGGCATCTGGATTCACATCACTCCGCGAAGCAAGATAGTGCAGATTCTTTGTGATGTTGCCGGCCATGATCGATGAATTTGCCGCGTATTGGAATTTACCGCGGCTTCGTAACGACTGGAGAGGCCTGCGAATATTCAACACGCCACAGTCTTCTTGTTGTTGGTTTGCGATGATGACAAAGCCCCAGGAGCAAAGCCGCTCAAGCGTATCGGTGTAACCGCGCGCCGGCCCGCAGAGACCGTGGCCGAAAACGATACCGGGCCATTGTTTTTTTTCAGCGGTTCCATCGGCCGAGTGAGGCACGAGCAGCAGTCCCTGGTCGGATACCTCCGACATCGTGACGCTATAGGGACCTTTCTTGCCAAACATAGTGGTAGATTCGCCGTGGACGGTAACGGAGACCGCCATAAGAGAAGCAAACCAGAAAATCGCAAGTAGACGTTTTGTAAGCAAATCATTTGGCATGACAATTTTCCTTGTTTAAACCGACCAGCCCCATACAGCGAGTACGATGGCACGACATCGCTCGTATTAGATACAGACGGTTCTCAGGAAGAAAGATGGTGCAGGCCAAAGGCAGAGGTCGACATTGCCTGCCCTTCATCGGCTCGTCGCCGAGTTCGCCATCGTCTTCTTCGCGGCAGCCGAGAGAGAACCGAGGCAATTGCGAATTGCCCACAAGAAATGTGTCGGGCGGATGTTCTTCTTTTCCCCTGCGGCAGTCACGACTTTATTGCGGATTGCCGCAACTCGGTTACTGCTGGGCCTCGCCGGTCATGGGAACAAAGCGGACTGGCAATACGTTTTTGTGCTGGTAGCCGTTTTCTGTGTGGTGGATCAGGACTAGTTCCTGCCTGAGATTGCCTACCGGAACGATCATGCGGCCGGCGATTGCCAACTGATCAAGCAGAGGCTGGGGGATTTTCGGAGGGGCGGCGGTGACAATAATCGCATCGAACGGCGCTTTGTCGGGCCAGCCTTTATAACCGTCCCCTACACGGACGTGGATGTTTCGGTATCCGAGTTTGGCCAGCAATTTTTTGGACCGCTCACCCAACTGGGGAACGATTTCGATCGAATAGACCTCCCGAACCAGTTCGGCCAGGATTGCTGCCTGATAGCCGGAGCCCGTTCCGATTTCCAGTACACGGTCGCTCTTTTTTAGCTGCAACATCTCAGTCATGTAGGCGACGATGTAGGGCTGGGAGATGGTCTGCCCCAGGCCGATGGGAACCGGGTGATCTTGATAGGCAAATGGTCGCTGATTCTCGGGGATGAACAAATGACGGGGCACGCGGCGGATGGCGGCCAGTACCTGCCCGTCGCGAATATCGCGGCGGATTAGTTGGCGCTCAACCATGGCTTTACGTTCCTCTGCCCGCCCGAATGTCTTCGGCACGACCGCCGCGGCGGCCGTCGACGGTTTCGCTTTTTCGCCCGGAGCGGTCTTTGCCTTTACAGATTCTCCTGCCTGCTCACGCGCGGTGGGATTTGCCCCGGAAGGTTGCGATTCATTCTCGGGCGGTCCGCAGCCACCGGCGGTACAGATTAAGAGAATCAGAAGTAATAAAGCCAGTGCGAGTTTGCTATCGCGAGTATTCATAAAACGGTCCTCCACTTAGTGTTTTTCATTATCCGCGCTCAGCAGCGGAGAGAAAGACCGGGGGGTTAATAAGGTGTCAGGAACCTTATCTTGACCCAAGCGAATGCAATCGCCCTTTTCGCGCCCTATCATTACAAACATCGGCTGACCATGCATCTCTGCAACCGCAATCCCATCCTTAGAGCTAACCACCTCTGCAAGGATTGTCGAGTGACTCAACAACAAAAGAATCAATCCAAAACAGCATAATCGAAGCAGTGCTTTTTTTAAGAAGCGCACCATGAAATCCGATGTCCCGAATATTGAATGCCCTACAAAGCGAATAATGAAAAAGCAGCCTTTACAAGCATTGTCTTCTCAGGAAGATTGTCTTCTCAGGAAGAAGGAAGCTCGTGAATTACTTGGAAGCTATTCAGACCTTACAAAGAGTGTATGCTTTTCTCGTTTTTTAACCACCCAGGCTTACCAGGAACACGAGCAATCCGACGATCAAAAAACAGATCAGCACACAAACGACAAACCCGATCACATCGAAAAAACTCGGTTTGGTGAATTCCCATTCTGAATTCGGAAAAATCTTGAGTTGGTCAAAACGGTCAGGTGTGCCATAGGAAGCCTCCATCTCACGTTGGTCCTCTTCCGGTTCGGGCTTAACCTCCGTTTTCATCTTCACGTAGAACCGATCGAGCGCGTTCTTACTGTTTCTTGGCGTTAACCAAGACAGAACGAAAAGCAGCATAAACGGGGTAATCAGGCGGGGAGGCAAACGCATGGTTTTAAGCATTGCCGGTGACAACCCGGAAAAATCGACCCCCAACCATTGATAGAGCAAAAAATCAACATTGAACGATCCTTGCCCTACCGATTTTCCCAACGGCCGCTCGACGACCGTTTTGACGTTTCCCTCGCTGGAATCGCTGACTGTTTCGTAGGTTGTTTTCTCGCCCTCTGCCGGTTTCAAACCACCACTCCAAAACACTGCCGTTCCCCCCAGTGGCGGCAGTGTTTCCTGGAACGACTCGCCAGCGACTGCCTGGGGCGGCGCAGGACCCAACTTGCTAAGGAGCGACTTCCGTTCTGCTTCATCAGGATTCTTCAAAGCCTCTTGATGGGCCGCCTCCCAACCCGTGCGCCGGTCAGCGTCGACAGCAGTCGCCTCGCGGGAAATCGTTCGACTGACGCGATTGGTGGCGATGGTAAAACGGGGATCCTCCCGCAAGCCAGGCCAGAGCCTCGGAAGCATGATCGGTGCCACAAAGAAGGTGACGAAGGCAAACAAAACGGTCCCCCAGGCGGCCAACTTACCGGCTCTTCGCCAATACATTCCGATCCAGAAAGGCGCAGCAAACACGATTGGTAATTCCAACGCCATTGTGTACTGCTTAAGTACATCACTAATCGCCAATGCTGCAAACACCGATCCTGCAACAACAATCAGTCCGGCAATTCTTCCGGCATTCACATACGTCCGCTCTTTGGCATTGGGATTGAAGAAAGGAGCGTAAACGTTGTGAACAACCAATGCCGAACAAACCAGCATGAACGTATCGGCGGTGCTCATCAGCGCCGCAATCAAGCACGCCAGCATCAGTCCGACGAGTCCCATTTTGGCAGTACCCAGCAATTCGCGGCTGGCAACGCCCCAGGCTCGATCTTTCACCTCGGCAATTTCGATATTGTCGGCTAAAAGTGCCAGAATGATCAGGCCGGTCAGGGCCCAACCCACGGTGCACAGTCGTTTGAGAAAATTGCCGGTTACAAGACCGATCCGAGCGTTGCTCTCGGTTTTTGCGGACCCCCCACCGGTGACAATAAAATGCGGCTGAACAACGATACCGACAACCGCCAGGAGCGAAAGCGAGATAATATAATGCAGCGGGAATTCTCCCGCCCGCGGCCCGCCAAGCACTTCAAAATAACTTGCGGGAAGGCGTTCGTGCAAAATCCGGAAACCGTCAAACAAGGTCTGTGATTCCGGATTCCCGAATTTGTCGACCAGGGCGTTGAGCCCAAAGGGAATCAGCAAGATCGACAACAGAATGATACAAAGACCCTGGATCAAGTCGGTCCAATAGGCGGCAGTTAAACCACCAAGCGCACCGTAAATCACCACAAAAAGTGCAATCGTCGGTACGAAAACCATTTGTAGTTGGACTTGTTCTCCAAATAGTTCCACGGTCGTGATACCGAACATGGCAGCCGCTACCGCACTGATCCCGGTGAACATGGTGGAGAGGTACATACAACAGAATGCAAGTGCAAAACATGTATACGCAACGCCCATCGCCGGTGATTCATACCGTTCTACAAAAAAGTCTCCGAGGGTAAGGTGGCGCAGGCGGCGGTACCAAACACCCGTGATCCAGTAGACCGGTGTGACGAACAGCCACATCAGCACGCTCCAGATACCGGTTAGTCCACTGGTCCAGGTGGTTCGACCCACGAGAATTGGATCTTGAGCCCCGGTTCCCGCCCCAAAGGCCGCAAACGTCTGGAGCAGTTTCCCAAACCTGCGGCCCCCCATGAAATAATCTATCTGGCGTTTGGTGCGGCGAAGCGCCCAGACACCAATGGCAGCCATGATGAAGAAGTAGCCAACCAATACGACGTAATCGATGGCAATCACGTACGAACCTCGATGCAATTGAAAAAAGAAACCGACAATCAACCCCAATCCAGCTGGATTGTCACGGCCAGCGAGAGTCACCCCAAATGCTACACGATCGAAGTGTTTGACGCATCGTAGCAGGGAAAGCGGCCTGTAAGCTTGATTTTTTGAGCCATTTTTTCCATAATTCTAACTGTCTGTTTGTACGCCATGCCGTTAGCAATTTCTGGAGACCCCGAGCCATGTCAATGCTGTCTCGCCGGACTTTTTTGAAATACAGTGCTGCAGGAGGTGCTGCCCTTCGGCTCGTCACGATCGCCGGGACAAAATCTTCGGGAAAGGTGATTGGAGCTAACGATAGGATTCGCGTTGCGGTCGTTGGCATCCGGGGGCGCGGCTCGTCCCATTACTCCAATTTTGCCAAGATCGACGGCGTGGAGGTTTCCCATCTGGTCGATGTCGACTCCAGCCAATTCGGCCCTGCGAAAAAGCGACTGGCAGCCAATGGAGCTCCAGAGCCACAATGTGTCGAAGACATTCGGCACGTTCTCGATGATCGGAATGTCGACGCCATCTCGATCGCGACCTGTAACCACACACACTCACTCTACACGATCTGGGGATGCCAGGCTGGCAAAGATGTTTATGTCGAAAAGCCGATTTCGCACAACGTGTTCGAGGGTCGCCAATGTGTCGAGGCATCCCGAAAATACAACACGGTTGTCCAACACGGCACCCAACAACGGTCGAGCCAGGAGCGGGCTAACGAAATCGCTGCCCTTCAGTCGGGCAACTACGGCAAATTACTGGTTTCGAAAGGTTATTGTTGCAAACCACGCTGGTCGATTGGTAACAAGCCGATAGAAACCCCACCCGACCATCTCGATTTCAATCTCTGGCTGGGGCCGGCCCCTGACCAGCCCTACCATGCAAACCTCGCCCATTACAACTGGCACTGGTTCTGGGACTTTGGTAATGGCGATAGCGGGAATCAAGGTGTCCATGAAATGGATGTTGCCCGCTGGGCGATTCCCGGCGCCACCCTGCCCACACGGGTTTGGAGCCTGGGAGGTCGGTTTGGCTATGAAGATCAAGGCCAGACTCCCAACACGCAACTCTCGGTTTACGAGTATGGCGATGTGCTGCTTGTCTTCGAAACCCGCGGCTTGGTCGGTAAACACGATGGTTTTTCCAAGGTGGTTCACAACGAGTACTACACCACTGAGGGAATGATCAAAAAGGGCCTCTTTTATCCAGCAGACGGCACAGAGGCGATCCCCGTAGAAGGTGGCAATCCACGACAGGTAACGCCCGGCAAGGAATTTGGCAGTTTCCTTGCCGCGATGCGCAGCCGTCGCCCTGAGGACTGTAATGCCGACGCAGAAACGGCGCACTACTCGGCAGCGCTGTGTCATCTGGGAAATATTTCATACCGCCTGGGAGAACAGGCACCCTTCAATTCGCGAAGTCAGACGCTGGGAGACAACAAGCAAGTTGTCGAGTCGCTGCAAACAATCCAGGAAAACTGCAAGGCTGTCGGAATGGAACTCGCCGACGCAACGTACCAACTCGGCAGACCGCTGGAAATCGACCCACAGACCGAAACCATCGTGGGTGACGATGAAGCTAATCTGATGATGACACGAAATTACCGTAAGCCGTTTGAAGTACCCCAGGATGTATGAGCTGCATCGGCCGGGCAGGTTCCCATTCGCAATACTCCCGAAAACGGCAAACGCGTAACCACGGATGAGGATTTCGCTCAAAGAAACCCGCCTGGGACTCCGTAACTCGACAACGCGGTTACCTTTTCGCTATGGAACTGCCTGTCTGACAACCTGCCCACAAGCGGTCCTCGAGGCCCAAATTGAAATCAACGGCTCGTTGGCAGTTGGTTACAGCGGCGACTGTTTACCTCCCGGCTGGTTCGACAAAACTCCGACCAAGAACTACCGGCAGCAAATCGAAGAAATGCTCTCGGCAATTCACTTCGCCGAGCGCGTCATGGCTGACCAACTGCGGAAGCCGGACGATTTTTTTTACGCCTGGTTGGCACTCGACGATCGCGTTCATGACGAAGCACTCCAGCAACACTGGCCCGAGTTGCTGGCAGGGTTTGGTGTAAGTTTAGTCGAGCGGGCGGTGATTGATGCCATCAGTCGGGCGACCAATTCAAGCTTGAACCAGTTGGTCCGGAAAAATGTGCTGAGCATACGTGCTGGTGACATTCATCCCGAACTGGCCGGTACCGAACCGGCGGCATGGTTGCCCAAAGAACCTCGCCAGCAACTTTATGTCCGCCACACCATTGGCCTGACTGATCCACTCTCCAGCAGCGATATCCCCGCTGACGAACGCCTCGACGATGGATTTCCCCAATCGGTCGACCAGTACATCGACCAAACGGGAATCCAATATTTCAAGATCAAGCTTGCCAACCAACTCGATCGCGATATCGCTCGTCTGGAACAATTTGTCTCGGTCGTAGAACCAAGGCTGGGCAATCGTTATCGCCTCACGCTTGATGGAAATGAGCAGTACAAGCAAGCCGACGACTTCAGTGAACTTGTTGAGCAACTCCGCGGCAATGCGAAGCTCACAACACTGCTTGCCAACACGCTTGTGATTGAACAACCTCTTGAACGTTCGATCGCTCTGGACCCACAGCATACGTCGGGTGTTCGCACATTGGGAGAAACCATCCCCGTGATCATCGATGAGTCGGATGGCACCCGAGACTCGTATCGGCAGGCAATCGACTGTGGATATCGCGGGGTGAGCAGCAAAAGTTGCAAAGGTCTTCTGCGCAGCCTGCTCAATGCCGGACTCACCCGACATTTAAACCAGATGGCCGGGTCTTCTCCATTTGTGATGACCGGCGAAGATCTCTGCTCGGTTGGTGTCATCCCGGTGCAAAGCGACCTCTGCCTGGTCGCAACCCTGGGGCTTGAACACATCGAACGTAACGGTCATCATTACCACCCGGGAATTTCCTATCTTCCGCCCGAAGAGCAAGAAGCGGCACTGAAGGCCCATCCCGATTTCCTTGGGCGTCGACAGGGAGTGATCGGCCCCAATGTAGTGAACGGTTTTTTTGAGATTGCTTCGCTTCAATGCCCGGGTACTGGTTTTGCAACATTACCCGACATGGCAACCATGCAAACGGCTGAGAACTGGTCATTCGCATCACTAGGACTGAAACCGTGATCAAAACAACCGTGGTAGGTAGTTATCCTGTCCCTTCGTGGCTGCAAATGGTGAGTAATACCGAATCGTTGCGGGACGCAATGCTCGCCGTGCTCAAAATCCAGGAGTTGGCCGGCATCGACGTCGTAGCCGACGGAGAACTCTACCGCTGGGATATCAACCATGCCGAAACCAACGGTATGATTGACTATTTCGTGCGCCCCATGTCGGGAATCGAAACCACACTGGATCACGACCAGTTGGTGCTTTGGCGCGAGCAGCAAGAAATGGACTTTCGCAGCAAACCGCCGGGGATCGTGACCGGGCCAGTTGGTCCAGGCAGGCTCGACCTGGCAAGCGACTACGCCCTGTTTCGCGATTTGACCGACCGCCCCAAGAAATTCACCGTAACCAGCCCCTACATGCTGGCCAAAACCGTGGCGGACACCCACTACCACGACCTTTCGGCACTTGTCATGGCTCTGGGAGAAGTATTAAAGCAGCAAGTGGCTGAAGTCGATGCCAAAATCATTCAGGTCGACGAGGCAAACATCACCGGCAACGCCGAAGATGCTGCCATCGCCGCCGCTGGAATTAATTGCGTATTGGCTGGTGCCCAACACGAAAAAGCAGTGCACCTCTGCTTCGGAAACTACGGCGGGCAAACCATCCAAAAAGGAACTTATAACCGGCTGGTTGAATTCCTCAACGCGCTGGAAGCAGACCATGTTGTGCTGGAACTCGCCCGGCGCCCCGAGTCGGAACTTGCCATGCTGCACGATGTGAAAAAGTCTCTGGGGCTTGGTATCGGTGTCATCGATATCAAAGACAATGAAGTCGAAACACCCGAAACCGTTGCAAAACGCATCGCCCGCGTCGCCGATGAAGTTGGCGCCGATCGCATCCAGTACGTCCACCCCGACTGTGGCTTTTGGATGCTCCCACGCACCGTTGCCGATGCCAAAATGCGGGCGTTGGTCGCTGGCCGGGACTTGTTCACCGGCTAACTCCCGGTGCATCGGTCGAATTGACCGACGCACCGAGGGCATGCTTGTTAAGGTCGCTGTCCGTATCTGTTACCGGTCAAACCGGTTAAGCATTTGTGGAGTGAAAGGATTCGATCACAAAGATCCCTCAGGCGGTACGGGAGAAGCGCGTGACCGGTTGAATCATTTCAATATCGCATTAGAGTTAGAACGAGAACGAGCGTTCACCTCACAATACATTCGGCCAGCCCATTGCTAACCAAATAGGGGCTCATCGTGGATACGACGCAAGACGAAAACAAGAAAGAACTGCTGCGGGTCCACGTTCACAATGGTGCGGCATCGGCAGACCTGGCAGCTCGCGTCGCCGGCAGCGCTGCCAGCGTTGCTGGATTTTGTGAGACTGAGCAGCGCAAGGTCGAACAGACCGTGGGAACGCTGGCGAGCAATATCGTCGAACAGCACTTCGATGTTTCTGATGATACCGATTTCACCCTGATTATCACCGAATCCAACAACAAGATCTGCATCCGGCTCGAAGATGAGGGTTTGCCCTTCGCCATCGATCGCTTCCGGTTTTCTCATGACCAGCCAATCGGATTGCTTCTCGACCAATACCACGACCATAACCTGCGAATCGAGCATCGTGGCGACCGGGGAAATGCCCTTGAGATTGAGTTTTCTCGATCTGTCGAGTCGCTGTGCCATTTGGCCGAGCAACCGGAGTTGGGACACCAGCCGATCGGTGACGACCATCCGGTCTCCATCCGCCCACTCCAATCCGCGGATGCCGAGAGTCTGGCTCGATGTGTTTACCGCTGCTACGGCTACACATATGCACGCGAATGGGTCTACCTGCCCGACGAATTGCGGAAGAGGCTGGCTAGCGGCGCGATAAATTCGTTGGTCGGCGTCGACGACACCGGCGAGGTTGTAGGCCACCTCGGGCTCGTCAAAGAGCACCCTGACGATCGGGTGGTTGAGTGTGGGATCGTCGTGGTCGATCCCCGCTTTCGAGGCCATCACCTGCTCCGCTCATTGAAGAAGCGGGCGAGCGACGAGCTGCGAGAGCAGACTGACCTGATTGGGTATCATGCCGACGCGGTAGCGGTGCACCAGATTACCCAGAAGGCCAACGTCGAACTCGGAGGTACCGAATTCGGGCTCCTTGTGGACGAGATTCCTGCCACCACCGAGTTCCGGGGACTCAAACAGAAACCAGGCGCACGAAATTCGACGGTGATCTACTTCCACCGTACCGGAACATCCCAGTTGACCACGGTCTACGCACCTTCTGCCTATCGCGATCTCCTCGCCCGTATGTACGAGCGATCTGGATTGCTTCGTCAAATCGAGCCGCCTGAACCTGCTGTCGGTAGCGCCCGCGTGCATGCCGAACTCCAACGGAAGCGCAACCTTGCTCGGCTGACTGTCGAACAGGTCGGCGCCGATACGGTCGAACTTGTGCAACAGCATCTGCACGAGTTCGAAATCGGTCACGTCGATGTGGTGCAGGTCGATCTTCCCTTAGCTGAAGCAGGTGCCGCTCACGCAGTCGATGGTCTCCGAGAACTTGGATTTGGATTCGCAACGCTCATCCCGGAACGTCATCTTGGCGATGTGCTGCGTCTCCAATACCTGCATGACCTGGAAGTCGACCCTGAGGCCATTGACCTGTACAACGACGAGGCCCGCCATCTGTTGTCCATGATCCAGTCCGAGTTGGCACACGATAGTGAAACTGACACGAAGACCATGTGAGAGACACGATTATTGGTCTTTCGTTGTTTGCTGCCATGCTGGACCAAACATCGAAGGTGATCCGGCAAAGTCGGGCTATGCGGCCACGATTGGTTGGCCATCACGATTACAGACGAATTCTGTAGGATCGCTCGCGGCATCTTCGCGCAACGATAAAAAAACAAAAAGTCAAAACCGCGGAGATAACCACGGCAGCGATCTTCTCAGCCGTCACAGCGCCAAAAAAGAAGGTTGAGATTGCAATTCCTGTTGCTATAAATGCCAAAATAAATAGGCCACTAGCGACACCATTTGC
>JASMGX010000041.1:0-1260 GCA_030751095.1 Pirellulales bacterium | reverse complement strand
CCAAAAAAGAAGGTTGAGATTGCAATTCCTGTTGCTATAAATGCCAAAATAAATAGGCCACTAGCGACACCATTTGCTATATCGTCCCTCAAATTGCCTTGTCTATGACGAAGGGCGGGAAAGAAGCCACCGCACTCTGGACATTGTGTGACCTCGTTATCAACTTGGCATTTACAATGTGGACACAGGCTGAATTCGGGCTCCTCGTCTTCGGGGGAATGTTGTGACATATCTATCACTGTTGGTGTTGGCTAATGGGTCCGATTGCTCGATGGCGACGCGACGTGCGCTGCAGGGCAATCGCGGCTATTTTTCAACGGCCCGAGGGTTGCCGTCTGATTGTATCATGAAAAGCGCCGAGCGAGTGTTACTTTTCACGCCTCGCTAAACGCCGCGCGAACCTGTTGACGAAGGCGACTATCCAACTCGGCTTCATTGCGATAGCGGCGGCCATGATGCATGGCCCAAGCCAGCGGGCTCTGGTGGCCAGTTCGGCCTTCTCCGTTGGTTGACCAAACGAGAGGAAGAATACGTAGCCACCCAAGGCGAAAACACTGAGGGCAGCGAGCGTGTACAATATATAAATGACCATATAAATGACGCTGAGTTGTCCCTCATCGGGCGTCTTTACTCCTGTAAACTCTGTCGGAATCCAGATCATGTGTCGGTTCGCACAATGGTTAGGGTGGTCCTCGCCGCTCGTACCACGGTTGTCACTTCTGCCGCCGCAATGCCTTAAGGATAAAATAAACGATGATAGCGATTATCACGACAGGAGAAACAACATAAAAAAATATTGCTAGCCACCCCCAAAACAATACCCAATCCTCGAAGTCATGCGAGAAAATATCGACAACGAACAATTTGAGAAACACGGTAAACACCACCCCACCGGCGAGAAAGAAACAGCCCACTCCGGCCGTCGCGCCAGCGATCCCTCGGAGGAGGTTGGCCGGCGTCGGTTCGTAGCGAGGCCCGGTGTTCTGGGGAGCAGGTGGTTCCTTGATCGGGTCGACCCAGCCACGCGTTTTGGCCACAGGCGGTTTGCTGCTGCTACGGCGCGGTGCCCGCAAAATATAATAGTAGACAAGCTGAGGCGTCCAAAAGAATAGAGTGGTGAAGATTATGTCGTTGTCTCCGGGGATTAGCCAGCAAAACAAGGTCGCAATGAGAACGAACCCGACGAGCCCGCCGCACTCGATATAGAGCGCGTGATCCGCGTTCTTAATCTTAAAGTCATTGACCAGGGTGACGATGAAG
>JASMGX010000419.1 GCA_030751095.1 Pirellulales bacterium | reverse complement strand
GTTTCAGGTAAGACGTTTGACACTTTAAACCCTGCAACAGAAGAGGTCATAACCTCGATAGCTGAGGGAGATAGCTCTGATATAGACCTTGCCGTTACGGCTGCTCGTAAGGCATTTGAAGATGGTCCATGGAGAAAGACAGATGCCAGGGAGAGAGGAAAGATTCTATTGAGAGTAATGGATTTAATAGAAAAGAATAAGGATGAATTAGCCTTGCTGGAAACATTGGACAATGGTAAACCGATAAGTGAGACAACAAATGGTGACCTTCCGCTTGTAATTGACTGCTTGTTGTATTATGCGGGATGGGCAGATAAGATTCATGGTGAGACAATTCCGGTAAGAGGAGAATTTTTTAACTATACCTTGAGAGAGCCGGTAGGTGTTGTCGGGCAGATAATACCATGGAATTTTCCTTTACTAATGGCCACATGGAAGATAGCGCCTGCTCTGGCCTGTGGTAACACAGTAGTCTTGAAACCTGCCGAGCAGACCCCTTTAACCGCATTGAGGTTGGGTGAGATTTGCCAGGAAGCAGGTTTGCCTGATGGTGTCCTGAATATTGTG
>JASMGX010000418.1 GCA_030751095.1 Pirellulales bacterium | reverse complement strand
GCGGGAACATTGAACCCTGCGCGTTCACTTGTCTGTTGTTAATTACTACTATATGACCCCTTCACATTCCGGTGGGGGGATGGGAGCAACTAGAACAGCGGATGCTTGCTGACTCGCTGGGGCGGGTGTATAGTTGAGGTAGTCATGAGTGACCAAGATGGAAGACGAAAAGAAATGGTTTCCGGCCAGAACAACAAAGTGGTCTATTTACCTTATGAAGCTACTGGTGTATTGAGTTCTGTTGGTGGAATAAAAGACATGCTTTCTGGGGTGGACAATAACTAGCATTAAACCAACCCGCGTATAGATCGGCCTCGGTGACGACGATGACCGACCCACTGGGATCGGTTGTTGGTAGATGACTAAACAGCCCCTAGAAACTTCCTAATCAGGATCCTGTGCGACACGGTGCGGGAGCTAGGCCTAAAATACCGAACTCAGCTCAACTAATCGTCACCATGCTTGACAAACCCCCTGAAAACCCCACAACTTTTCAGGGGTGTCCCTTCAAGTATCCCCTAATAAGGTGATTGATAATCCCCGTAAGCGTGGAAGGAAGGAGCCCGTC
>JASMGX010000417.1 GCA_030751095.1 Pirellulales bacterium | reverse complement strand
AGCTCAAATATGACGTGATTGGCATGACCAACCTCGGCGAGGCCAAGTGTGCGCGGGAAGCGGAAATCGCCTATGCGACCATGGCGATGATTACCGATTATGATTGCTGGAAGGCCGACGAGAAGCATGTGACAGTTGAAATGGTGATAGAAAACCTAAACCGCAACGCTACCACAGCCAAGAAAGTGCTGATTGATGTAATTCCCAAAATCCCTGATTCACCGGCAGATTGGTCCTGTCATAGTGCCTTGGAGAACGCCATCATGACCGACAAGAAAGTGTGGCCAGCCAAAACCAAAAAGGCGCTCGCGCCTATTCTGGCAAAGTATCTGTAATGATTCCAATGAAACAGCTTCTCTTGATATGTGCGGTGGTGGCGTTGGTGGGGTGTGGGGAGACACCGACGAATTGGAATTGGGTTTCTGATCCAAGCGACCCGAATAATGTCAAAATCGAGAAGTTGATTCGCAAGAGAATCAACAAACGCACAGGCGAACTCACCGAGGCGGCCTTGGAGAAGCTCACGCAGTTAGAGGTGCTGCATCTCAACGACAATAAACTGACCAATGTG
>JASMGX010000416.1 GCA_030751095.1 Pirellulales bacterium | reverse complement strand
GCTGGTGGTAGATACCCAGGAAACAATGGCCCATTTAGTGGAGGGAAAGCTACAACCTATCAGGGTGGGCTGAACGTGCCGCTGCTGATGAACTGGAAAGGTCGACTGCCGCAAGGCATGATCTCGAACGATCAGGTGATGCATTGCGACATCTTTGCCACCCTGCTGGATGCCGCAACGATCCTTGTCCCAAAAATGAATGGGAAAAACCCGGTCCGCGGAATGTCGCTGATGCCGCACATGCTTTCGAGCGGGAAGGAAAATGTCCCGGAGCGAACCATGATCTTTGAGCTGTGGGGCAACATCGGGGTTCGCAAGGGGGACTACAAGCTTTGGAGCCAAATCGGGAGAAACTCGCCGGATTGGGATGTCCAGATTGCCGAACTGAAGAAAACTCATCTCGCTCTCTTCGATCTCAGCAATGACGTTGCCGAGAAGCATGATATGCGGACGAAGCTCCCTGACGTTTACGCCTCGCTCAAGAAAGAGCTGATTGACCATCTTGCCAATATCAACACAGAGTACCCTGGCAGTGGAAGTCCCAAGGGTCTGCAAAAAGAGAAATCCAAACC
>JASMGX010000415.1 GCA_030751095.1 Pirellulales bacterium | reverse complement strand
GTCCTGACTCTCTTCGGGACTGAACTTAGCCGAGCAAACGACTCTTTGTATTTCGTCGCTTCTTACGGGGCGGGAGAGCAGGGGGCGATCACGACGCTCACGCTCGACGAGGCGAGCGGACGTTTGCGCCCCAAGCATACCTTTAGCGATATCCAATACGCCTATTACCTGGCGATCTCGCCTGATGGCAAAACCCTGTACGCCACGCACGGCAAGCCGACCGGTGAAGCCCAGGGCGGCAAAGGGGCCCGCCGTGAGTTTGTCTCGGCCTTCCGCGTCGATGCCACGGGAAAGCTGAGCCTACTCGGCAGCCGACCCGCGCACGGAAAGAGCGCTTGTTTTGTCGATACTAACGGACGGGTGCTGGTGCTGGCCAACTATCAGGACGGTACGGTGGTCTCGTATCCGCTGTTGCCGGACGGCTCGATTGGCCCGCGCAGCTCGCTCATCGAGCAGCAGGGCTCGAGCGTCGACGCTGCGCGGCAGGAAGGGCCGCACGCGCACGCGGCTCTCTTTGGGCCCTCACGAGACCGGGTCTTTGTGCCCGACCTGGGTGCCGATCGCATTTTTTC
>JASMGX010000414.1 GCA_030751095.1 Pirellulales bacterium | reverse complement strand
CGTGACGGGTATTTGGATTCCCGTCGACGACCTGATCGCAAATTCACATCGCATTCGGGTAATTGGCGAGGGTGGGACAACAGATATTGTTATCCGTGGGTTTACGCGTATTCGTTCAGGGATTTGGCATGCACCAATCGATGAGAGCCTTATGACGACGATCAATGATTTGGCCCAGAAGCATGAAAGCAAAATTCCCGATTGGGTGGCCATGACGGCACGAAAAAAGGAAAAGGCTGGCGGCGGCCAAGAAACGGAGGAAGAACCGGGCGAATAAAAGGGGTCAGGACTCATTGATTGAGAGGGGGGAAAAAGATTCCAGGGACCTTTCCTGGCCCCAAGCGAATGCAATCGCCCACGCCGCGCCTCGGCACACCCCCGCTTTTTACGCGGCAACGCACCGGCTGCTGCACCATACCGCACCGCCGCCTAACAAGCCGCGGCGCTTGCCTTTCGCCAGTCGGCGCGTACAATCCCCCGGCCGTTTATTTTATCCGCCTCGATACGGGCGATGACGGCCCTACCCACCGCTCACCGTGCAGGTTATCGAACTTTGCAAGATCCTTTACCGGA
>JASMGX010000413.1 GCA_030751095.1 Pirellulales bacterium | reverse complement strand
CTTAGATGGCCCTGTGACTGAGTGGTATAAAAACGGCCAGAAGGAGTGGGAGGCCCAATAAAAGAACGACAAACCAGATGGCCTTTGGACTGCGTGGCATGAAAACGGCCAGAAGAAGTTGGAGAGACATTTCAGGGACGGCAGGTTAGTCTCAGCGTCTGCCTGGAAATGGAATGGCGATCCTTGTCCGATTACAAAGGTTGTCGATGGCTCAGGCAAGGCTGCTAGTTGGCATGAAAACGGGCAGAAGTACTGGGGGGGACAGTATAAGAACGGCGAGCGAGATGGCCTTTTTACTAAGTGGTATGAGAACGGCCAGAAGGAGTGGGAGCACCATTACAACAACGGCAAGTGGGATGGCCTTGTCACTAGTTGGTATACAAACGGCCAGAAACAATCAGAGATCCAATTCAAGGACGGCAAGCTCGAAGGCCTTTCGACTTGGTGGGATGAGAATGGCAACAAGACGCAAGAAATCCATTACAAGGACGGCGAGCGAGTCTACAAGGACGGCGAGTGAGTAAGCCGCAAAGAGTTCTAATCATCTCTGCTACCGCGAAGAAGGCGACGGTAG
>JASMGX010000412.1 GCA_030751095.1 Pirellulales bacterium | reverse complement strand
ATGAGAGGGATGATTATGGTTGGACCCCTTTGCATCCTGCAGCTGTATTTGGCCACAAGGAAATCGTCGAACTACTGATTGCCAAAGGTGCGACTGTCAATGCGAAAGCTAACGATGGAAGAACACCGCTAGATTGGTCTGCTAATGGCGAAATCGCCGACCTCCTCCGTAAACACGGCGGCAAGTCCGGTGAAGAATTGAAAGCTGAAGGGAAGTAGTCACTCAGCCTTCAAATGCTTATCCAAGCGCGCTGACAGCGTTGCAAACGCCTTGGCGGCGGTCTGGTTGACCACTCCATTGCCAAGCAGTCGTAGGCGGTCTACCCGGTTAACCAGTGGGCCGGGAGTTGCGTCCATCCCGCCGGCAGTCCCATCAGCTGTTCCACCCAGTTCGGATTCAGCTTCATCCCGGATCCCTTGGTCGACGACACAAGCGTCTTCATCCGCTTGTCGCTTGGGTTCACGTTGTTGGCATCGTCCTCCAACGGTGTCGGCCAGTTCTTGGCCTTTCCAACTTTTGGCAGCTTAATTGGCAGCACCTCAAATTACACCTTACACTCAGTTACACTCGTCGATG
>JASMGX010000411.1:340-587 GCA_030751095.1 Pirellulales bacterium | reverse complement strand
ATTTAATTCCATTTGTTCGTTGGGCCCACGGGCTTCCGCATCCAGCGGGGATAAAAGTATGCTTCCCGAGTTGTTAAACTCATCACGAACACCAGGTATAAGAAAGAGGGTTGTGACATGGCGGGCACGTCGATTTGCCGGATCCTGCCGCGGATAACCCGGGCCTCCAGTTAAGCCCTGAGTAAATTGCCGTTGCTCCTCCAGTTCACAGAGCCAGGGAAACCGGCTGTCATTAACATTAGCGAAA
>JASMGX010000411.1:0-330 GCA_030751095.1 Pirellulales bacterium | reverse complement strand
CCCCTGCAATGCCAAGGTGATCTGCCGAAGGTTTCCTGCACATTTGAGTCGGCCTGCTTTATTCTTTGCCTTGGCGAGGACTGGCAGGAGCAAGGCCGCAAGAATACCAATGATGGCAATCACCACCAGCAGCTCAATCAAGGTAAAAGCGTCCCGCTCAGCATTCCTACTCACCACGGGAACAGACTAGACAAAATGGGGTTTTATAGCAACAGGAAAGCCCCGGGCCCCAACCAGAGGCACCGGGACTTCGCTCTGCAACCCAACAAGAAACCTTTAGTTCCATCTCCACCATTGTTTATTCTGGTTGAATGGCTTTCTTTTCTTCAC
>JASMGX010000410.1 GCA_030751095.1 Pirellulales bacterium | reverse complement strand
GCTAAAAGACTAACCGAACATAAAAAGGATGTAGTAATATTATTAGACTCCATAACAAGACTAGGAAGAGCCTATAATGCAGTAGTCCCAAGCTCTGGTAAAGTGTTAACTGGAGGAGTAGATGCAAACGCTTTACAAAGACCCAAAAGATTTTTTGGAGCAGCTAGAAATATAGAAGAAGGTGGATCTCTAACAATTATTGCAACAGCATTAATTGATACAGGAAGTAGAATGGACGAAGTAATTTTTGAAGAATTTAAAGGAACAGGAAATAGTGAAACAATTCTTGATAGAAAAATATCAGAAAAAAGAATATTCCCTGCAATGGATATAACAAAATCTGGCACAAGAAGAGAAGAGTTGCTGTTTGATAAAAATGACTTACAAAAAATGAATGTTCTTAGAAGGATTATAGCATCAATGGGATCAATGGAAGCTATTGAGTTTATTAATTCTAAACTAAAAAATACAAAGAATAATGCTGAATTTTTTAATTCAATGAATAAACCAGTATAATCGTATATATTATTTTCTATATTTTTAACCTTTTTTTAAATGAACTTAATTGAAGAAACTCAAAAATTACTAAA
>JASMGX010000040.1 GCA_030751095.1 Pirellulales bacterium | reverse complement strand
ACGCCGAGTTGGGCCGCCTCAAACGGACCAAAACCCTGGCCAAGCAGCGCGGTAATCACGCCCGTCAGTACATCGCCACACCCACCGGTTGCCATGCCGGCATTCCCCGTGCTGTTGTGAAACATCTGCGAACCATCGGTGACCAGGGTATGGTGTCCCTTGAGAACGACAACCAATCCATACCTCTCTGCCAGTTCGATGGCATGCGTTTCTCGTTCGTCGCGCGTTTTTCCCTGCTTCTTTACAAGCCGTGCAAGCTCGCCCTCATGCGGGGTCAGAATGCGTGGTTGGCTTGCCCGACTCAGGGAGTTGTTGCGAGCGGCCAATCCTGTCAGAGCGTCCGCATCGAAAACGGCTGCTTGCGGCAACTGTTCATACAGCGCCGCGACGAGATCAAAGACAGCTTCGGTGCGACCGATGCCGGGACCACATCCGATCACCGTGGCGTGTTCTGCCAGGGTCAGGAGGGCATCTGTCGATGCGGGTGAGAAGGTCCCGTCCTGAGCAGCAGGCATGCCGAGGGTCATCAGTGAGGGCTCAAAGCCAGCCACGATGTTCTGGCAGGATTCGGCGGTTGCCACGGTCACCAGCCCTGCCCCGCTCCGAAGTGCGGCAACGCCGGCGAGGGCAATTGCCCCGCTCATACCACGCGATCCTCCCACCAGGAGCACGCGTCCATAATCTCCTTTATGGCTTTCGGGTCGCCGGCGATGCAGGGTCGGCAGAGAGGGATGTTGTTCGTCCATCAATCGGTGTTTTCTTATTCGCTCGTCAAGAAGACTTTTTCGTAGGACCGCTATTGAAGATTTTGTATTGGCGATTGATTTGATCAACGTATCGCGCAACGTACGTCATTGTTGATCACGCTTCTTTCCTTAATGCCGCAAGTTGTCTGGCGATGACTCCGGCCACATATCCGCCTTTGAATCCGGCATCAATATTAACCACAGTGACGTTGCTGGCACAGCTATTGAGAACCGATAGCAGGGCCGCCATTCCTCCAAGGCTTGCCCCGTAACCGACACTCGTCGGCACAGCAATCACCGGGCTGGAAACATGTCCGCCGACGACACTTGCCAATGCAGCTTCCATGCCGGCAACAACAACGATCGCATCCGCAGTCCGTAGGGTATCGAGTTCCTCGGTGAGGCGGTGTGGCCCGGCGACGCCAACATCGTAGATTGTATCGACAGTCACTCCGGTCCAAAGGGCAGTCTCCTTCGCTTCTTCGGCGACTGGCAAGTCACTGGTCCCAGCCGATACCACGCAAACCCGGCCTAGCGATGCCCAGCTTTTCGAATCGCTATTAGAACCAACGCCAATCCTCAGCGTTTTTGCACAAGCATTGTGAACGCAGTTGGAATGATGGGCCGAAATTGCCGCCGCCTTCTCACTTGAAAGACGGGTCAGCAGCACTTCGTGGCCGTGCTCGCGAAGAGTGGCGGTAATGTGTTGAAGTGCGGAAAGTGATTTCCCTTCACCGTAGATGACTTCAGGAAGACCGCATCGGCTCGCACGGTCCAAATCGACTCGAGACTCATTGAGATTGACCGTTGCAGGAGTCGTCATCCGGCGAACAAATTGTTCGATGGAAATGTTCCCTTCGAGCAAGTCTCCGGCAAGCGTTTTTAATTGTTGTTGATCCATGAGCAATATCGTACCTCAGGAATCACCGATTCGCTATCGAGTAGCCACAGATGAGAGATGGAAACGCTATTTGGGTCTCTTGACACACCTGTTCCTGGCGCGGTCGAATTGGACCTTTCTAGAGGTGGTTTCCAACTCGGCATTTGGCGATGCTGTAACATTTGCCCCTCTGCCCGCTTCAAGTGGTTTACAGATAGAGAATCGTATGGGCCGATATCAGTTGCGTCGAGATAGATTACGAAGGCTCATGAAAAAATCGGGTGCCGACGGTTTTTTGGTGACCAACTTTACCAATGTCACGTATCTCACTGGCTTTCGTGGTGACGACAGTTTTTTGCTCCTTCTGCCTGATGGCGAGATCGTACTCTCAGACCCGAGATATACTACGCAACTCAAAGAAGAATGTCCTGACGTAGATTTGGAAATCCGCTCTCCCGGGACAGCAATCATCAGTTCTATCCGCAAGGTACTGCGACGCTGCCGATGTCGCGAGGTTGGTTTTGCATCGAAGTCATTGACGGTCGACTTGCATTGTTCGTTGGTGGAGGGTGTTGATGATGTCCATTGGATTGCGTGCGGGGGATTGGTAGAACGTTTACGGATGGTGAAGGATCGCGATGAAATTCGATCCATTCGAAAGGCGGTGATGCTTGCCGAAAGAGCCTTCGACACGGTCCGCAGTGGACTGCGTGGCATCGATCAAGAGCGAACCGTGGCGCATGCCATTGAAAATGAGATTCGACGTTTTGGCGGTCGAGGTTGTAGCTTTTCGCCAATTGTGGCTGTGGGTCCGCGAGCCGCCCTTCCCCACGCAACCGTTGAAGATATTCCCATCGGTGAACATGGTCTGTTGTTGATCGACTGGGGTGCTGATTCGCCCGATGGCTACAAAAGTGACTTGACGCGTGTCTTGCACACCGGTAAAATTTCGCCCAAACTCAAACGTATTTACCAACTTGTGTTGAAGGCACAGCAACGTGCTATCGAGGCGATCCGTCCCGGTGCGAAATGTGCTGATGTGGATGCTGTGGCCAGGAAGGTCATTGCAGATGCGGGTTTTGATAAGTATTTCGGCCACGGATTGGGTCATGGCATTGGCCTCGATATCCATGAGGGGCCACGACTCTCTGCTGCGAATTCCGAGCCGCTCAAAGCGGGTATGGTGGTTACAGTGGAGCCTGGTATTTATTTGCCTGGTGTTGGCGGTGTTCGCATTGAAGATGATGTATTGGTTACTCGAGGTGGGCACGAGGTGCTCACCAGTTTGCCCAAGGACTGGGACAGTGCGGCAACGCAACTCGGTTAAGTCGATCGTAGAACAGTTACCGGAACAGTTATCATGGTGTCCAGGATTAACAAGCTTCTAGGGAGAGGCCTATGACAGCGTCCAATGCAGGCGATGTCTTTGATGTCAAGAAAATTCGGCGGCTTGTGCAACTGATGAAGGAACACGAGCTGTCGGAGGTTGATTTGGAACAGGGGGATCAGCGAATCCGGCTTCGTCGGGGTGGAGATGTTGTTTTGCAGGCAGCAAGTCCTGTCGCCCAGGCATCGCCCCTTCCCCAAGTGCCCGTCAATCCTGGCGGAGAAAAGCAGACTTCAGAAGCAGGTGCGGATTCGGGAGATCCGAATATCGCGGTGATAAAAAGTCCGATGGTCGGCACTTTTTATATGGCATCTTCTCCCGAGGCGGGGCCTTTTGTGAAAATCGGAGATCATGTAGGACCCGATTCGACCGTCTGTATTATTGAAGCGATGAAGGTGTTTAACGAAATTCCAGGCGAGGTTTCCGGAAAGATTCTCGCTGTCCTTGTCGAAAACGGTGATCCTGTCGAATATGGGCAGCCGCTCTTCAAAGTGGATGTCTCGGCGTAGCCATCGATGTACAAGCGAATTCTCATAGCGAACCGTGGTGAGATTGCCCTCAGGATTATTCGCGCCTGCCGTGACTTGGGTGTTGAAACGGTGGCGATCTATAGTGAAGCAGATCGCGACGCTAATTATCTTCAGCTTGCCGATGAGGCTTTCTGTGTAGGACCTCCGCGTAGTTCGGAGAGTTATCTGAAGATCGATCGAGTCATCAGCGCAGCAGAAATCGGTAATGTTCAGGCAATCCATCCCGGATATGGATTTCTTGCAGAAAATGCGCACTTCAATGAAATTTGTCGCAGTTGCGAGATCGACTTCATTGGTCCTTCTCCGGAGGCGATGAATCTATTGGGAGACAAGAATCGCGCACGACTTTTGGCGCGCAAGGCAGATGTTCCAGTGGTGCCCGGTAGCGAAGGGCTTATTGATAATGAAGAAATGGCACTGGAGATAGCTCGCGAAATCGGATTTCCCGTTTTGTTCAAGGCGTCTGCCGGTGGCGGTGGCAAAGGGATGCGAGTGGCTTTGAATAATTTGTCACTCAAACAAGCGTTCCAGCAGGCGCAGCGAGAGGCAGAAGCTGCTTTTGGAGATGGCAGAATCTATCTGGAAAAATATGTTGAGCATCCCAGGCACGTTGAGGTGCAGGTTGTGGCGGACCAGCATGGAAATGTGGTTCATCTCTGGGAGAGGGACTGTAGCGTTCAGAGACGGCATCAAAAACTGATTGAGGAGAGTCCAGCACCCCATCTTGAGCCAAAAACGAGAGAGGCTATGTGTGCCGCTGCTGTACGAATGATTCGTGCGGCCAATTATACCAATGTGGGGACTGTGGAATTTATTGTTGATGCCGAAGGCAACTTTTATTTTATCGAGGTAAACGCGCGTATTCAGGTCGAGCATCCTGTCACGGAGATGGTGACGGGGGTCGATCTGATAAAGACGCAGTTGCACATTGCCAGTGGTGAAAAACTTCCGTTCCAGCAGAAAGACATAGCGCTTCATGGGGCAGCCATTGAGTGCCGGATTAATGCGGAAGATCCAGAGCGTAACTTTCAGCCATCACCCGGCCTGATCAAGCATATGATTGTGCCTGGTGGACCCGGTGTTCGGTTCGATTCCCATGTCTATGCCGGGTACACGGTGTCGCCTTATTACGATTCGATGGTGGGAAAGATCATTGTGCATCAGCCAACTCGAGAAGAGGCGATCGATTGCATGCTCAGGGCCTTGGAGGAGTTGCACCTTGATGGTATCGCCACCACCAGAACCCGGCACCAGGAGATTCTCAGACATTCTGCTTTTGCCGAAGCGAGAATGGATACCACATTCGTGGAGCGGACGTGGGATAATTGAGTTTCTTGCCGCTTTTAGGCAGCTTGTCGGATCGGCCCTGTTCCGAGTCGGTACCATGGCATGAATGTCTATCCACCTGCTTTGACAAAATCGCCGAAGTGGTGAGTGGTTTGTTTTTGCAACAGCGATAAAATAGAAGGTTCTACAGCAGCTCGTTGCCGCTGACGAGTACGACTTTACGGAGAATACATATGTCGCCCGATTCATCCCTTGCCCCTCCGCCAGCGACAGACACGCGTTTTCGTCGTGTTGCGATTGTTTTTGCTGGCGGGCCTGCGCCTGCCGCAAATGCTGTTATCTCGGCGGCCGCAATTTCATTTTTGCGCAATGGGATTGAAGTGATTGGCTTAAAGTATGGATATTCGGGATTAATTCAATTTGGTTCCGACCATCCTATGCAAGAGGGACGTGACTACCTCGTGGTCGATCAGAAGAGTTTGCGGCGCACACGTAATTCGCAAGGTGTTTTGATTGGAACTGCCCGCGACAACCCGGGTAAGATGATTGCCGATCCGGCCCATCTTATGGATCCGGAGCGGACGGCACCATTGCGAGCAGTCTATGAAGGATTGTGCTCCTTAGGAGTCGACGCACTGATATCGATCGGTGGCGATGACACCCTTAAGACGGCCAACAAGCTAAAATTGTTTCAGGATCTTTTGCCACCCGATGCTCACCAGATCCCTGTGGTTCACCTGCCTAAAACTATTGACAATGATTATTTCGGTATTGATTTTACTTTTGGCTATTTCTCCGCAGTGGAAACATTGGCAGAGGAAATACGCAATGTTGTCATGGATGCTGAGGCAAACAAAGCCTATTTTCTTGTTGAAACCATGGGGCGTAGTGCCGGTTGGCTTGCCTACGGTGCCGCAATTGCTGGGGAGGCGAGTCTGGTGATTAGTATGGAGGACATCGTCGGGAAATATCGGGATGAGGAAACAAGTACAAACCCGGAGACCGGCAATGTCGAAACACGTCCGATCATGAATGTAGAGAATGTGATTGATCGCATTGTCAAGACAATGCGACTTCGTGAAGAGCAGGATCGCAAGCATTTCGGTGTGATTGCGGTTGCTGAGGGTCTTGCAGAATTATTGCCAGAAGAATATCTCCGGGGAGTTCCTCGTGACGATCATGGGCACATTGCCATTGCCAAGATTGACCTGGGCCGCAAACTTGCCAATATGGTGAGCGAAGAATATCAACGCCAGACAGGTCGAGCCAAGAAAATAACTCCCCTGCAACTCGGTTATGAGTCGCGATGTGCCAAGCCACATGCTTTCGACGTGATGTTGGGTAGCCAGTTGGGAGTCGGGGCCTATCGTGCTTTAGTGGAAAATCGACTCAATGGGGTTATGGTGTCCGTGAAAGGGCAGTTAGAGTTGACCTACGTTCCTTTTGAGCAATTGGTCAATCCAAAAACTCTTGTGACGACGGTGCGGTACATCCAGCCAGGTTCGGATTTTCAGCAATTGGCAAGATTTCTTGAAACGTATGTCAACGAGCGATAAAGTAAAATCGTTGAAAACGCAACCGGCACGATGCACAGTCCCTGCCCGCTGGTGCACTTGCCAGTCGGACGTCAGTTGCTGAGGGTTCCTTTGGTGCTGGGGACGCCATCGATTCGGCCGTCGCTTTCGACCGCCATTCTAAGAGCCCGAGCCATAGCTTTGAATATTGCTTCACTCACATGGTGGCTGTTACGACCGTAGTGAACGCCCACATGTAGATTGCAGAGCGCATTGGCAGCAAAAGCTTGACAGAAATCTTCGACAAGCTGGCTATCAAAGTCACCGATTTTAGGAGTTGCAAATTCTGCTCGGAATACAAAGGCATAACGACCACAGAGATCAACCGCTACGGTCGCTAGGGACTCCTCCATGGGGAGTGTGAAATGTCCGTAACGACGGATTCCAGATTTGTCACCGAGCGCTTCTTTGAACGCCTGTCCCAAACTTATCCCGACATCTTCCACAGTATGGTGTTGATCGACATGCAAATCTCCACTCGCTGCAATCGTAAGATCAATGCAGCTATGTTTGGCCAGAAGCGTCAGCATATGATCAAAAAAACCGATGCCAGTTTGGATCTCAGCGGTGCCGTTGCCGTCGAGGTTCACCGTGAGTTGTATGTCTGTTTCTTCAGTCTTGCGGTGGGTGGTGGCAATTCGGGACATGGAATTCAGAAGTTTTTGAGGAGGTTTGTAACGGGAGCTTTAGTCCGCGTGCGGCGCGTATGCGGAGGTATTGTACCGTTTCTCTTGTCGGCGTTTTTTGCGTTCTCACTTTTCCTGCAACTGTAAAAACTCCGCCAAGTAATTGGGTGCGGAACATAAAAAACGATTTTTACCCCACAAATGGTGAAAAACGTTCCCCCCGGGTGGCTGTATTTTTAGAAATTACCTACAATTGATAAGGTTTGCAGTTTTGCGAGGCCTCCTGTAGAGGGGGGGGGCTATGGTTCATTTGTCCCCCCCCCGCTCCTGGTGAGCCGGAAACAATATAGTTCTAGTTCGCATTCTAGGCAGGTTCGTGCCAACAGAGCTCCGCTGCTACACGAAACATTTTTTGAGGTGCTTTTGCCATGCCGATCAGGGTATTGATAGCCGATGATCACGAGGTCGTCCGGATTGGTCTCCGAAGTATGTTTGCTGGTACGGATGTTGAGATAGTTGCTGAAGTCGGCACTGGAACTGCTGCCCTCGAGACAAGCTTATCACTGAACCTGGATTTGGTGCTGTTGGACGTACGTATGCCCGATGGAGACGGATTGAAGGTGTTGAGTCGACTTAAGGATGAAAAACCGGATCTTCCGATACTCATGATTTCTACCTATGACAACTCAACGTATATGGCGCGTAGTGTCGCCCTTGGTGCAAGTGGATATTTCTTAAAAGATGTTTCGCGGGAAACTCTTCTGGATGCGATTGTCAGAGCCAGTAGAGGCGAGATGGTTTGGCGGCGTGAGGAGTTGCGGAGGGTCACAGGTGCCATGTCGACGCCACGGATGCCAGTCGATGTCGAAGTTCCCCTGACACAGCGTGAGAGCGAAGTCCTCCACCAGTTGGCTCACGGCTTGACAAATAAAGAGATCGCGCAGGTGCTCTCGATCAGTTATGAAACAGTGAAGGAACACGTCCAGCATATTCTCCAGAAAATAGGTGTATCTGATCGCACACAAGCTGCGGTTTGGGCGGTTCGTCAGGGTCTTGTCTAGTTTGTGTTTGCCAGTCACGGTGACAGGTCACACTGTTGGCCCGCTGGGAGCTTTGATGATTTACGTCGGGGCATAAGGGTTCGCGCATGGATCGAAATCACCGTTGGTTGGGTCTGCCCGGAGCCCTGCTTGGATCGTGGTTGTTTGGAGTGGTCGCATTCTCGGCGGTGGGCGGGGATCTGTGTGCGTCAACTACGATTCTTGTCAATCAGACACCACATCCAATCCAGGCTGAATTTCCTCAAAGAGACCAACAGCGATATCGAGTAGCTCTTCGACCTGGAGAGGTATTGCCACTTGCGATAGATGGAATTGTCTCTTTCCAGTACTGGCATAGCGACCAAAAGCATGTCGGAGCCCTACGGCCGGACGCGATTTATCAGCTTGTCACTACATCTCGCGGGCAGGTGGAATTACGGCGTTTCGATCTGGGTAGGATAGAAATGCCACCGAAAGTAGGCGGTCAAGGAATCGTAGAAGTCCGTCGACCGGGGTCCGTTAAGGTTGTCATTGCAGTTGATGATGACGAAAAGACGCGCCGGCCAATTTGGGAAAAAAAACTAAAAGACCGATTGGAGTCTGCTTCCAGATTGCTGGAGTTCTTTGTTGGGATGCGTCTGAAAGTGGTGGGTATTCGTCGATGGAACACCAACGCTAATATTACCAATTTCGAGGAAAGCTTACGCGAATTTGCACAGAACGTCCCGGCTGGATCGGCTGACTTAGTTATCGGTTTTACAAGCCAATATACGCTTAACCTCAAGCGATCCCGTTTGGGCGGAACGTTGGGTCCCCTGCAAAATCATATCATGATCCGGGAGCATGGGCCGCGGATCGGAGAGGCCGAGAGGCTGGAGGTGTTGCTGCACGAGTTGGGCCATTATTTCGGGGCAGCTCACAGTCCTGATAAATCAACGTTGATGCGGCCAGTGCTGGGTGATGCGCAGGCAAACCGAAGGTCGTTTCGAGTTGTCTACGATCCTGTCAATCTGCTGGTGATGAATCTCGTCTCCGAACAGTTGCGACTACAAGGCTGGCAGAGACCGCTTGTCATTCCTTCCAAAGTTCAACTCCGACTCTTGGACCTTTACGGATGGCTTGCGGAGGCGGAACCTGACGATTCGGCCGCCGGTCAAATGGCCAATGTATTGTGCAGGAGTGTCTTGCCGAGAGTTGAGGGCAGAAAACAACACTCAAGAAGTGACAGTCCAAAAAACATCTCCGAACGACTTGCTCGTTGGTATTTTCAGAAATCAGTCAACCGGGTGGCCGATGCGGTCAATCGGCAAGCAGAACATCGCCAGGAACAATCGCTTCATGGAGACCGGCTTACTGAGGCGTATGTACGCGCCGCCGCCACGGTAGCGGATCAACTTTCGCCAGGCTATGCTACGCGTGCCTTTTTTATGGGGCTTGCTATTGCGCTTGATCGTGGCGATCTTTTTCAGCGATTTGAACCTATTGCCGAACGCATTCGTGTTCGTGAAAGTCTTGCGGAGCGGGCAAAGAGAGAACGGTTCGTAGGAAGCCCGACCATTTGGGGACGGACCGGTTTGTTGCAACATTTTGTGGCCGCTGGCCTGCTGACGGCGTTCTCCAATCCTAAGAATGCCGAAACGATCGTCCTCTCCGAGGAGATCAATGAAGCTCAGGAACTTACAGGGTTTAGCTTTTGCGACGTGACCGCAAATATCGCAGGCATCCGAATGAGCCAGGCACTTGCGTCCGGGGAGCTTGCATTCTCAGAAGTTGCCCGTAGTTTCAGCGTGCGTCGGTTTGTTCCGCCAGTGAAGGAATTTCCCATCGCATGGAGTACTACGAAATTGCAGGAAGATTATGGAGGAGTCGAGAGTGAGGAATTTAAGCAAGAAATTGAAATGATTCGACAATCGGTCAATCGTCTCCCGCCCTACAGTTCAAAAAGAGAAGCGACAAATCTCGAAAAAAAGTAATTGGTAGGCAACGGGTCGACAGTGTTCGCTACTCGGTTCGGTCTGTTGGTGCCAGAACAAAAATAAGGGCACAAGTATCGCTAAGATCGCAAAGAGGCTGTCTTGCGACGCCCTTGTTCACTGAGGGTCAGTTTGTCCTCCCGAGCGAGCCAGCCAATCGACTGCATAACCAGATCCCGGGGTGCGTCTACTTTTTTGATGATTTCGCTCAGCGACATAGGCCCGAAATCGTCCAGTAATTGCCAGACGGTTCCTGCAGTGTGCCCAATGTTTTCCACAATGCCAGAATGTATCGCCATCATGTTTTCCCCCTAGAAAAGTTAGAGCTTAAACAAGGCGGCAGTATTGTAATGGATGGGAGAGTAGAAAAAAACCAAGCAAACGGGCACAAGAAAAGCCCGATCGGCTTTGCGGGAAAGTCGATCGGGCCCTTGGGTCCACTATGAAAAAACGGTATTGGCCCGCTGTGGGCAGTTCTCGTGTGTAAACGCTCGTTACCTAAGATTCATAGTGCCTGCAAATTTGTTGGCCGAGGACAAAGGATACGGGTCCTCCCGGGTCGGCCGGTTGAACAGACTCTTGTCGCATCTTGCATGCCAAAACGAGCCTTTCGAATAGATCTCTTTTTGGATTGGTGGAACAACGCATAAAAACACGTTGTTCTCACGCAATAACGCTTGAATCCGAAAGGCCCGCTATCACCGCAGGCGACCAAGCTGTGGCCCACTTTGAATGCAAAATGTACAAAGTTGTAATTTGGTGGCATTGGCCGGTTTGTCAGTGGCATTTCTCGATGGTCCGAAAACAACCGCCCTCTCAGACTGGCTCCTGGTGCAGCATGGTTGCCCCTGTGGGGGCAATTGATCTTGCGCCGATTTCCGGAAGCAATCTCATGGACGCCACTAAGCAGCCCGCGCCATCGGCGGGGTGTTGTGAATCGCTCCGAGCGGTGTAATACCCGCATTGATCAGAGTTTTGGTGCTTTGCAGAAGCGATTTCGCGTTCTGGTGGCTTTTGTTCTGAAGCAGAATGGCAGTATCAATGAAGGGACCACAGGCGGAGAGCATCGAACAGGAGGGCTCATGGATCTCGAGAGGCATAGCGTCAATGAGTACGGCATCGAAGTCGTCTCGCAACTGTTCCAGGATGATGGGAAGCGGAAGACCGGAATCCCATTCGTTACGAGCGGTCTCGGGTTTTAGTGGCAAAATCGCGAATTTATCGTTGATCGACTCGATCAGGTACTCTTCTGCCCCCTGGCCGCTTGCGGAGACCTCCTCCCAACCGCCCGGCGGCAAGACGCCAAGCATGCGGGCAAGATGCGGTCGTTGGATATCCGCATCGACGAGAACGACACGAGCGCCAGCTTTTGAAAGAGATGTCGCTAGACAGATTGAGGTGGAGGTGCGGCCCTCGCCCCGCTGATGTCCAGTGACGAGGATAACATTGCGCCGCTGCTCAATTTCACGATAGAGTTCATCAGTAATTGCGCGTATCTCGGCGCCCGCTTTTGTAATGAGATGCTCGCAGACACTCGGCCAACAGAAAGAATCGACTTCAAGAGTGGCCTTAAGAAGAACGGGCGATGGACGGGCCATCGCATTGGTGGTAGTGGCTTGATTCGCAGGAGTCGCCCGGTACTCGTTGATCTTGAGCGATTGCGCGACAAACTCCTCGCAGTCGGTTGTTTGGGGTAATTCAGTATGGCAATCTGTATTGGGCGAGACCTCTTCCGCGGCCGATGTTTGTGGACTGGCGTCGTGTGCAAGAGGATCCCCTTTTTTGTCGATTGCCCGGATCGACAGGACAGAGGCAATATCGCTGGCGGGTGTTCTGTTCACGATCGGCTGCGCCAAAGAATCTTTGGCGTCTGCGTTGCCGCTCGGCGCCTCGTTGTTCTCAGGTAGATTTCCATCCTTGCTATTCTCGGGTGGCACCGAAGCAGGGAATATTTTTATAAATGCTTGGTTGAACGTGTTCATGGCGCGGAGGCACTCATCGGACTAGCGGGTCGCAGTTTTGCTGCTGCGGACTTGTTCATTCGTATGTGTGGTGGTCGTCTGGGGCATCAAATGTCTCGGCGGTGCCAATGTCGGATATATTTCAGCATTGGCTGTCACAGAGCCAAGGACCGATGCAGAGTCCGAATCACTGGGGGACAATAATAGGATCAACGCGCCAGCCACAATGAGAAACGCAAGAATACTCGCCCATAGTAGGCGTGGCTTTAGCAGCGCGGCACGTCCCGATGAGAGTCGCCGGATGCTTCCCGAAGGTGGTCGGTCGTTACGTTCTCCATCAGCTACCCACCTCACGCTCTCCCCGCCGGTTTCCGAGGGGTCGGGCTTCTGAGCATTCTTAGCGGCGTCGGGCTGGCAGAGATCTGTCTCGACGTTCGGGAAGACCGCCAAGACCCTGATCGCTGCGGCTGATCGTGGCAGGTGCTTGTTTGTATCTGAGGTGAGAATGTTGCAATGGCTACCCATATCTCCATATTATCGGGTAGCCGTCCTCGCGATCTTGAGTCTTGCAACGAATCGGATAAATAAAACAATATGCCAGATCGCTCTTTCGATGCATTTTCGCCGGTTCAGACTGCTGGACGTTGAGATGGTCAATCAAATTGCTGCCTAGCGGCGATACGCGCTAGGAAGATTGGTCGCTGTTTGTTATTGTCACGCGTCGAGGAGAGGCGATTGCCACGCAGGTGGCAGGCGTATTTCATGTTGGCTTTTGCCCGCCCGGGTCGGTGGGATTCAGATAAGTTTGTACGATGCAGCACAATCATTCTATCCGCCTAGAAGATCTCCTCTCCCAGCGCATCGTGGTACTCGATGGTGCTATGGGTTCTATGATTTATGAACTTGGGTTGCAGGAAAAGGATGTCCGGGGAGAGCGATTTGCTGATCATCGTACAGAGTTGAAAAACTGCACCGATGTATTTAGCTTGACGAATCCGGAGAAAATTATCGAAATCCATCGGCAGTATCTTGCCGCAGGCGCGGATATTATTCAGACCAATACCTTCAATGCCAGTTCGGTCGGCCTGGCCGATTTCGACTTCAGTCTTGAAGTGGTACGTGAGATTAATCTTGCGGCAGTTGCTAATGCGAGGCGGGCAGCTGCGGAGTTTTCGGAAAAAACGCCCGACAAGCCTCGCTTTGTAGCGGGGTCGATAGGGCCAACCTCACAGCAAACGGCGATTTCAACAAAGGTTGAAGATCCCGCCTACCGCGGCATCACATTTCAAGAGATGGAGGAGTCTTATTACGATCAGGTCTCTGCTCTGGTGGAGGGTGGCGTGGATGTTCTTTTCCCAGAGACGGTTATTGATACTTTAAATCTCAAGGCGTGTTTGTTCGCCATTTCCCGTTATTTTGATCTGGCCGGCCGGACGATCCCAGTGATGGTTTCAGGGACCTTTGACGCGTCGGGTGCAACGTTTGTTTCGGGACAGGTGATTGAGGCTTTTTGGAATTCGATTTCTCATTTTCCCTTGTTGAGTGTCGGGGTGAATTGTGCACTCGGCCCGGATATTATGCGGCCACATATTGAAGAGCTTTCCCAGGTGGCAACCTCTTACATCAGTTGCCATCCCAATGCCGGTACTCCGAATGAAATGGGCAAGTTTGATTTACAGCCCAATGCGATGGCCCAAACAATTCACGAATGGGCTCAGGCCGGTTGGTTGAATATCGTGGGTGGCTGTTGTGGCACCACCCCGGATCATATTGCTGCGATTGCCGGCGTGGTTGCGGGGTTGGTCCCACACAAGAAAAACAAGATTAAGCCGCTGACGCGTCTTTCTGGAGCCAAGCCGTTGACCCTGCGGGAAGATTCCAATTTCCTCATGATTGGCGAACGCACCAATGTGACCGGTTCGCGAAAATTTGCCCGGCTGATTCGTGAAGAGCAGTTCGAGGAGGCGGTCGAGGTTGCCCGCGACCAAGTGGAGGGTGGTGCGGCAATCATTGATATCAACATGGACGATGCCCTGCTTGATGGCGAAGAGGCAATGACCCGGTTTCTTCGTTTGATTGCTGGCGAGTCGGATATCAGTGCGGTTCCCGTCATGATCGATAGTTCTAAGTGGTCGGTGATTGAGGCAGGCCTGCGGGCTGTGCAAGGCAAAGGCATTGTGAATTCAATCAGCCTCAAGGAAGGTGAGACGGAATTTATTAAAAAGGCTGAGCGGATTCGGCGCTATGGTGCGGCTGTGGTCGTGATGGCCTTTGATGAGCAGGGGCAGGCTGTGGAAACTGCCGACAAGGTTCGCATCTGCCGTCGTGCGTATGAAATACTGACATCGCAGGTTCATTTTCCTCCCGAAGATATTATTTTCGATCCGAATATCCTGACTGTCGCCACAGGCATGGAGGAACACAATCATTATGCGGTCAGCTTTTTTGATGCGACCCGGAAGATCAAACAGTGTTGTCCCGGTGCCAAGGTCTCTGGCGGTGTGAGTAATGTGAGTTTCAGTTTTCGCGGCAACAACGTTGTCCGTGAATCCATCAACGCAGCCTTTCTTTTTCATGCCATCCGGGCAGGTCTCGATATGGGGATCGTCAATGCCGGACAACTGGAGATCTACGAAGAGATTCCCGCCGATCTCTTGGCTTGCGTGGAAGACGTATTGCTCAATCGACGTCCCGATGCGACAGATCGACTCCTAGACTTTTCTGAGACGGTGAAGGTTGGAAATACAAAGCATCGCACTGAGAATTTAGCCTGGCGCGATGCGACCGTTGAGGAGCGACTCAAGCATGCGCTGGTCAAAGGGATCGACAAATTTGTGGTGGAGGATACGGAAGAAGCGCGGCAGAAATATGATAGATGCCTTCAGGTCATCGAGGGGCCGATGATGGATGGCATGGAGATCGTGGGAGATCTGTTCGGCTCTGGCAAAATGTTTCTTCCGCAAGTGGTGAAATCAGCCCGCGTGATGAAAAAAGCAGTCGCTTGTTTGATGCCGTTCATGGAAGAGGAGAAGAAGGCCGCCGGACTGGCGCAGGATCAGTCTCGGGGGAAAATTTTGCTCGCGACGGTCAAGGGTGATGTCCATGACATCGGCAAAAATATTGTGGGTGTTGTACTGGCCTGTAACAATTACGAAATCATCGATCTGGGAGTGATGGTGCCGTGTGAGAAGATTTTGGAAGAAGCCAAAACGCGCAGCGTCGATATCATTGGGCTTTCGGGTCTCATCACGCCGAGTCTGGAGGAGATGGTTCATGTCGCCAAGGAGATGAAACGTCTTGATTGTCAACTTCCGCTGTTGATCGGAGGTGCCACCACCAGCGACAAACATACCGCGGTAAAAATTGTTCCACATTATGACTCCGGCGTGGTGCACGTGCTCGATGCATCGCGGAGTGTGGGTATTGTCGAACAATTGATTAATGACGAGACTCGCGATGATTATCTCAAGGCGTATCGAGAAGTGCAGGCAACGACCGCCGAACGTTATCAGCAGCGGGAGATAAAACTGGTGCCTTACGAGGAGGCATTGGCTCGCCGATTGTCACTCGATTGGTCGACAGGCGACATTGCCGTGCCATCGTTTACCGGAGTGCGGGAACTCAGGAACATCCCGCTTGCTGAAATCCGACCCTATATTGATTGGTCGCCATTCTTCATGGCCTGGGAGATGAAAGGAAAATATCCGGAGATTGTTGAGGACGATCTAGTGGGCGCGGAAGCCCAAAGACTCTTTGACGATGCAGTGCAACTGCTCGATCAGATTGTTGAGGAGCAGCTGTTGGAGGCGAATGCCTGTTATGGGATCTGGCCGGCCGGAAGCGAGGGCGATGATATTGTTCTCTTCACAGGCGATACCCGGACAGAAGAGCTGGCACGTTTTTCCATGCTCCGGCAGCAGTGGGAGAGGAAGGGGCAGAAACATTTTCGTTCGCTGGCCGATTATATCGCGCCGGTCGACTCAGGCTACAGCGACTATCTCGGTGGTTTTGTGATCACGGCAGGAATCGGTTGCGATGCGCTTTGCGCCAAATTTGATGCGAAACATGACGATTACAATTCGATCATGGCAAAGGCGCTTGCCGATCGACTCGCCGAGGCGTTGGCAGAAAAAATGCACCAGTTGGTTCGTTCCGAATGGGGTTTTGGAACTAAAGAAAAACTCAGCAACGAGGAATTAATCCAGGAAAAATACCGCGGCATCCGTCCGGCGGCCGGCTATCCTGCCTGCCCGGATCATACGGAAAAGCAGACGCTCTTCGAACTTTTGGATGCCGAGCAGGCAACCGGAGTGCAGCTGACAGAAAGTTTTGCGATGATGCCCGCCGCGAGCGTAAGCGGCCTCTACTTTGCCCATCCGGCAGCGCGCTATTTTGCGGTGGATCGCATTTCTCGCGATCAAGTTCAGGCATACGCGCGGCGCAAAAATATGGATCTCGCAAAGGCAGAGCGCTGGTTAGCACCAAATCTTGGGTACGAACCGCATTAATGTTGAATCGTTGACTTTGATTTAGCTCGGCGTAGGTTTTTTGCCGGGTGGTATCGTCTCGCCGTGGGGGTCGACGCGCGGATGTCCGAGGTTGCGGTCAACTTCGTCCACAAGCTCGTGGACATGTTCGAGTTGCTCTGCTTGTTCGTGAACATCCGCTACCGCCATGCCAGCCCGCTCAGTGAGATACGATTCCCAGAGGCGGTGTGACCGGACCATCTCCAAGGCCCGTATGCGGCCGGCGGCGGTGAGTTGGAGTTCATTGTCGCTGTTGAGATGGAGAAGGTGTTTCTTTTCCAGTTGGGCTACAATGGCGTGCAGGCGACGCAAGGAGATCCGCGTCACGTTGGTAACAAGACGCAAATTGCACCACTCTATTCCTTCGTGGGTGTTACGGTAGACCGTCTTAAGCACGTCTTCGCACTCCACAATCCATTGCATTTTTCGTCGCCTGAACATTTTGATCACGATTCCCTGACTCGGGCTCAGGAGAAGTACGAGGCCAAAAATTGCGGTAGCAAACACAACCATGGTGGCGCCGCTAGGCCAGTTGGTGACGAATGAGAGCGTCATGCCGGCAACGGCTGAAAGCCCCCCAAACGCACCGGCAAGGATCATCATTCTGCTTAGGCGATTGGTTAGCAAATAAGCGGCCGAAGCGGGTGTGATCACAAGGGCAACGACGAGGATCACTCCGGTTGTTTTAAGTCCGGCAACGACCGTTGCGGATAGCATTCCCATGAGCAGGTAGTGGAGTGTCATTACAGGGACGCCCATTGCAGCCGCCACCACCGGATCGAAACTGGCGAGTTTCAAGGGGTGATAAAGCGCTGTGGTCAATGCCAACACAACGGGGCAGATGATCACCATCAGGAGCAGGTCGGTTGCACCGACTGCAAGCGGATCTCCGAATAGGAAACATTTTAGATCGAAGTGCAGCCCCCGTGGCAACGCGCTTACCAGAATGATGCCGATCGCAAAGAGTGAAGTAAAGACAATTCCAATCGAGGAATCTTCTTTGGTGCGGCTAGCACGGCTTATCAAATTGATAAGCACGGCGGTGAGTAGGCCGGCCAGCAGTGCCCCAGACAAAAGTCCAACAATCCCGGTATTGTTTGTGATGAGAAAAGCAATGACGACACCAGGTAATACGGCATGGCTCAGTGCGTCACCGATCAATGCCATCCGGCGCAGCACGACATAGCATCCCAACACACCACAGGTCACGCCAACCAACATGCTGCAAAGCGTCTCCTGCCACCACCGTTCACTGAAGGGTCGCAAGAGCCAATGTTGGAAGTCAATTTGTGAGAATATGTCTAACATCTTCGATCACTTCATTTTTGTAAGGGCCGCTTCAGCTTGATCCAGTAGTGCAAGCCGGCCGCCATAGGTTTGCCGAAGATTGTTTTTGGTAGCGGCTTGTTCAGGTGGACCGATTGCGATGATCCGCCGGTTGAGTAGCATGACCTGGTGCAGACGATCTAAAATCGATAAATCGTGACTTACCAACAGCAGTGTTTTCCCGGCAGCGGTGAGTTTGTCAATCAGCGAAAAAATAATTTCCTCGGTGGCGACATCGACCCCTGTCAGTGGTTCATCGAGAAGAAGGATATCCGCTTCTTGACAGAGTGCACGGGCTAGGAACACGCGTTGCTGCTGTCCGCCGGATAGCTGCCGAATATGCCTGTCTTTAAAATCGCTCATGCCGAGTTGGGCCAGCGCCTGCTCGGCGGCAAGGCGATCCGTTTCTCCTGGCCGGCGAAGCAGTCGCCAGAGCCGACTATTGCTGCGGCCGTAGCGACCCATGAGTACCACATCAAGTACGGTAACCGGGAAATCCCAATCTACCGTCTGTTTTTGGGGTACGTAAGCGATACGCTGTCGATTCTTCGCTACTGGAAGCCCAAATGCCTTTACGTTGCCCGCATCGAGTGGGAGTAAGCCCAAAAGCGCCCGTAACAAGGTGCTTTTGCCGGCTCCGTTGGGCCCGATGATCCCCGTCAACGTTCCAGATTGAAGTTGGAATGAGATCGAGCGAAGAGCGGCTCGGTCGGCGAAGGAAACCGTGAGGTTGCGTGCATGGAGCGGAATGGTAGAACCCGCATCAGAAGCCATGAGGCCAGTCCTTTCTCTCAATGATTAGGAGCCTTGTAGGGCCTGCACGATGGTCGATGTGTTGTGGCGCATCATGCCCAGATACGTTCCCGCCGGCTGGAAAGGCTGGTCTAAGGAATCACTGTAAAGAGTTCCGCCAATGTTAGCACCGGTTGCCTCTGCGCTTTTTTGAATCAGCGTATTGAGCGTCGGACTAACGGATGTTTCCAAAAAAAGGGCCTGCACCTTGCGATCCCGAATTAATTTCTCAAGTTTTTCAATTTCCTGCGGTCGCGGGGCCTCTGCGGTACTTATTCCGATCATGGCCCGCACCTCAATGTCATATGCATCGGCAAAATATTGAAAGGCATCATGGCTGGTGACCATGACGCGGCGGCCTTTGGGAACACTCGCAATCTGATTCTTAATCCAGGGATCAAGTTCAGCGAGTTGCGCGTCGTAGCGAGCCGCATTGTCTCGATAGTAGGATTCATTTGCCGGATCTGCCGAAATTAAGGCTTCAAGGGCATGCCCGAGATAACCACGAAAATAATCGACATTCATCCAGCAATGAGGATCCGCCGCGCCGGACTTGTCATTGCCCATGAGAGGTTTTGCGACCGCTTTTTCTGCCAGGGGTATGACCGTGCCCTGGGCGTTATTTTTAATAATGTTTGTGAGAGTTGCTTCGAGATGAAAGCCGTTGGTGAAGACCAAATCTGCTTCGGCGATCTGTTCGGCATCCCGTGGCCGGGCATCGTAAATATGCGGATCTTCGCCTGCCCGCATAATGCCGCTAACGTCGGCGGCATTTCCAACCAGATTCCGCACGAGATCCTCGATCATCGTTGTCGTAGAGACAATTTTGAGACGCTGCGGCTCTGGTGGATCGAGTCGGGGAATTACCTGCCTCGCCGTGGCCTCTGGCCGCTCGGAGCAGCCTCCATCGATGAGAAAAATCGCGATCAGTGCGATCCATGCGCTGTGGTGTGCCAATCGGGCCAATGCCCCTCTGCGCTTGATAGGCGGATGTGTGGTACTGACGAAAATAGGGTGTCTCTTATGATTCATCGCTCTATTTTAATGGTCAATCACCGATATATTCAAGTAATAAAAAACAAAGTTTAGACCAGTCGAAAACTCAGGCATCGCACCGCTTCTCGTTGATCCCGATTTTCGGTCTCATCGAGAGTTGACCGAGAGACAGCGACAAGGCGAGAAAAGTCCCTATGTGTCGGCGCTGGCCCGAAGAACCGTAATTTTTGTCGCAATTTGCGTTAAAAAAGTTGACCCCGGATAGACCGGGCGGTAGATTTTACTCGGTAGTTGTGTGTCGGACTGTTGTGGCTCTCGCCCTGGGTCCCTGAGTGGAGAGAGAAGCAGGTGTGATTGGTATGGAAATACGCTACTTCAAACGTTTTCGCATGGACCTTGCCCTTGCTGGGCGTGATTTTTCTCATGCTCCGCTCCCGCCCGGATATCGATTATGCAGTTGGCACCAAGGTGGAATTGCCGGTCATGCGGCCGCCAAATTTCGAAGTTTTCACGACCAGATTGATGCCGATGTCTTCCCTTGCCTTGGTGATGAGCAGGGTTGTTATCGATTGATGACGGAGATCGCCGGCAAACCTGGATTTTTGCCTACCGCCACTTGGCTCCTTGCCTGGCAGGAGGCTGCAACAGCCCCGCTCGATTATATTGGGACAATCCAGGGAATCTGGGATCGTGGCGGTTTCGGAAGCATACAAAACTTGGGTGTCGCGCCGGAACACCGTGGCCAGGGACTTGGTGAAATCCTTCTTCGGCGGGCATTGGCTGGTTTCCAGCAGGAGGGGCTCGGAAGAGTGTTTCTCGAAGTGACTGCCGAAAATCTGGTCGCAATCCATCTTTACGAGCAACTCGGTTTTAGCCGCGTACGCACTTCATATAAAGCAGTTGATGCCGAGCCGGTTCTGAAATAGTTAGCTCTAAAATAGTAAGCAGTTGTTGCCAATAACCCCTGCCCATTAGCTCGATTCGTCTCGGCCGCTCCTTCGCTGGCACTGCATGCTTTCAATGGTTTCTCCATTTTTCGCGAAGCAACGTCGATAGATAAGTAGGCGTTAGCACTGCCGGGGTATTGTATCTTTATCCGATGTCCGGGTGGGCCTTGCAGCTAGCTGGATATCGTTCTTTACAAACCACTCCTCAGGCAGTGAATGATTTATGGTGGACTCGGAAACACAAAGGAAGAGAGAATCCCGTCTGCGCAGTATCCTCAAGGCGTTTACTTGGCGATTGATTGCGTCTGCGACCACATTCACCGTCGCGTATTTTGTGGTTCTTCTGGGCGCTCCTGCGGAACAAAGGGAGTTGGCAACAAAAGCCGCAGTTGTGGTTGCAGCCTTCGATTTTGTATTGAAATTATTGCTCTATTATTTTCATGAGCGGATCTGGCAATTGGTCCCTCGTGGTAGCATTCGAAAAATGATGCACCCTTCAAAGTAATATTCAGTCCGATGGGTGCATTTCGCATTTTGGCTTCCATCTTCTTTAATTGCTATCTTCTGCATGCTTATGTTGAAGCGGCATTACCACTCCTGCCATGTCGGCAATGAGCACAAAGTCCACAGGTCTCGCTTTGAGATGCAGAGACGGCGCCAGGTATTTTTGAAATAATGACGGAGTGCTACAGGCGCTGTAGGCAGCGGGGACAGAAAGGCTAGGATTCCTGGGTAGTATGTATTAGGATGAAGACTCGCGGTTTGGGGAAAGTTCCCGAGACAGGTGTTGTTCAGGAGCTTGGCAATGGACCCGCAGGACAAAAAAAAAACAGCGATCGACCATGAAGATCCTATTTATTTTCAGGAGACACTGGAAATAGATGGGAGTCAGGATACAGCCCCGAAGCAACAGCCGGCAGCGGAGTCGTTGCAAAAAACTTTTGGTCGCTACCGGATGCTCAAGATTCTTGGCGTCGGTGCTATGGGCGCAGTCTATTTGGCGCACGATGAGACACTCGACCGAGAAGTGGCGCTAAAAATCCCAAAGTTTTCTGCGGACTTTAATGATTCGGTTGTGAAACGGTTTTTCCGTGAAGCGCGTTCTGCGGCAGTTTTAACACATCCTAATATTTGCGCAATTTACGATGTGGGAGAGATTGATGGCAAATATTATATTGCGATGCAATACGTGGCAGGACACAGTTTGGCGGATTATGTGAATTCCGCGAGGAGGCAGCCGCAGGATCAGGTTGCTATCGTGATCCGAAAAATAGCGTTGGCCATGCACGAGGCACACAGCCACGACCTGGTGCATCGTGATCTCAAACCAGCCAATATCATGATCGATCACCGTGGGGAGCCGGTAGTCATGGATTTTGGCCTTGCCAAGCGCAGCGGACAAGAAGACATGCGGATCACGCGTGATGGTTCGATTGCTGGATCTCCCGCTTATATGTCGCCCGAACAACTCGAGGGCAAAGTTGACGATGTGGACCCACGAGCCGATATCTATAGTCTCGGAGTTGTGCTGTATGAAGGACTTACTGGAGATCTTCCATTTAAGGGTACCGGTTCAGTGATTTCTCTGATTACCGAAGTGGTTACTGGGTCACCACCAAGTCCTGATAGTGTTCGCGATGATCTGGAGCCGCGGTTGTGCAAGGTCTGCTTGCAGGCAATGGACAAAAATCCACTCAATCGTTATCAGACAATGCAGGAATTTGCCCAGGCCCTTGGCCAGTTTATTGAGCAATACTCTCCGAATGCAGCGGCCCGCCAAAATAACGTGCAGCCAGAGTCCACGGACGCAAGAGATTCTTCCGTGGTCAGTCCTTCTGCGGCGATCAAGAGCGCCGAAGAGCAATGTAGGAGAGTCCGTGCGCTTATCGGCGAGAAAAAACTTGAAGAGGCACTCAAACTGCTGGAAGAAATCGCTGGACATAAAGATTTGGAGATTGCCTCGTATGCGGAATGGGCTGCTCGGGAATTGCCGAGGGTTCGTTCGGTGTTGGACCTCACCGAAGAGAAGAATCATGCAGGTGGCGATCTTTTTGATTTGCCCTCGCTAGAAAGCAAAGAGGTTTGGGACGACGGGCCGACCAGTTCGCAGTTGAGTATCAACCCGCTTTCCGAAGCACCGCAAGAGGATATCCCGTCGAATATCTCCCGATTATTGCGAAGTAAGGCAGCGATTGTTTGGATCGGCGTTGGAACTCTGGCTGGCACCTTGATATTGATTGTTGCGCTGGTGGCGTTCGGTGCGACGGGCTCGTGAGAGGTCTTTGGGTAGCCCAGACGCCCTGAGAACGGGCTATCTGGCTAAATAGGCGGGAATTCTATATCGTACCTCGGGGTGAATATGAGAAAATGTTCTCCTCTCGCGGAACCATCGTCCTGGCCGGGGGTTTCATTTGAGAATGCCATGAAAGTGGTTTTTCAGGAACTCATGTGGCAATAACCACTTGGAAGTCTTTAGCCCCATTTGCTCTTTAGGAGAAAAAAATGAACAGGGCTTTTTTTGTCTTTTTGGGAATCGGGATTATTTGTCACAGCTTGGCATACGCCGAACCAGAGCCTGATCGTGATGGTCCGCCAAATAATCGTGCTCAGGAGGCCGATTCTGCGAGGAGACCTCGTCACCCGATGCCACCATTGCTCAGGGCTTTGGATACCGATCAGGATGGGAATCTTTCGAGTGAGGAAATTGAGAATGCTGTCCAATCGCTGAAGGCTCTTGATGAGGATAGCGATGGAACGATATCTCGGCGGGAAATGCGGCCACCTCCCCCCGAAGGCAATGATCGCCGCCGACCGCCGGAAGATGTTGATCGGGATTTTGACCGCAGCGATCGCCGCCGACCGCCTGAGAATTTTGATCGGGACTTTGACCGGAGCGACCGTCGCCGACCGCCGGAAGACGTTGACGGAGACTCCCGTCAGAATAGAAATGGAGTGAGCTCGATGGTCGATCGGTTGTTGGATGAGAACGACAATGATGG
>JASMGX010000409.1 GCA_030751095.1 Pirellulales bacterium | reverse complement strand
AGCTAGCCATGATTTTTTTAAAAACGAAATTTGATGGAGGAAGACACAAAAGAAGAATTAATAAAATTTAAATGTCCATTTCAAAAAAAAATAATACAGATTATCTTACGCAGTTCTTTAGCAACAACTTAGAAAATTCTGACAAAGAATTATATAAATCAATACAAGATGAACTTAATAGACAACAAAATCATATCGAACTCATAGCTTCTGAGAATATAGTTTCCAAAGCTGTAATTGAAGCGCAAGGATCTATTTTGACAAACAAATATGCAGAAGGTTATCCAGGTAAAAGATATTATGGTGGTTGTGAACATGTTGATGTATCCGAAAACCTAGCAATCGAAAGAGCGAAAAAACTTTTTAATTCTAAATATGCTAATGTTCAACCTCATTCTGGTGCACAAGCTAATGGAGCAGTGTACTTAGCTTTACTTAAACCAGGGGACAGGATAGTTGGTATGAGCTTAAACTCTGGTGGTCATTTAACACACGGAGCTAAACCAGCACAATCTGGAAAATGGTTTAACGCACTTCATTATGAAATTGATAAACAAACTGGTTTGATTGATTATAAAGGTCTTGAAGAGTT
>JASMGX010000408.1 GCA_030751095.1 Pirellulales bacterium | reverse complement strand
AGAATCGCTCCCCGCGTCGCTTCGATAATTCTCTGCTTGGGAACATCGGATCTTCGGACTGCGTCGTAGAACTCCGCTGCTTCGACGGCCTTGCCTTCGGAGACAAGCCGCTCGGCGCACAGCACACACCCTTCGGCAACGGCCGAACGGACTTTGGTCGAAGTGATGGCTAGCGATTGTCGGAGTGACTTGGCGGCGGCGGCATTTCCGATGCGTCCCAGAGCAACGGCGGCGGCCGACGCGACGTCAGCGTCCTTGTCCTGTAAACGCGCAGTCAACGGATCGACGGCATTGGCATCCCGCCGGACGCCGATCGAATTGATCGTGCCAACCAGTAGTCTTCCCTGAAGCGAATCGATCGCCTTCCGTAACGCTTCGTCCGCTGCCACCCCGGGAATCGCCTCCAGCGCAATCCGCGCCCACGACGCCAACTGCGCGTCATGCAAGAGACGCTCCAGATCAGCAACGGCAGCACTCGATCCGTGGATGGCCAGGCGTTTGCATGTGATCGCTTTCTCGCTCGCCGGTGCGTCCGAACGAAGGACTGCCAGCAATTCCTTTTCCTTTTCAGGGGATGCGTTAGGACCGTCGGC
>JASMGX010000407.1:325-594 GCA_030751095.1 Pirellulales bacterium | reverse complement strand
GGGATACAAGGGAGTTCGACCATTTCCATCCTGCACATTCATATCCGCGCCGTTGGTGACGAGTAGTTCTACAACCTCCCTGTGACCTCGTTTAACCGCATCATGTAAAGGAGTATCTCCGTACATATCCTTCGCATTCACATCCGCACCAGCAGCCAGGTGTTTCTTGACCTCTGCTATATTTCCTGTTCTGGCAGCATTGGACAGCGCAATCAATTCTTTACTCGTTTTGCCGCCTTGCTTGCGGATGAGGTCGGCGATTCCGCCAC
>JASMGX010000407.1:0-315 GCA_030751095.1 Pirellulales bacterium | reverse complement strand
ATTGATAAGTAATTCAACGATTTCCTTGTGGTCTGCACGTGCTGAATAATGCAGGGGAGCCAAACCATCCCCATCCTGTGCATCCATATCCGCTTCTTCAGAGATTAGCAGTTCAGCGATTTCCTTGTGCCCATCCATGGCCGCACGATGCAAAGGATTCCTTCTTTCATTGTTTTTCGCATTCACATCCGCGCCCTTCAGAATGAGTAGCACGGTGGTTTCTTTGTGACCTGAACGAACCGCGTAATGCAAAGGAGTCGAAGCCCACTTATTCGTTGCATTGACTGTCTCGCCAGCAGCCAGGTGCTGTTTGAC
>JASMGX010000406.1 GCA_030751095.1 Pirellulales bacterium | reverse complement strand
GCAAATGCATGATCAAACTCGAGCCGTACGGCGTTGCACAGTACAAGATACCCGCGCCGGCCGTCAGGGTGAACACGCGTTAGCTGGATCAACTGCTCGACAAACCGCTCGAAGAGGAACTCAGGAAAAGATGGAGCGGATGTGAACGCGCAAGATGTTGCTAACCGTACACCTGTAGATTGGGCCATTTTAGGCAAATATCCCGAAACCGCCGACCTCCTCCGCAAACACGTGGGCAAGACGGGTGAAGAGTTGAAAGCTGAAGGGAAGTAGCCAACCGCATTTTTGCAGGAACAGTTAAAATGGCTTGAAAACTGCGATTAACGCGGTCATTGTCTCTCCAGTTAATCCCCTCATATCTTATGAAAAAACTAACCTCATTAATCATATTTGTCGGGCTGGCAATCAACGTCAGCGGTCAGGATCAACCCACGAACCGCGAGGAAGCAATGGCCAAAGTTAATTGGTTGATTGGAGACTGGGAAAGGACAAGTTCAAATGGAGAGAAACAACTAACCTCATATAAATGGGCAATTGAAAATATTGCGATATTAATTACAACTGGAGGCAGAACGCAGAGTAGTGGAGTTCTTG
>JASMGX010000405.1 GCA_030751095.1 Pirellulales bacterium | reverse complement strand
GACTACCCCGGGTGAACCGGGCACATTCCTCGAAGACGTCGTTGGAAGTCTCCCAGTCAAAGCCATCAAAGCCCATGGCTTTGCCAAACTTGGCGACAATCCACCAGTCAGGCTTGGCTTCACCGGGGGGATCGTAAAACTTGGAGTAGAGCCGCAGTCGGCGCTCACCGTTGGCGCGGGCAAAGTTGTCCTCGCCCCAAGTGGCCGCCGGCAGAACGATGTCGGCAATCTCCGAGCCGATTGGGCTCCGAAGGTAGATATCCTGGTGCACCAGCATCATGCCGCCACTATCGACGCGCTTCTTGAGTGTCGCGATCGCCTGCGCCTTGTCCGTGTTCTTCAGCTGATGTGGGTTCTTCCGGGTCAATTTCAGGAACGTTTCAGCCAGGGCCTGTGAACCGGTCATGGCCGTGGTCCAGGTACAGCCAATAGCGTAGGCAAACCGAACGTGTCCAGCCGTGACCCAACGGTCCAAATCCAGTGGTTTACGCCGACGACCGGGATATTTTTCTGGAGATTTTGCGATGTTATAACCGCCGCCCTTGATGCCACCACGCTGGTGACCGCCCAGGCGGGAGATCATCTGGCCGGGGCG
>JASMGX010000404.1 GCA_030751095.1 Pirellulales bacterium | reverse complement strand
AATGGTGAGTTTGAAGGTGGGTCTTATAATCTTACAGTGATAAGTTTGCCTAAAGTGATGATGAATTCATTAAACCAGCACGCCATCTTCTAGCCGGATGATGCGGTCCATGCGATTGGCGAGGTCGGGATTGTGGGTGGCGATCAGGGCGCCGATGCTGGTTTGCTTAACCATATCGGTGAGCAGGCCAAAGACGCCATCGGCGGTGGCCTGGTCGAGATTGCCGGTCGGCTCATCGGCCAACAGCACATTCGGTTTATTAGCCAGCGCTCTAGCAATCGCAACCCGCTGCTGTTCGCCGCCAGAAAGCCGCGCCGGCCGGTGAGTGGCGCGATCCGTCAGTCCCATGGTCGCGAGCAACTCATCCGCCCGCTCTCCAGCTACCTTTTTATCGGTTTGGGCAATCATCTGCGGGATGACGATGTTTTCCCTGGCCGAAAACTCGGCCAGCAAGTGATGATACTGATAGACAAAGCCAAGTTCCTGGCGGCGAATGCCAGTGCGGCGATCATCTCCGAGATCACTAGCGCTGTCGCCTTTGAAAATCACCTCGCCGCTTATTGGCTTTTCAAGCAATCCGGCGATTTGCAGGAGCG
>JASMGX010000403.1 GCA_030751095.1 Pirellulales bacterium | reverse complement strand
GGCAAACAGCAGAATAAATTCCGGACTGGGTAAGGGTTTGATAACTGGCGGAGAGGCCGGGATTCGAACCCGGGGTCCCACTATCAGCAGGACAATGGGTTAGCAACCCACCGCTTTAAGCCGCTCAGCCACCTCTCCAACGATGATGGTTTGAAACGCATTCTTTCCTATTTGATTTGGCGGAGGGAGTAGGATTCGAACCCACGGTCCCGATTCCTCAGGACTGCAGTTTTCAAGACTGCCGCCTTCGTCCACTCGGCCATCCCTCCTGTAGTATTACTCTACAAAGCTGAGTTTGGAACTGTAAAACTTCTTTTTTTGCCGGTTCTTTGAGTCTGATAAAAAGTTAAAAGTGCCTGCCCGACTGGCAGGCGGGCGGCTTTGCCACACTATGCTATTAAATGTTTTCCCACTTACAGACTTCTTCCAGAACCGTCTTGGCCACATATATTGGTGTGTTGCCCTGCATGGCCAAAGCGATAGCATCACTTGGCCTTGAATCTATCTCTAAAGCACTGCCGTTTTGAGTTATGATTATTTTGGCATAGAAAGTATTATTTTTCAGATCACTTATTTCAACTCTCTCTATGCCGCCA
>JASMGX010000402.1 GCA_030751095.1 Pirellulales bacterium | reverse complement strand
AGAAGGGAGGATAGCAATCGCACGACGGCTCCGCCGCTAACTAGAGCAGCTAGAGCGCCAAGAAGTCAGAACGAGAGTGTCAGCGCTTGAGAGCGTTGGCAGGATGTGAGCATGCGTCTACTCCTTCTCGGGCTCTCCCTCTTCGCAAGCTGTCAGTCCCTCACCTCGGAGGCCGCGAACCAGCGCCCTCCGAACATCGTCTTTGTCGTCGCTGATGACCTCGGCTATGGAGACCTCGGCTGCTATGGACAAGTCGAGATCAAGACGCCGGTCTTAGACCAGATGGCGGCAGAGGGCGCGCGCTTCACGGACTTCTACGCGGGCTGCACAGTATGTGCGCCCTCGCGCTCCGTGCTGATGACAGGCAAGCACATGGGTCGCACCTACATCCGGGGGAACGGCGGCAAGCCGCTCCCCGCAGAGGAGCTGACCGTGGCTGAGCTCTTGCAAGAGGCCGGCTATGCGACCGGCGGCTTCGGGAAGTGGGGCCTAGGCTTCCCCGGCTCTGTAGGCGTCCCGACCAAGCAAGGCTTCGATGAGTTCTTCGGCTTCCTCAGTCAACACCACGCGCACAACCACTACCCGAGCTTCCTCTTTGATGG
>JASMGX010000401.1 GCA_030751095.1 Pirellulales bacterium | reverse complement strand
AGGGGCATGAAGCAGCTCCTCTTGATATGTGCGGCGGTGGCGTTGGTGGGGTGTGGGAAAGACAAAGATTCAAAGCAGTACGCTCCTGCTGATTTCAACAAGGATGGTATCGTTACGCTAACCGAGTCTAAGAAGTTCCAACGTCTTGCGCGCACGCGCGAGGCCAATCAGACCGTTACAGCGGCTAAGAAGCCTTTAACCAAGGAGGAATCGGCGAAGGTCATTGAGACAGCGATTCGCAAGAGGATCAAGAAGCCCACAGGCGAACTCACCAAGGCGGATTTGGAGAAGGTGACGAAGCTGTATCTCGTTGACGATCAACTGACCGATGTGAAGGGACTGGAGAAGCTCACTCAGTTAACGTGGCTGATTCTCGACGACAATCAACTGACCGATGTGAAGGGTCTGGAGAAGCTCACGAAGTTAGAGACGCTGTGGCTCGGTGACAATAAACTGACCGATGTGAAGGGTCTGGAGAAGCTCACGCAGTTAACGTGGCTTGAACTCCAAGACAACCCCGACCTCACCGGGGCACAGATTGATGAACTGCAAAAGGCGTTGCCCAAGTGCACCATCCGCAGCGACTTCGAGTAACCACCCCTTCACT
>JASMGX010000400.1 GCA_030751095.1 Pirellulales bacterium | reverse complement strand
TAAGAATGAGAGATGTGAATAGATCTAGAAAAACTATGAAAATGCTTGCTGGTGGTAGGTTTCAATGGATAGCTTATGATATAGATAAAAAAGGATTTTATGGAACTGGTGGAGGTATATTCACATCTGAAAATGGAAAATATATAGAAAATATAGAATTTTTTTCTAGGGATAATTCAAAAGTTGGTATTGCTCTAGCGTTTAATTTTGAAGTGAAAGAAGGCGATTGGCATCATAAAGGTTTTAGTTCTAAGGGTGATCCAAAATATGAAATTTGGACACAAAGAAAACAATAATTTTATTAGCGCATGTGGCGGAATTGGTAGACGCGCTAGGTTGAGGGCCTAGTGACTAAATATTGTCGTGGAAGTTCGAGTCTTCTCATGCGCACATTAATCAAATAAAGATGACAATTTCATTGCAATAGTCATTTCACCTTTTATTTTCATCTTACCAGTCATAAAAGCAGACATAGAGCTCATTTTTTTATTTAATATTTCAGAAAAATTTTCATTATTTATTTCTATGACACAATCAGCATCATTATTTTCATTACTAATTGTTGGAGGAGATGTTGTATCATCAATTAAAACACACCCATCACTAA
>JASMGX010000003.1:7365-51046 GCA_030751095.1 Pirellulales bacterium | reverse complement strand
TCCACTGCGGATCGTCGTGCGGCGAAACCCGGACTCGCCGAGTATGCGACTCCACTGCTGCGGTGCCAACAGAGAATGATCCCCTTTGGTGATCACTTCGATTGCAACCGGCACTTCGGAAAAACCTGCCCGTGGGCAAACGATCCACAGAAACATTGCGGCGAGGGCGATTTTCAGGGAGCGGCCGCGTGGTGGTACCGGAAACAACATTGTGTAAACCTGTGTACACAAACGAGTATGCCCATTCCATCTTAACCGGGCATTGGCAGAGGGTTCGACCCGATTATAGCACGCAATTCTTCGGTAGCACTCAGACCCGGTCGATTTGGCATGCAATTTTTTGTCTCAGAATTGGCTATCTGCGACGGAACTGCTTTTCCAGATGCCCGAGTTCTTTTAGACTATCGTACATGGTTTTCTCTCTCACCGGATACGGACTGTACGCGACCACCCCAACCCTAGTGGCCGCTTTCGAGGATTTGCTTGGTGCAATCGTGCCCATCATCTTTGTCATCATCTGGGTCGTCAGCCAGGTGATGGCGGCATCGCGGAGTGCAAAAAATAAGGATCCCCAAAAAACGCTGCATCCCACACAAGATGAGGCTTCAGAAGCGCCCCAGAACGAGGAACTTGTCGATGAAATCCAGGATTTCCTCCGCAGGGTCCAGCGACGGGGGCAGACGACGGAGCCTGAAGAAGGCCCTCCACAGGTCGTGGAGGCGGAGGTCATTGATCTGGCAGACGTGGATCGCGATGTGGTGAAACCACTGCGTTCAAAAGCGACTCCGGAAGAGCAAAGAGAAAACCAGTTCGCCACCGCCGCCACAACATTGCCAGACCGCTCCGGAGACAATGTTTTTCAAGTGGAGCAGCGGCAGATGGAACAGGACCCGTACGCGACCTTTGACCATCAGGTCGGCAATCTTTCCCAAACCCCCCAAGACAGTGAGAAGACAAACCTTTCAGAAAAACGGTTTTCAGATGTGGAGGACATGACTGAGGATGAGCAGCGCGATGTGGAGATTCCAACCACCGCTGAGGAAATTCGAGACCTGCTCAGCCGACCAGATGGAATTCGCAAAGCGGTTATCCTGAGTGAAGTTTTTTCCAGACCGGTTGATCGGTGGTAGATGGAAATTTCACCCGCAAATACGCATCTCGGTTGGATTGGTGTGGGGGTGATGGGCCAAAGCATGTGCGGCCATCTTTTGGATGCCGGATTTGAGGTGAGTCTCCACAATCGGACAAAGCAAAAAGCCGATGCGTTGCTCGATCGCGGGGCCCGGTGGCGGGCTGCCGTGGCCGAGGTTGCAGAGTCAGCAGATATTGTCTTTACGATGCTCGGTTACCCGCACGACGTACGACAGGTCTATTTAGATGACAATGGTCTTCTCGCATCAAGTCGCCCTGGCACGATTCTGATCGATATGACAACCAGCCAGCCTTTACTGGCAAAACAGATCGCCCAGCAGGCAGCAGTCAAAGATATAACCGTTATCGATGCGCCCGTTTCAGGGGGGGATGTCGGTGCTCGTGATGCCACGTTGTCGATCATGATTGGTGGCCCAGAGGAAACTTGCGATGCACTTGATCCCTGTTGGCAGGCACTGGGAAGTACCATTGTGTACCAGGGCGAAGCGGGCATGGGCCAGCATACGAAAATGGTCAATCAGACGCTGATCGCCAGTGGCATGGTTGGCCTCTGTGAAGCGCTCCTCTACGGCTATCGTGCCGGATTGAACATGCAGCAGGTCCTCCAATCAGTAGCCGGGGGAGCGGCAGGGAGTTGGTCGCTTTCGAATCTGGGGCCTCGAATTCTGGCAAACAATTTCGACCCCGGTTTTTTTGTGGAACACTTCATCAAAGATATGGGCATTGCCCTGGAAGAAGCGCGCCGCATGAAACTTTCGATGCCCGGATTGGCATTGGCCCACGAGTTATATATCGCCCTTGCCGCACAAGGGCACTCCCGCAGCGGCACCCAAGCCCTGCAAGTAGCTTTGGCGACCGCTTCAGGAATCGACTGGCAAAATCGTTGAGCGCCGAGACCGGATACTAACGGCAGTTTTAGTTGTATCGGAGAGGCTAGCACCGACAGGGGCAAAGCAGTCGCCACCGCTAGATTGTCTCAAAGGGTCTATTTCCGGCTAGCCGTCTTGCTGCATAGATGCTTTGCATTTAGAATAGAGGCCGTTTGAGTAAGTTCGCGTACAATGAGAATCTGTGTGGGAGTGTCATTTGGGTACCAAGAAGTCCGGCAAGGGTCGCCGAAAAATAGGCCGTAAAAAACGTCGCATGCGGGCCAAAATCAGGCATCGCAAGAAGTAATTTCTCGATACAGCCCTTTCCCCAATGTTTCTCTTTAGGGCCGTCTGTTTGATAGCTGGTAGTTCTCTGTAGATCGGCTGGCGCCTCAAAGTGCGTTTTCGCATAGACGTGGTCCCACTGCGACCATTACATTAGGTGGTCGGTCACGGCATGAGAGGAGCGTCGCTCTCAAAGTCGGCAGCAGAAAAACGAATTTAGGGCAATTTTCCTACGAGTTCATCCGTGTTTCAAAATCCTGCTGGCAGCCTGGGTCTGCAATTACAGAGTGTTGCCCTCCGTTATGATGGGACGCTTGTTCGTCAAATACGTGGTACTGCCCCGCCCGGCAGTCGCCGCCCACAAATCGGTCAATGTCATTCGCACGCTGAGACGGCCGATCATCGGGACCCCCGTTTAGCCCGTCTTGAATCGGTTCTTTTTTTGGCACGCCAACCTTTACCAACTCGCAAACTGGCAAAGTTAGCCAAGCTTATCGATGGCACTGAAGCTCGGACCTTAATTAAGACTCTCAATCATTCCTACGACGCATTGGGGCGGGCATTCCGAGCGGAGGAGGTAGCGGGAGGCTACCAGCTTCGCACGCGCAGCGAGATTGCTCCCTGGCTGCGACGGATGTCAGCTGCACCACCCGAAATACGCATGTCCGGACCGGCCATGGAAACGCTCGCTGTCGTGGCATACCGACAGCCGGTCATGCGGGCTGAAATTGAGAAAATCCGTGGCGTACAATGTGGTGAGATTCTTAGACAACTTATGGAGCGCGCCATGGTGCGCATTGCCGGACGGGCCGATGAACTTGGACGACCATTTCTTTATGGGACCACCCGCAATTTTTTGGAGGTCTTTGGGCTCCGGAGTCTTGACGAACTACCCAGGGCGTCTATGCTTCGAGCAGGTGGTGTGCATGGAGATGATTCAGCAAGCGGCGCTGAAAAAGATCCGTGCGATGAGGGGGAGACAGAGGAGTCCAACGTGATTATCAAAGGCCCCACAGAAGAAGTCCAAGACACGGATAACCTGAAACCATCTCGGGAAGTGTTAGCGGACGAACATCCGGATCAAGATGATGCTATTGACGATCTTGATGATGACGACATGGCAGACGAAGACGAGGAAGATGACGGATTCAGCGACGAGGAGTGGGAAGAGGTAGAAGACGAACCGACTGAAGGTGATAAAGATAAAGAGGATGAGGAATGGGAGGATGAGGAATGGGACGACACATTAGATGAAGATGACGATCTGGACGAAGACGAAGACGAGAAAAAAGATATCGCGGACGACTAGGCTCCGTCCATTTTTAGCGGGAGACGAAGATGCTAGTTGTCATGCAGCACCAGGCGACCACCGAACAGGTGGAGCAGGTCATTGAAACGATTCAAAAGATGGGGCTTGCTGCCCATCCGATGCCAGGGCCGACGCGCACGGCAATTGGAATTACCGGAAATTCCTCGATGGTCGATCCCAGAAGCCTCGAGGTTTTGCCCGGTGTACGGGAGCTTATTCGAGTTACCCGGCCTTACAAGCTGGCCAGTCGGGAAATGCATCCGGATGACAGCACAATCAAAGCGGGAGTAGCCAATATCGGTCCGGGGACTTTTACGATCATTGCCGGTCCCTGCAGTGTGGAAAGTGAAGAGAACATTTTGCAGGTGGCCGATTATCTGATGAGCCGTGGCGTGCAGCTATTGCGAGCCGGGGCGTTCAAGCCTCGAACCAGCCCCTACAGTTTTCAAGGCATGGAGTATGAGGGACTCGATATTCTAGCGAGGGCAAGAGAAAAAACCGGAATCGGAATTGTCACGGAAGTTATGGACACCGAGCAGGTACAAGCAGTGGCTCAGGCTGCCGATATGATGCAGATCGGCACAAGAAACATGCAAAATTTTTCTCTACTCAAAAAAGTCGGGGTCTGTGGCCGGCCGGTTCTGTTGAAACGGGGAATGTCATCGACACTCGATGAATGGCTTATGGCCGCCGAATATTTGCTTGCGGGAGGCAACCCGAATGTGGTGCTCTGCGAACGGGGCGTGCGGACCTTTACGGACCATACGCGCAATACTCTCGATTTGTCTGTTGTGCCGCCGGTCAAGGAAAACTCACACCTGCCGATCATGATCGATCCCAGTCACGGCACGGGACGTCGCAAATATGTGGCGGCGATGGCATTGGCAGGGTTGGCCGCTGGCGCCGATGGTTTGATGATTGAAGTCCACCCTGACCCTGGAAACGCAATGAGTGATGGTGCACAAACTTTGGACTTCCAGGAGTTCGACCACCTGCTCGATTCGCTCAAGAAATTGGCAGCGCCGCTAGGCCGCACTCTTGCCTAGTCTCCAGTCAGGTAAACGGGCGTTCTTGGAACAATATTTTGAACCGCCACTTTGGGAAGAAGGGGCATCATGCCTGTTTCCGAGCCCTTTCGCGGGTTGATTTTCAAACAGCTGCAATTTCTCTATGGTGACTCCGCTACGAGTGTTCTTAAGCGCATTGACGGCCTCCTCGACCGGCACCCGATAGAGAAGACGGCCGACGAAGAACCAACACTCTGGGATGAAAAGACCATCGTTTTGATCACCTATGGCGATCAAATCCGGGATGCAGAGACTCCCACATTGCAGACGCTTCGAAAATTTCTTCTCAAACACGCGATCCAGGAAGTTATCAACTCAGTCCATTTGCTGCCTATTTTTCCCTTCTCATCGGATGACGGATTTTCCGTGATCGATTATCGGCAGATTGATGAACCTTTGGGCGATTGGTCGGATGTAGAACTTTTAGGAGAGTCTTTCGATCTGGCGATTGATTTTGTGCTCAATCACTGCTCCCAAAAGCACTTCTGGTTTCAATGTTACGTGCGCGGCGAGACGCCCTACGAGAATTTTTTTATCGAAGTCGATCCTGCGGTCGATCTATCGGCAGTGATCCGGCCCCGCACCAGCCCTCTCCTGACGCCTGTAAAGACCTCTCGCGGAATGCGGCACGTCTGGACAACCTTCAGCGCAGATCAAATAGATCTTAATTTTGCCACGCCAGAACTGCTGATCGAGATGCTGGATATTCTCTTGCTGTATGTAGAGCACCGCGCCCGGATTGTGCGACTCGATGCCATTGGATTTCTCTGGAAACAGATCGGCACCTCTTGCATGCATCTGCCTCAAACACATGCGGTCGTCAAGTTGATGCGGCATCTGCTCGATGCAATTGCACCACAAACCATTCTGCTGACGGAAACCAATGTCCCGCACAAAGAAAATGTGAGTTATTTTGGACAGGGCGATGAAGCCCGGGCCGTCTATCAGTTCAGCCTTGCCCCTTTACTGCTCGATGCCTACCTCCAGCAGGATGCAAGATCGCTTGCCGACTGGCTCTCGCAACTTGAATACCCCGAGCGCGGTATGACCTTTTTCAATTTCACCGCATCCCACGATGGCGTTGGAGTACGTCCTTTAGAAGGTCTTGTTTCACAGCAGCGGTTTGATGCACTTGTCCAGAGCGTTTCGCAGCGCGGCGGGCTCGTCAGTTGGAGAGAAACTCCAGATGGCAAAAAAAGTCCGTATGAATTAAACATCACCTACTTTTCCGCCTTGGACTCGCCCGAAGGGCTGGCCCCTGAATTGCATGTCCGCAAATTCCTTTCCTCGCAGGCCTTCATGCTTTCTCTGCGAGGTATCCCTGGCATCTACTTCCATAGTCTTATCGGAACTCCTAACGATACCGATGGCGTAAAACAGACTGGCGCCAATCGTTCAATCAATCGGCGGAAATTTGACCTGGAGGAACTGAACGAGCTGCTCAGCCGTTCGGACTCAAAACAACGGATCGTCTTTGAGGGATATTGCCGGTTGCTCCGCATCCGCTGCGAGCAGAAAGCATTTCATCCCGATGGCGGTCAGGAGATGGTTCCTACCGAAGATCCAGCGACGATCGGCTTTGTGCGGACGAGCCCCTGTGGAGAAGAATCGATACTCGTCCTTGCTAATATGGGTAGTGAGCCGGTCTCTGTAGCGGTACCCCAAATTGCGGGAAAATTGCCCAACGGCGATCTGCTCACTGGCAATCCAGTGCAAAACGAACAATATATACTCCATGCCTTCGACATTGCCTGGCTCAAGTAACACCGTGTCCTGAGGTTTCCCTTGGAAAATTCAACGCAAGCTCGAGATGATGCCCGACAGATTTGGCTATCTGGTGTCGATGCGGTCCGGGCAGACCGGCTAGTCCATAAGGCGTTGCGCTGCGAGGCAAATATTTTGTCTCTGGGTGGGCAGACCTGCGATCTGAGCGACGTCAATCAGATTGCGGTTGTCGGTGCTGGCAAGGGGGGAGCGAGCATGGCGGCTGCCATCGAGGATGTTCTTGGCCCGGATCTCGTTAAAAACAAAGTTGTTGGCTGGGTCAACATACCTGCTGATTGTGTGAGACCACTACAAAAAATCCATCTCCATGCGGCAAGGCCCGCCAGTGTGAATGAACCGACCGAAGAGGGCGTTGCGGGTACGGATGAAATTTTAAAAATTCTCAGTTCTCTCGCGCCGACCGATCTTTGCCTTGTCCTGATCTCCGGGGGCGGAAGTGCCCTTCTCCCGGCACCCCAATCGCCGATCACACTTGCCGATCTGCTCGCTGTAACGCGGTTGCTGATGCGGTCGGGCGCGAGCATCAATGAACTCAATTCCGTACGAAAATGCCTCTCTCGAATAAAAGGGGGCAAGCTGGCACAAGCGAGTCGGGCCGGAACCCTCTGGAGCATGATTGTTTCGGACGTCATTGATAACCCACTCGATATCATTGCCTCCGGACCGACCGTTCCCGACCATACGAGTCGCAGATATGCGAAAGAGATCTTGGAGCGATTCGACAAAAATCGCGACGCGGTGCCGAAGGTGGTTTATGAGTATCTCGAGAACGATGATCGGCCCGAGTCGCCGCCCCCTTTTCCTGAAAATGTCTACAACGTGATTATCGGCGACAACCAAACGGCTCTTGCTGCGGCAACCGTGGCAGCGAAACAACTTGGCTATCAGGTCCTCTCGCTCGGTAGTGACAATGACCAGCAAGCGGTCCTCGAAGGGCAACATCTTGCAGAATGTTGTCTGAAAATTCGCGGACAAAAAAATCGGGCAGCTCCCGGAACGTGTATCCTTAGTGGCGGTGAACCTGTGGTCGAATTGACGGACTGTCCGGGAAAGGGAGGCCGCAACCAACACCTGGTACTCTCGGCCCTAGATCGGCTTTGGGCGGACGGGATGCAAAAAATCACGCTCCTCTCCGGTGGTACCGACGGGGAAGACGGTCCTACGGACGCCGCTGGCGCGTGGGCCGATGCGGGCATTCTCGAGGCTGCCCGCCAGCAAGGTTTGCAGCCCGAAGATTGTCTCCGGCAGTGTAACGCCTATGCCTTTTTTGATCCCCTTGGCGCCCTGATTCGCACCGGGCCTACCCACACCAATGTGATGGACCTGAGGGTGGCAATCATTGAACCCTGAGCATGCACTTGGGCCTATCGGGAACGTACCGGTTCACAGTAAGGGTCCGAGCAACCTGGCCGCATTTTCAGTGAAGCTCGTGAAGCGTGTACGCCTCTGCCACTTTTCCAGATCCATCGGATACGATTGTGCAATGTACGACTGCTGCAAATCCCGCAATCGAGAGGTGAAGTCGCGGTCATAGACAGCCAGTGTAATCTCAAAATTGAGATGCAGGCTGCGGGGGTCAAGATTGAGCGAACCAAACAGACTAATCTCGCCATCAATCGTAATCGACTTGGTGTGCAGCAGTCCCTCATTAAAAAGCATGACGCGAATTCCTGCGAGGAGCATGTCTCCCTTGACCGCTTGACTGGCCAGGCGGATCAACATCGAATCGACCCGTGCCGGTACGACCAGTGTAACATCGACCCCGCGGCGTGCCGCCGAAATGAGTGCCGTGAGGAGCGCGTCCTCCGGAACGAAATAGGGTGTTGTAAGAATCAATTCACTCCGCGCCGCATAGATGGCCATCAACAGAATATCTTGAATTTCGGTGCTTTCATTCAGGGGACCTGAGGGAATCACCTGAAGGGCTGTCTCCCCACATGCCTTGAGGTGATGCACATCACCTATCTGCTGCAAGTTTTCAACACCCTCTTCGGATTCTAGCTCCCAGTCTTCAAGAAAAGTGATCGCGAGCCCCTCTACGGCCGGTCCCCGAACGCGCACCATCGCGTCGACCCACTGCCCGACCCCGGCATCCTGTTTGAAGTATCTCGGATCGACAAGATTCAGGCTCCCGGTATACGCAATCGATCCATCGATAACAACAATCTTGCGGTGCATCCGCAGGTCGAAGCGGACAAAGAGCATCCGCAGCAAACCCGCCGGCAGGGCCGCATTGAGTTGGACACCCGCCTCTCGAAGACGCTGAACCTGTTTGGTTTTTAGAAACTTTTTACTGCCAACATCATCCACAAGCACGCGACAGCATACGCCCCGCGCACATGCCCGAATCAGAGCTTCGACCACTTCATCGGCGCGTCCGCCAGAAGACCAGATGTAGAACACCATGTGGATGGTCCGCTCTGCGGATTCGATATCGGCCAGAAGTAAGTCAAAGGCATCATTCCATTTGTCAATCAGTTGCAAATCATTATCCGGAACTGCGGGGATCTCTGAAATGCTTTCAGCAAGCCTGGAGAGAGACTCAGACTCATCACTCAAGCCTTCCCAGTTGACGTGATACAGTTCGTGTTGCTCTTTGATCCATTCGACATAAGGACAATGGATTTTTTCAGCTCTCTTGGCCCGGCGATTTCCCAGTCGAAGTTCTCCGAATAACAAATATACAAATGCCCCAACAAAGGGAAGCACAAAAATCAGAGCCAGCCATGCCATCGTTACCCCGACAGACCGGCGGCGCATAATGACGCGGACTGAGAGTCCGAAACGAATCGAAAACTCAACCAGAACAACGGCGATGATCCAACGGGAATGTTCCATGGAACGTTCGGAGTCCTAACAACGAGTTATGCAACAACCGGCGGGCGCTGTGCTCGCGCGGCGGGATGTCACCTTCAAAGGCATGTTTGCATCGACAATGGTGTCATTACGGTTTGCGGATCGGCCCGTCACCAGGTGCGTCCATTCTTTCCTGTTCCGCAAATTGCTACCTCAAGGCCGAGTGCGGCGGCCATGCTTGCCTTGGCGAGCATGGCACGATCTGCATCGGCGGCCGATCGCGCGTACGCAACCTGGATATGGTTGCTCTTGTGACGTGCCATCATCTGGTCGCGACTGACCCCATAGGTTACCGCATGCATGATCGGCCACTGGGACGTGGTGGCCTGCCAGCGGCGCTCTGTCTCGGACAAGGGCAATTTGACCACCCCAGCACGACCCAAATCCATCTTCAAGCGGCCATCCTCCACAAAGATTCGCGACCAGACAATCTCTCCCGGTTTAGAGATTCCCTTGATGGTTCCACCTCCGGACGGGAAGAACATATTTGGCTGGCGCTCACTCGTCGCCCCTTTCCAGCCACCGATCAGGTGCGCAGGGGGGACGCTCCCACTGATTTCAAAGACCCAGACATAGTCCTCGACCGTACCGCTCTGATCCCAATCTCCCCAGCGCAAGTCGTGCAGCGTGTTTTCCACAGGCTGTCCCAAGGCTTTGTGAACGCGGTACGTCATCAGTCCGTCGAGACCTGCACATTCATCCACTTCATTAAAGTGCGGTAGCGGCTCACCGGCATAGAGTGTCCGCCGGCCATCACGACTCTTGACCGGTGGGCGATCCCGGTTGTTGAGAGTTCCTTCGACAAGATCGCTTGCCGGCATCAAATCCTTGAGCCCCTGTTGGTACTGGATACCGATCGTATGGCAACCAAAATCGTCGGCAATTCGCAGCGCTGCTACGTACATCTTGCATTGGTCAAGGATCTGGGCGTTCGTCAGTTCCTTGTGTCGCGTGCCGGTCTGAAACTGCATTCCCTTGCGGTCCATCCAGTTCCGTACCCCCTTCGCCTCCCGGTCGCTTACCTGGGTCGATTCGTAGTAAAGTGCCGACTGGCTAAGCCGTTCTTTGTAGACGCCGGTCGCATTGAGCAGATGGTCGGGGATGATGGCATTGAACATTCCCATACACCCCTCATCGAAAACACCCATGATCGCTTTATCGTGCTGGAGTTCGCGGGCCAGCTTTTCTCCCACCCGGCGGGTTGCGGCGGGTACCTTCAGCCGCGAAAGTGCGCGCACATGACCTGTTCGATGCCGATATGAACCGGTCTGAAGCCACTTTTTGAGAGCGGCTACAAACTGCCGGTCACCAAAATCCTCGCCCCAGAGGGTCGAATACGGTACTCCCGCCTTGGTGAGCGAACCGTTGAGGTTGAGCATCCCGACCAGTCCGGGCCAGGTTCCGGACCAATTGGCTACGGTCAGAATCGGCCCTTCGCGGGAAATCAAGCCGTGAAGCAGATGGTGCGAATATTGCCAGACCGCCTCGGCGACGATGAGTTTCATCTTCGGATCAATGCCCGCGAAGACCTGCATGCCCTCTTTTTGGGAACTGATAAAACCGTGTTTTTCTTTTTTCTTGTAGGGATGGGCGCGGACCAGTTCATAGCCAGCCGCTGCCACGCTACGGGCAAGATCTTCTTCCATCTTCTCCTGGGCTGCCCAACAGTTCTGGTTGGCCGAAAGGCGAAGATCGCCATTGGCAACGAGCAACACACGTCGCTTCTTGGCCGCAGCAGTTAGCCGACTATTCGGAGCAACATATTTTATCATCGTTCGTTATTTCCTTGACAGCATTCAGAGAAAAAAATCGGGCAGCAGGTCTGCATCGGAGTTTACCGCATAGGTTGAAAAATCGCGCACTCCTTCCGATGCAAGGACCTCCTCATCAATAAAAAAATTCCCGCTGCACTCTGCCGCCGGGCGACAGAGAATGGCGTGTGCCGCATCGGCGACAATTTCCGGCTTGCGGCACCGGTCCATCGCCTCGTCGCCACCGAGCAGGTTGCGGATGGCCGCGGTGGCAATTGCTGTACGGGGCCAGAGGGCGTTGACCGCTACGGCTTGTTCTTCAAACTCGGCGGCCATCCCGAGCACGCACATACTCATTCCGTATTTGGCCATCGTATAGGCTCCATGGCCGGCAAACCAGCGGGGCTCCATGTTCAGCGGCGGTGCAAGATTGAGGATGTGGGGATTCTCGGCCTTCAGCAAATACGGCAAACAGGCCTGGCTGGCGAGAAAAGTGGCCCGGACATTCACCGCCTGCATCAAATCGTATCGCTTGGCGGGCGTCTGGAGCGTGCCGGCCAGAAAGATGGCACTGGCATTGTTCACTAGAATATCAATTCCACCAAATGTGTCGACACACTGCCCGACCGCTTCGAGGATCTGTTCTTCAAAGCGGATGTCTGTGATGCACGCTAAGCCCCGGCCGCCGGAAGCCTCGATCTCTTGTACCGTTTGCACCACCGTCCCCGGAAGCCGCTTATCGGGATGGTTGGTCTTGCCAAGGACCGCGACCGCGGCACCGTCGCGGGCCGCCCTCAGGGCAATGGCGCGGCCAATGCCGCGACTTGCGCCTGTGATCAGTAACGTTTTTCCGGCGAGCGAGGCCATCCACTTTCTTTCTGCCACTACGGATTCCTTCAGGAACAATTCGTCGGTGCAGACTAACACACGCCGGGGCCATTTTTTAGATAAGTGGCCTGATTCTGATATGTAATTTATGGGTGTGTAGATACAATAATCGATTGTCCTTAATCTCCCCGACGACGCTTCAGTCTGTCCCGCCGTTGGGGGATTTTAATTCGGCCAGTAACTTCCGGTCGATCTTGCTCTTGACGGTGCGACGGTCCAGGCCGAGTTGACCGGCAGTTGCCTCGTAACTTTCCAGCTTTGCGTAGATTAGCGTGCAGTATTGACGTAACAATTCCTCAGCGGTGAGGGTGCCCGCAGTCATCCTGGTAATAAGACGCTCCTGCGGTCCCGCTTCCCCGCTGGCCGTCGGACGATAGTCCCGTCGGATCATGACATTGCGTACACACTGTTCCAGTTCGCGAATGTTACCCTTCCAGGCATAGTCACAACCCAGGTTCTCGTCGATCCAGTGCAGGACCTCGTCAGCCAAAGCTTCTGCCTCGTCATCGATCTCCCGACGGGCGATGAACAGGATTAGGTTCCGCAGATTGCCATATTCGTCGGCAAGTTGCTCGCGGAGGCTGGGGGTGGTGATCATGTCGGAACAGAGGCGATAATAAAAGTCTTCGCGGAAACGACCGGCGTGCATTTCGGTGGCCAGGTCCCGGTTCGTTGCGACAATCAGCTTGCCATGGAAGTGGCGGTCCTCGCTTTCACCGATGCGTTGAAACGTGCGGTTCTGTAACACACGCAATAGTTTCACCTGAATCGCCGCATCCAACTCCCCAATTTCATCCAGGAACATGGTGCCGAGCGGCTGGCATTTCTCCAGCCAGCCCGCCCGATCTTCCAACGCACCGGTGTAGGCCCCGCGGCGGTGGCCGAACAGGTCCGATTCGATGAGCGTTGGTGACAAAGCCGAAAGATTCAAGGTGTGAAACGCACCACAGAAACCATCACTGAAGGTCTCGGTTTTGGCGTCGAAGGGAATGTACCGGGACATGCCGACTGCGCGGGCGACCAGTTCCTTTCCCGTGCCGGAGGGTCCCGTTACCAGCGTGGTAATCGTACCCATTCGTTGGTACAGCGTGCGGCGGTAACGACGCATGTCATGTGTAAAAATGGACTGCCACACTGCGGCCCGCAGGCGGGCTGCCGGCATCGAACCACCTACCAGGAACGTGAAGATGTGATGGAACGCCTGGCGAATCTGAAAGAAGCAGGCGAGCAGGTGGTCCGGTTCAACGCGAGATGGTAACTCCCGTGCCGGTAACTCCAGGTAGTGAGCAAAATCGGCCCGGTAGGGTTTCCACCATGCGACCTTACCAGAAGGGGACGTTGCGCCGTCCCGCAAGGCGGGTTCAACCATTGTGTTCATTTTGGGCCAGTAGCAATAGTAGAGTACGTAGTAGCAAAGATCCTGATAGAGCGCTAACTCGCTGTCAGTCGCCGGGACCTTGCCACAGAGTTTTTTTCGGATCTTCTTGGCCAGTTGTTCAGCCCGGGAGGCCAGTTTACGGACGTTGGGCCGATCGTCGGCCAGGCCGACTTGCTGGCTCCAGACCGGCGATGGGTCGTTGAAATCTCCACCCAGTGCTTCCCGCTCCAGATTGATTCGCTCGGGCGAGAATGGATTGGCGTAGGCCAAACGTGACAGTGCGTCGACAAACCGATGTTCGCCCTCGGAAAAGACCGCCATATCACCCCTCCTTCCGAACGACTGGCTGGGTCTGCACCCGACCGCTGGGCCCATCGTCCACAGCCAAAACGTACATTTAATGTATAGCAGCCTTCAATAAATGTACATCTCGATGGTTCGTGTAGGTTCATCACTGCCTTGATCGATCGGGCGTAAGTCCCTTTGGGAAAACGTTTTATGCGTGTTGTCAGGCTGCTTGGCATGGTCTTTGCTTTATTGGCTACTGTAGTAACCAGGCAATCTATCAAAAAAGGAGGAATGTGATGTCTACCCAAATACGTTTCCTAACACGCACTCTTACGGTTCTCGTCACGCTGACACTGCTCGCCGTTGGCGGGTCGAGCTCGTTACATGCCGCCGGGCTGTTGGTGGCCGAAGGCAGGTTCGGTGGCGAACTCGAAATCAAGGAACACAACGTCAAGGTTGTCGTCAATAACGGCGTTGCGGTGACCGAACTGGAACAAATTTTTGTGAACAAGGAAAACCGGATGGTCGAGGCACTCTACACGTTTCCTGTCCCTTCAGGAGCTAGCGTGGCCAACTTCAGCATGTGGATCAACGGCAAGGAAATGATCGGCGAAGTGGTCGAGAAGAAGCGTGCCCGGGAGATTTACGAAAGCTATAAAGCGACAAAGGTCGATCCGGGGCTGTTGGAACAGGTCGATTACAAGCGTTTCGAGATGCGGATCTATCCGATCGCGGCAAACGCCGAACAGCGCATCAAGGTGACCTATTATCAGGAACTCGATTTCGACCATGACGAGGCAACGTATGTTTATCCATTGGCCACGACCGTTTCGTCAGGCACTGCGAGGACCGGTGCCATCGACCAGCGTACCAGTGGTAAGTTTGCTCTTTCGTTGGATGTCAAGAGCGAGGTGCCGATCGTGCGCCTGAGTAGCCCGTCGCACACGGATCAATTTATCACAGTGGAACACTCGCCGAATTATTGCCAGGCGAGTTTGGAAGTCAGCGGGGGCGACTTGAGTCGTGACGTGGTGTTGCACTTCGATACCGAACGTCCACGAACCGGCTTTGATATCATCACTTCCAAGCAAGGTGGTGAAGACGGCTACTTTCAACTCACGCTTACGGCTGGCCAGGAGTTGGAAGAGATCAACCACGGTATGGACTACGTGTTCATCCTGGACGTTTCTGGAAGCATGGCCAACGACGGAAAAATGCGAATGTCGCGAAATTCGTTGCAGGCATTTATTGAATCGCTCGGCCCCCAGGATCGTTTCGAGATGATGGCGTTCAACATTTCACCAAACCCTTTGTGGGCCAGTCTTCAAGCAGTGAGCAAGGAGACACAACAACAGGCGTCGGAATTTCTAGCCCAGCAGAAGGCGCGGGGTGGAACATCGCTATGGCCTGCAGTGAGCGCCGCCTATCGTTACGACGATCCTGACCGCGTACTCAACATTGTGGTCCTGTCGGACGGAATGACCGGGCAAGCGGAGCAACAGGAACTGTTGCGTGCGATCGACCAGAGACCCGCCGGGTCACGGGTGTTCTGTATCGGAGTAGGTAACGAGGTGAACCGGCCGATCCTCAATCAACTGGCCCAGAAGGCGGGCGGTATCGCCGATTTTATTTCGCAGGAGGATGATTTTGAAAGGGCGGCTACCGCCTTCCGTCGTAAGTTATTGCGTCCGGCTGCCACGAATGTGAACTTCACCTTCGACGGCGTCGAAGTCTACGACCTGGAACCTAAAGAATTACCCAATCTCTTTTACGGGGCGCCACTGCGTCTCTACGGACGCTACAAGAACGGTGGTACCGGGTCTGTCACCTTCAAGGGTGAAGTGCTCGGTCAGGCAGTCGATCAGAGCGTCGAGGTGGATTTTCCGAAAAAAACCGCTGGCAATTCCGAAATCGAACGGATGTGGGCCTATCGAAGGGTCGAGCAGTTGATGCGTGCTGGCCGGTTGGGAACCCAGATGGATACGAACGAGATCATTCGACTTTGTGAGGAGTATTCCATCATCAGTCAGTACGCCTCGTTTATCGTGTTGGAAAACGACGCCGAATATCAGCGTTGGAAGATCAAACGACGCAACGCGAATCGTATCGTTCGCGACCGATCTGGTCGCGAGATTGTCAACAAAGAACTTGCACAATTGCGTGAACGGACACTGGACCAGATCCAACCGCTCAACGAACCGGCCGAACACGCGGCCAATAAAAAGCCTGTGGTTGTGAAAACCATCTCGCAGCCAGAAATAGGGCGTCCACCGACGTCCGGCAACCGTCCGAGCGGATTTGATATCGTGACACCGGGTAGTCGTTCTGGCAATCGTAGTAGCGGTGGTGGTGGCGCGATCGACCCGTTCAGTGGCGCGATTGCCCTTGGTCTGGCCGGCGCCGCGCTGGCCAGGCGACTGCGCCGCAGGAAGTCCACGGGTAAAAAGTCCAGTGATGATGGGATAGAAGCCTAGCCGTGACAGATTACCTGCCAGAATGATGGTACGTCGGCAACTGCCCGCAGGTCGGGTGGGCCGGCGTACCATTTTGGTGGGAAGGGTCGGGGTGCCGGTGTTCCCGTACAAGCAAAACAAAAAACAATCTAAAGGATGAACCATGAATACGACGAGCCGTTGGCAGGTGACGACAACGATCGCTGTGGCCAGTCTGGTGGTGGCACTCTGGCCGGGCGCGTCCGCGGTGTTGGAATTTGATCGCGTCGCGGTGGGTGCCGGAGACTGGTGGCGGATACTGACCGGACATCTGGCCCACTTCGGATTTGAACACCTTGTGTGGGATACGGTGGTATTCGCCGTTCTTGGCGTCATTTGCGAGCGTCGTCACCGAATGGCCACGCTTGCCTGTCTCGGTGTTTCAGCGGTTCTGATTCCCGCTGCGGTCTGGCTGCTGATGCCGGAGATTACAACCTACCGTGGACTGAGTGGACTCGACACGGCCCTGTTTGCCTTCTTGGGTGTGATGATGTGCGCTCAAAGCTGTCGGGAGGGCCGTCACGGCCGGACAGTGATGACCGGGCTGCTCCTGCTGGGGATGGTTCTTAAGATCGGCTGGGAATTTTACACCAACGGCACCATCTTCGTCCGTGGTTCGTCCCACTTGTTCGTTCCGGTTCCGTTGGTCCACCTGGTCGGTGCGGTGGTCGGGTTGGCGGTTGCCGTGGGGCAGATTCTCCCTAGGAACTTCATGCCTCCATGGTTGACCGGTGGTCAACCAGCCTCGCTGAAACTGGAACAGAACTAGGCCACGGAGGGGCAAGATTCTGGCGCCGTTGTCGCGCTGCAGAGGATGGGCGTTGCGTGCCATGAAAGCAGCCGGGGAAAACTTGCGATTGAGTTGGAGACCAAACTTGCCCCAGCATGCCCCGCACACGTTGCAACCGCCTTCTTGTACAGGTGAACTGCAATGAACATAAAACACAAAAACAAAGGTCCCTGGACACATCGATTTCTGATCATGTTGTTCAGTGTGATCATGGGAATTCTCTGTTTCTGGCTGCTCGGGTTTGTGGTGAACGATATCGGTAGCTGGCCCGGACCCAATTACGAAAAATTTGAAAAGGAGTTACTCGATCCGGGTCTGATAGAGAAACAAAAGTCGCTCGGGGACCAGGTGGCGGAGATCAAGCGGCAAATATCTGCACAGAGCCAACGGCAGACACTGTTGCGCGACAGTACAAGCAGCTCTCAGAAAACCATGAACCAGCTTCTCGAGTTCCAGCGATTGAACCTACAGAAGAATGTGACACCTTCTGCGGAGGAGAAGCAGGCGCTGGCCGAGAGCCAACGGCGTTTTCTGGCAAACCAGAAACAATACCAGTTATTGAATCAGGCCATCGTCCAACTCAACGAAGAGCTTACCCATTTGGAGGATGGGGGGCGCGCTCTGGAGACGGAAATTGAAAAGTTGCGCAAACCGATCAAGGAACAATATTATCGCCTGTGGGATCAGCATGAATTTAAAATCGCAATGTTCAAGCTTGCACTGCTGCTGCCGCTGTTGCTCGTGACGATGGTTCTCTTTTTTAAATTCCGCGGTGGCACCTATACACCGCTGATCTATGCTTTTGGAATCGCCGTGGTGCTCAAGGTGGCCGTGGTGATGCACGAGCATTTCCCATCGCGCTATTTCAAGTACGTGCTGATTCTTACCGCCCTGGCGATCGTGGTGCGGATTCTCGTCTACTTGCTGCGGATGATGGCCTTCCCGAAGAAAGACTGGTTGTTGCGGCAGTACCGGGAAGCCTACGAGTTTTTTTTCTGCCCGATCTGTGCCTATCCTATCCGTCGCGGGCCGCTCAAGTACCGCTTCTGGACCCGTCGAACAATCAAAAAAATGGCCCCCTCTTCTGCCGAACAAACCGCAAATGAAACCGCATATACCTGTCCCACCTGTTCAACGGGGCTGTATGAAAAGTGCTCGCAGTGTGGCGAGATCCGCCACAGTCTGCTGCCGACCTGCCAAAGCTGTGGCAATACGGGGCAACGGGAATCGGCCCGCTTGCCCTAGCGGCGCCGATGTTTCGAGATACCGGTTGCATTCAGGGAAAGGTCGGGGAAGAATGGCCCTTTCTATTAACAACCTCGCCGCTGCTGCGGCGCCGCGAGAGGAAACAGGGATGCAGAGACAACTGGTAGTGCTCGGTGGTGGCCCGGGTGGATATGCGGCTGCTTTTTTGGCAGCCGATCTCGGTTTGGACGTTACGATCGTCGATCGTGAGGGTCGGCTTGGCGGAGCCTGCCTCGCGCACGGATGCATTCCTTCCAAAGCCCTGCTGCATGTGGCTAAGGTCATCGATGAAAGCCGTCAAATCGCGGACTGGGGCGTCCGGTTTGGCGACGCTGAAATCGATCTCGATCAGATGCGTGGCCGTAAGGAAAAGGTGATTGGCACATTATCGGGCGGCCTTGCGCAACTCGCAAAAAAACGGAAGGTCCGCATCATCAAGGCCGATGGCATGCTGGAAAGTTCTCAGTCACTCCGGCTCAGTGGCGGAGATCCTGGAACCTACGAAGAGGGAGACCTGCTCCGCTTCGACCGGTTGATCCTCGCGACCGGGGCTTTGCCGCTAGTCCCCGAGGCGTTCGCACTTGATAGCGATCGGGTGATGGACTCCACCGCCGCGCTCGAGTTGGCCGATATTCCCGAGACGATGCTGGTAGTCGGCGGCGGTTATATTGGCCTGGAGTTGGGTACCATCTATGCCCAGTTGGGAACGCGCGTCACCGTTGTGGAACTGACCGATGAGCTGCTGGGGGGTGTCGATCGCGACCTCGTCAAACCGGTGCAAAAGCGTCTGGAGAATCTTTTTGAAAACATCCACCTGAAAACCGAGGTGATCGCCCTGGTCGATCGGGGCGATCAGATTGAAGTGGAAATGTCCGGCAGCGTGGCTGCCACCGAACGGTTCGACCGCGTGCTTCTCGCGATCGGGCGGCAACCCAACAGTCGGGGCATTGGACTGGAGAAGACCCGGGTGCAAATCGATGAGGATGGATTTGTGCTCATCAACAACCAACAGCAGACCGCCGACCCCTCCATCCTGGCAATCGGCGATGTTGCCGGTGAACCGATGCTCGCGCACAAAGCGTCCCATCAGGGCAAGGTGGCCGTGGAAGTCGTGGCGGGCCAGCCGGCTGAGTTTGATAAACGTGCGATGCCGGCGGTCGTCTTCACCGATCCGGAAATTGCTTGGGCGGGGCTCACCGAAGAAGAGGCCAAGCGGGACGGCGTCGCCTACGAAGTGGCCCAATATCCCTGGGCAGCGAGCGGGCGGGCACAGGCCGTGGGGGCGACTGCGGGCCTGACAAAAATAGTTGTTGAACCGGATTCAGAGCAGATCCTGGGAATCGGCATCGTCGGGTGCGGCGCTGGTGAATTGATTGGCGAGGGGGTGGTCGCCATTGAAATGGGGGCGACCGTTCGCGACCTGGCTGAATCGGTCCATCCTCATCCGACCTTGAGCGAAACGCTTGCCTTTGCCGCCGAGGTACAACTTGGTCTGGCAACCGAAGTGTATCGCCCCAAGCGGAGCCGATGATGCACTATGCTTTCGCATTCGTCGCTGATCCATGTCGAGAAAACATCCAATAGGGGCTATGGCGTATTTGCGAGTTGTTTTATCGCCGAGCGGACCGTTATTGAACGCGTACCGGTGCTCGTCGTCCCGACATCGAGCATGTGGCTGCCCGATGGTGATTCTCCCTTTGTAAAGTACACATTTGCGTGGGGAAAACGGACGGTGGCACTGGCATTGGGCTATGGATCGCTTTACAACCACTCTTACAATCCCAACGCCCGTTACGACGATGCGAGAGGCCAAATTAAGGTTTTCACTGCAATTTGTGATATTACAGAGGGCACCGAAATAACCATCAACTATAATGGTGATCCTGATGATCCTACAGACGTCGGTTTTGCTGTGATCTAAAATGGCCGGCGAAGAAGACCGAATGCCCCATTCATTTTTGGGACACGGGGGCAAGTAACCCTTGCGAGGAATGAGAAAAGTGCTGCAGAAAGAATTGTATCCTGGTCTGTTGTTGTGTCTTCTACTCGCCGTAGGCTGCCGGGAGCATGTTGATGGCCGGGAGACGTTAACAGCCGAGGCGGACCAGATCGCCACAACGCAAAGTGAAGACAAACCCGAGTCGGACGTTGCCGAGCCTGCTGATCCACCGGCGATCAGCAGCAATGAATTGCGGCCGACGATCCGCTGGCAGGATGCCCCTTTTCATATCGGTGAGAAAGTGTTTTTGGTCGGACAGGTAGCGAACACCGGCAAAAGTTCCAGCGGACATCATTTTCTTAATTTTGGTCGTCGCCGCAACGACGTCACTGGCTTTATCGGCCGCGATGTCGCGGAGCAATTTTCCGCACCCCCGGAAGAAACATTCAAGGGGAAAAACGTTCGCATACGCGGTGAACTTTATCGCTACCGCGGCAAACCCAACATTCGCATTGAAAAGAGTGCCGATGTTGTTGTCCTTCCAGACGATGCGGCCTTTTCTGAGTTGACGACCAAAGAACCGGTGGTGAGAGAGATCGGAGATGTTGTAAAAATCTGTACTTTAAACGTGCTCAACCTGTTTGACTCGATAGACAATCCTTACCACAAGGATGAGGACACCAATGCCAAATTACGTGAAGACCTTGACCTGCTCGCCAAAAGTATCCGCCACATTGATGCCGATGTGCTGGTCTTACAGGAAGTGGAAAATCGCGGCTACCTGAACGATTTTAATCGGGCACTGCTCTCAGACCTTGGCTATCAGCACGTTGTCCTGACAGAGGGAAATGACAAGCGCGGGATTGACGTTGCCGTTCTTTCAAGGCTGCCGGTCGGCCCGGTTACCTCCTACCGTCACCTGACTTTCCCGGACGCCAATGGCGAGGCGATGTATTTTCGGCGCGATTTCCTGCAAGTTCGGATTGAACCCGAAAAAGGCAAACCGTTTGATGTTTTTGCGGTGCACCTGAAAAGCAAATATGGTGGCGAGTCGGGAGATGTCATTCGGCTCGGTGAAGCCCGCATGGTTCGCAAATTGTTGGACCGCTTTCTAAAAAAAGATCTGCAACGTCGGTTCATCCTCTGCGGTGACTTTAATGACACCATTGAGAGTCCGAGCATGAAAGCGATTGTGGGAACCGGAGGCGGTGCATTAAAAACTTTTTTCGATGAAGTGCCACCCGCCGAGAGGATTACATACAACCTAGAACCCTATCAATCGATGATCGACTTTATCCTCGCTTCCCCTGCTATGGCAGCGGAGTACGTCAAAGGCTCTTATCAGATCTTTCCGGGCAGTCCGAGCGAGACTGGCTCAGATCACAACGCAGTCGTGGCCCGCTTCCGGATCGACTAGCGTCATGTTTGGCCTGTGACTGACTGCCTGCCGGGGTCAAGCCACTAAAGATCTTCTGGAAAAGATCGCGTTAAGAGGGACCCACATCGTCGCCGGTGGCTTCTGGATTTCCCCATTCATCAAAGAGCCGGTAACTCGTCGGATTGTCGGGAAGAAATGCGTGAAAACCCGACTCGGCGAAGGTGGCCAGTGCGTTGATGAAAATAATTGCGCCGAAAATCCAAAATGTGCACCAGGAATACCAGCTGAGCCGGACGTACTTATTTTTTGCAATGTTCCCCGATTCTGCTTCGTGATATTCGGGGGAATGGAGGATTGGTGTGCGACCAAAGATCAACATCATACCACTGACCAGTATCACGACTAAAAATACGACCCCCGCCCAAGTATAGAGATGCATACCGAAGACCGGGCTTCCATAGCCGGCATCCCCGGGCGCGATGTGCAAAAGAACCTGTCGCGTGGAGATCATCAGCCCGACCAGGGCGGAAAGGATCGATATCCCATATCCCAAGCCCATGACTGAAAATCCCTGCACGCGGGCGTAATGGCCGTGGGTGATCACGAAGATTGAGCCGATGGCAGTGAGGATCATAGCCATCCGCTGTAGCAAACAGAGCGGGCAGGGATACTCACCCGCAACGAATTGAACCCACAGTGCCCCGAGGAGAACGGCACAAATTGCAAACACGCAGAAGTGCAGGATGACAAACTCAATCCTCGGCCATATTTTCCAGATCGGATGTTCCGTCTGCATAGTTTGTGGGTCGTTGGGTGCAGGCATGACCGACTCCTGGCGGTTGAGAGTATGTTCTCATCTCAGAGATTCAGGTGCAGCGAATCGGTGGCGTGGTGCAGAAACAGCAGGATGATGGCCCCGAGCGTCATGAAGAAGAAAATGACCGACAGCCACGCATGACGCCTGAGCGTCGAAATCAGCAAGAACAACAGGCAGAAGAAAATTCCGGAGGCGATCATGGCACACTTGTCTCCTTGTATGGGAGTTTCTGCCTCACGCTAATCGAGCATGCGGTCAAGATCACACGGTTTTCCGAGATCACACGGTTTTTCGAGATCACCCAGTTTTCCGAGATCACATTTCAATGCGGCTGACTGGAGTCGAACCAGCACGTCCTTAACGGACACTAGGCCCTCAACCTAGCGCGTCTGCCAATTCCGCCACAGCCGCAGCTTTTGGCAATTCTAGACTCCGAACGGCTCAGAGTAACCTTGAGTCTAAAGATCGCCGGGCCTAGGCGTCAAGTCGGCAGGGTTTGTTACCGATTCCGTCGCAAGAGGGTTTCCCGCTCCAATTCAACCGACAGGTGGCCCGCGAGAATCTCGAGCAAATTCGTTTCCCGCTCTTCAAACTCACGCGGCTCGTGATCGAAAATCCAAAGCGTTCCCAACACGCTCGATGCCGTTGAGATAGGCACACAGACTGCGGCTCCAAAATCTTCTTCGGGAACATTCCACAAATCAAATAAGGCGTTGCTCGTGAGTACCACGGCATGGCCCAACATCGCTTCCAGATCGGCGTTCGCTCCTTCAAGGGGCCGTGGACTTAAAGCCAGACGGTTTCGGGAGAGTCCCCAGGTTGCCCGCAGTTGTAGTTCGGTGGTCTCCTCATCGAGTAGATACATGCCGGCAGCGGCACAATCGAGTGACATGACAGCCCCCTTCAACATCGACTCGATGCGATCGCCCAACGGACCGCTGCGTTTGATCTGGACGTTCGTCGCTGCCTGTGAGGCAAGTTCTGCGGTACTGCTACGGAGTGCACTCCGGGCCTCACTCAACTGGCTCACTAGCCCGGCAAGCAGGCTGGCCAACGCAACAACATCTGTCTGATCCGGGAGACTCGGCTCACGCCCGCGAACATCCATTTGGAGTTCTCCACAAGCCATTCCATGATCTGTCTCCACCGCTACCGGCCATCCCGCTGTGTCGCCCTGGGGTGCGGAATCTTCGCTCGGCCCGCTCTTCTCGACGTCAGCAACCCACTTGAGCGAATATCCGGTCGCGGCCGCAAAGGCCCCGCAAAGCATCTCGAGCGTCGCAGGGCCACTCGATGGGTCCCGCCTCGCCAACCTGTGGGTTGGTCCCGAAAAGACTTTCAGTTGTTGAGAATTTTGAATGGTCACGGCAGCACCAAAGAATCAATGAACTCAAGTCAAATTGCCCATCGTCCGTGACCGGCAAATCCTACCATCGAGAGGGTAGCTCAAAATATTGCGGTAGAAATGCAAAATTTGTCGAATTTGAGAACCCGATTACAGGTTCAGATCGATCCTTTTAGTGGTTGTCCCGGTCGGCACGCTCGTAGCGATCGTTCGGGCTTTAACGTCCTGGGGTGCCGCAGTAGAAAAGTGGCAGAAAAGCAGAAGAAAAGTGGGCTTCCGATCCGGAGCGGATCCAAGATGCCGATCGTTCGACCTGATCCCATACACAGACAACGGGCCACCGCAATCCCGTCGGGGATCAACTGGCGGCGGCTTTTATTTCCCGCCGCAGGCGATCGACAAAACTCTTGGCCTGTGTCCAATTCTCTGCATTGATTGTATTGACCTGTGATCTCAGTTCGGTGTTTATGTCCTTACAATCTTTTGTCACGTTCTGGTACGTGTCGTAAGAAAAACGGGCCTTTGTTTCAGCTCGTTTTACAAAGGCTTCGTCGATCGGTTTGGTATAAGGTGTAAAGGTCGGTGCTTCCAGCGCAATCGGCCAGGTAATCTGTCCGGTCACCGGGTCCAATTCGGTGCTCGTCAGGCGAGTGGGAAGATCCTCCTGCCCATAACGGGCCAAATTCTTTTTTCTTTTTTCCGCATAATCACCAAAGCGGGCCTGCTTATTGATACTGCGGGCTTCAAAATAGCTCTTGGCCAAATCTACCCGGTTTTGGATTTCCAGGGTACGCGCTTGGGCGTTATTGATCCGCGCCTTTGATTGATCCAGTTGGTACTGTCCCTTAGATCTGGTTACCGAAGACATGGCGTTCCCTTCACCCTCAGCAACGGTGGATGCGTGATAGCCCATATCAGACCCCATGCCTCCCCCGACGCCCCACATCTGCGCCCTGGCATCCACAGCCATCAAAAGAACGACACCCACCGCTAAAATCGTTCCACATTTCATTGCTGAGTCCTATTTTGTTGGAGCCTTATGCTATTGTCTCAATCAGCCAGGGGCTGACCCGAAAGAACGGCGCCTGGAAGCGACCAATCTCAAGGGCAGCCCATGGAAAAAACCGACCACCTTATACCCTACATGTGGGTTTGAATCATTGCAATCGCACACCAATCTGTTTAGATTAAATAGAGCGTGGTCGTCGTGCAACCATAAAATCCGGAATTAGAGAAGCGGAATCTTCCATGATCTCAAAAATAGCTCTGCTCGGTCCCATATGCCTGCTCGTTTCCTGCCTGGGGACACCCGTTTCGGCCTCTGCCGCCGATATGGCGAAACTTCTCCAAGACCTTCGATCGAACGATCCACAAAAGGTTGAGCTTGCGATCGAAACAATCACCGATCTGGGTCCATCCGCAGCCAAAGCAGTCCCCGAACTTACAAAGTTGCTCACCAGCGGAGATGCGAACACTCGCGCCCATGCTGCACATGCCCTCGGCAAAATTGGCAAAGCTGCCCTGCCGGCCGCGGGTGCACTTGCCAAGTTGATTACGGACGAGAAACCTGCGGTTCGTTATGCCGCCCTCGATGCACTCGGCGAAATTGAACCCGGCCCGGAAATGGTCGTCCCGCTGATGATTGCATCGCTTGGGGATCAAAATCCTGCCGTAATCCGAGAAGCACTCCACGCTCTCGCCGATCGGGGGCCAAGTATCGTCCCGGCAATGATTGAGGCCTTGAAGGATGATCGAACCGAGTACTGGGCACTTCTGGTATTACAGACCATCGGACCTGATGCAAAAGAAGCGGTGCCGGCAATTATTGGAGTCCTCAAAGAACCGGATGAACCATGGCAACGCATGGAAGCGGCCATAACATTAGGCAAAATTGGCCCTGCTTCTGCGAGTGCCGTTCCGCAACTCGTCGAACTGCTCGACGATCCTGAGAAAGGCGTTACTCATGCGGCCGTGTATGCCCTGGCAATGATCGGCCCGGCCGCGAAACCGGCCGCGAAACAAATACGTACCCACCTCGACACCGAGGATCCATTCCAATGGGTTGCCGGAAGTTGGGCACTGGCCAAGATATATCCCGACAACAAAACCATCCAAAAAACGACTGCCCGATTTCTTGCGGTAATGCTCACCGATGAGGACCAGCAGGTCCGCCGGGCAGCGGCACAGGCGTTGTTGAATATAAAACCGGGGCCTGCGATCATGCTGCCCGCCCTGGAAAATGCACTAAAGGACGCGGACCTTTCGATTGTCGAAGACGCACTCACGGCAATTGCCGGACTGGGCCAAGATGCCTTGCCGGTACTCATCCATGCACTTCAGCACGATCGAGTTCGTATGCAGGCGGCCTACTTGCTCCAGCAACTTGGGCCCAAAGCAGCACCTGCGGTTGCCGCATTGATCGAGGCGTACGGGAATGAACAGCGGGCGGATGTCCGCCGGGAACTCCTCTTTACTCTCGGGCATATCGGGCCGGCGGCACAAGAGGCTACCGATATTGCGATCGAGGGTTGTTGTAATGATGACAAAGGAATTAGCTACGCTTCGATGTATGTGCTGGGGCAACTTGGACCTCAGGCAATGCGCGCCAAGGATGCCCTGAAGGCACATCTCGACAGTGACGACCGCTACCACGCGGCGACGGCTGCCTGGGCATTGGCAATGATCGACCCAGGTGATCCCGATCTGATCTCCAAAGGAGTTCCCCTCTTTGTCGAGACTCTCGACTCCGAAAATCCCAACGTCCGGCGTGAAGCCGCTATCGCACTTGGAAAACTTGGCCAGCCCGCCAAAAGCGCACTGCCCGCGCTGAAAAAAGCGACCGGAGACAAAAATCCCGAGGCTGCAAAAGCAGCGGCGGCAGCGATCAAAATCATTCAGGGTGGTTAGCTCGGGTGCCATTCCAAAAAACGGGCGACGAAACACAGGGCATCACGATATTACTTGTTGTTGCTCTCTACTTGTTGTCGCCCTCTAACTGCTTGAATTGGTCATCGACTGCCTGCTTGACCTCTCCGCGCAATGCTTCGCTACTCTTTTTGGCCTGATCGGCTGTGTCTTTCACATTCTTTTTTATTGTGGAACTATTTTCCGTAGCCGTTTGGATGGTACTGTCGATGGTGTTTCCAATCTGCTCTCCAATCGTGGGCTTCGGTTTTTCGCAGCCAATAAATAAAAGAGCGGTTGCGACAAAACACCCGATTCCGGCATGACACATTTTCATAATAGGACTCCGTAGAAATAAGATATTCACAATATTTTTTACGCAAGAAGCCGTGGAGTCTCTCTCCAGGACACCACCCGACTGGCCGAAATGGTACTCGGCAGTATGTCGCATCAAGACCACCCAGACAAGCAGCGATCGGCAACCTCCACAAAGACTCGTTGTCAGCGGCTTGTGCGAGCGATACCATGGGAAACACAAGCCAGGGCCGAGTGGCGGAATTGGCAGACGCACGGGACTTAAAATCCCGTGGGAGGTAACTCCCGTGAGGGTTCGATCCCCTCCTCGGCCATTTAGCTCTCTCACCGAGAGCGGCCAGGAATCTTTTCCTGCTGGCATTCCTGTACGTATTGGATTTGTTGTTCGCTCCAGCACGTGGCATACAAAGAATGTGCCTCACGCGGCTGCACGAGCAGGCTAAAACTAGACGTAAAAATAGAACACATATAGTAGGCGTAGAAATGAGCGGTAAACGACACCCGGGAATGTTTGCGATGAAGAAGCTCACGAAGGCGATTTTCCTTGCGATTTGTGTATGCCCAGTCGCGGCCACACTCGAAGCAGACGAGCCGCTCCCGTCCGTTAAGGGTGTCGCGGCCCAACCGCTCACGGCCCAGGTTCGGCGGGTTGCACAGTCTCTCAAGTTTCTCGGCCAGCCGTTGACCGAATTGCAACAGGCTTCCCTGCAAGCGGCAATGAAGGAAACAGATGAGAAAAAGACGATCCGTGCGATCCAGCGGGTACTCGATCCGCTTGTGCTTGCGGCGGTAAATATCAGTCCGGAAAGCCGCGTGAAGGTCGCTCCCGGGCCTGCAAAACGGAAATTGCTCCAACAGGGGTGGACCATGTTCCTGGTGAAGATCCATAACCAGGGGGGCGTAACGGCGCCGCTACGGGTGAGCAGCCCGAATTCTGAACCGGTCTACCGCCGGTCGAGCGGATCCTCAAAACCCTCTAAACCGATCAAGCCCGAGCAGATCAAGAATCGCTGGATGTCACTGGAGACCTATGACAAAAGGCCGATGATGCCAAAGCTGTCGGGGCTGGAACTCGAGTACCGCATTCTGATGATCTATAGCCGCGATGCGGGCAAGCGAGAGGCGACGCTGTCGTTCGACGTGGGGCAAGGGACGCAGGATCTAGGCTTTCGCAACGAACTGGCTCTGTTGTTCGACTGTGAGCCGGCAGTAGAGGTCGAACTGCGAGTACTCGAGAAGGATCTAAAGCCAACAACGGGGCAATTTATTATCCGTAATGCAAGCGGTCGTATTTTTCCCGCTCGCTCCAAGCGGCTCGCCCCCGATTTCTTTTTTCACGATCAGATCTATCGCCACAGTGGCGAAGTGGTGCTGCTGCCGGCCGGAGAGTATGAGGTGACCTACACGCGCGGACCGGAATACCGGATCCTCAAGAGAAACATCACGGTTCCCCGTGGTTCCCGACATCAAGAGACCTTCATTCTCAGGCGTTGGATCAAGCTGACAGACCATGATTGGTACTCGGGTGACCACCATATCCATGCTGCGGGTTGTGCGCATTACGAGACACCCTCCGAGGGCGTCGATCCCGATGCGATGATGCGGCACATCTTAGGTGAGGATCTCAATGTCGGCTGCGTTCTCTCGTGGGGACCGTGTTGGTATTATCAAAAAGAATTTTTCTCCGGGAAGATCGACAAGTCATCCCGTCCGGGCTACCTGATGCGCTACGATGTCGAGGTTTCTGGTTTTCCTTCGTCTCACGCCGGCCACCTCTGCCTCTTAAACCTTCAAGAGGACGATTATAGCTACGCCGAAGATGAAGCCTTCGATTGGACCTATGACGGCGAGAGTGGCCGGTTCGAGGGCCGCAAGACAGAACGGCTCGGCGAGTGGCCGAGTTGGAACCTTCCAATTCTCAAGTGGGGCAAAGCGCAAGGGGGTGTGGTTGGCTACTCGCATAGCGGTTGGGGGCTGGCGGTTCCCGAAACGTCATTGCCGAACTACCATGTGCCACCTTTCGACGGAATCGGGGCCAATGAGTACATCGTCGATGTGGTCCACGACGCTTGCGACTTTATATCGGCCGTCGATACCCCGATCAGTTGGGAACTCAACATCTGGTACCACACGCTCAACTGTGGCTATCGCTGTCGCATTAGCGGCGAGACCGATTTTCCCTGCATTTATGGGGATCGAGTTGGCCTGGGGCGAGTCTATGTGAAACTCGATGATGAAAACAAAGAGGGAAGCCAACTCTCCTATGAAGGGTGGATTCGTGGCATCCGTGACGGTCGCAGCTATTGCAGTGACGGCCTGAGCCACCTGTTCGATTTTGAGATTAACGGTCTGGGTGTTGGCGAGCAGCGCGCCGCAGGCCAAGTTAGTACGCTCGAGGTGAAGAGTGGCGAGCCGCTGAAAATCAATGTCAAGGCGGCGGCCCTTCTTGGCGAGGAGCCGGATGAAGCGATCCGCAAAAAGCCCCTGACCCAAAAACCGTATTGGCATCTTGAACGGGCCAGAATCGGAGATTCGCGGCGTGTTCCGGTGGAACTTATTGTCAACGGAGAGCCGGTCGAGCGCCAGGAAATTGTCGCCGACGGAAGCATCAACGAACTGAGTTTCGATTATCAGCCGACTCTCTCTAGCTGGATCGCGTTACGCATTCTGCCGGCTGCCCATACCAATCCGATCTTTGTTGAGCTTGATGGCAAACCGATCCGCGCAAGTAAGAAGAGTGCCAAGTGGTGTCTGGACTCCGTCGATGTCTGTTGGAAATCAAAGATGCCACAAATCCGCCAGCATGAGCGAGCGGCGGCAGCGGCAGCGTTTGAGGTTGCTCGCGAAGCCTACCGCAAAATCCTTGCCGAGTCGTATGACGATCTAGAAAAATAGCTTCACTGATTCGTCTGCAAAGCCGATGGTTCCAATGCTTCATCGCCCCGCTTCCGTCAAGCCTTGACTTTGACATCCAAATCGGACAAGGTTTCGGAGAGTGCGGCAGTTTTTGCGACACCGAAAGTCCAAAAGGATCACCATATGAAACCGGAGCGAGTGGCGAAAATTCTGGAAGTCGGTCCCTACCCGCCACCCCGAGCCGGCTGGTCGATTCGGATCGGCTTTGTTCGCGAGCGATTGGAAGAGATGGGGCACGATTCTCAAGCTTTGAACTTGGGAAAAAATCGCAAGATTCCCGACTCGCGATATATTACGGTCAATAGCGGCCTCGATTATCTCCTAAAAACGTTTCGTTATGCCGCTCGCGGTTACACCATGCATATGCACGCCAATGGAGACGGCCCGATCGGTTTTTTGCTGACGCTGATCGCGGCGGTCGCTGGATGCGTATTTTGTCGGCGGATCGTACTCACGATGCATGCCGGTACGCACCAACGCTACTTTCCGCGAGAGCGGAGCAAGTATTTTCTTCCAATCCTCTATTTCATGTTCAAGCTTCCAAAAGCGATCATTTGCAATAACGAGGCTGTAAAAGAAAAAATCGTCGAGTATGGTATTTCGCCCGAGAAGGTTTTTCCGATCCAGGCATTTGGAACTTCTTACATACAATCGGATCAACCAACCGGGGATGTTCCCCTGCCCGAAAAAGTAGAGGCGTTTTTTGCGGCTCACGATGCGGTCATCTTCACGTATGTCTTCATGCGAGAAGGCTTTTATTTGGACACCATGATTGAAGGGCTCAAGCTGCTCAAAACAGAACGACCAAGCCTGGGATGTATTGTCGTCGGGTCCCTCGACGACAATGAGCCACCCGTTAAAAAACGGATCTTCGAACAGATCGATGCAGCGCGTTTGGAATCCAACCTTTGCTTTGCGGGCGATCTTTCGCACGAAGCGTTTATGAAACTGATGCAGAAATCAAAACTCTATTTGCGGACGCCGACCAGCGACGGTCAATGCAGCTCCGTCTTTGAATGCCTGCTGCTCGGTATCCCTGTTGTGGCGGCGGAAAACAATAACCGACCGGAGAGTGTGGTAACCTACCCCGCCGATGATCCTCAAGCAATGTGTGCGGCGGTTTGCGAGGTGTTGGCAAACCATTCCGACTACTGCAAGAAGATTGTTGCTCCCGAAGTTCGGGATACTGTGGGAGAGGAATCACAACTTTTAATCGCCGCTGCCCTGGGAGAACCGATGCAGTGAGTGCGACAGAGCCAAACTTGAAAATGGATCGAAAAAGTCGCTCCAGCGAACGGATAATTGATTCCGATCAATTCCCGGATAAACATCATCGTCAGATGCCAAACAGCCCACCGCCTTCTCTGAAAGCCGTTTTCTCTTCGGCCACGCACCTCGCCTTTCTGACTTGTTTCGCGCCGGCAGGCAGCCATCTTCCCAGGAGACAACATGGCGTATGACGCAGTCATTGTTGGCTCAGGGCCCAACGGTCTGGCGGCCGCTATCACACTCGCTCGCGAAGGACGACAAGTCCTCCTGCTCGAAGCTAAGGACCAGGTCGGAGGCGGCATGCGATCGGCGAACTGCAGCTTGCCGGGATTTGTGCACGACATCTGCTCGGCCATCCATCCCCTGGCGATGGCATCACCCTTCTTTGCCGAAGTGCGGCTGGAAGATTTTGGCTTGCAGTGGATCGATCCCGACCTTCCGGTCGCACACCCGATGGCTGACGGCACGGCGGCTGTACTTGAGCGATCACTGCCGGCCACCATGGACCGGTTCGGCACAGATGGCCAGCGATACGAACAGTTGATCCAACCTTTTCTCGATCATGCCGACAAGCTGTTGCCCCAACTTCTCGCACCGCCACTTTTTCCGAGCCGGCCCTTGCTTGTTGCCCGCTTTGCCCTCAAGGGGCTCCGGTCCGCCGAGCGAATCGCCCACCGCTATTTTTCAACCGATGCGGTCCGAGGAATGTTTGCCGGCATGGCCGCCCACAGCGTAAGACCACTCGATGCAAAACTTACAGCTGCCGTTGGGCTGATGTTCTGTATCACCGCACACGCCAGCGGATGGCCCCTGCCGAAAGGGGGCTCACAATCCATTGCAGATGCCATGCTCCGTTGTCTGGAAAGTCTGGGCGGAGAAGTAACGACCGGATGTCCCGTTGAGTCGATGGCCGATCTCCCTCCCGCCAAAGCAATCCTGTTTGACCTGACGCCTCAAGCGGTACAGCGGATTGCGGCCGATCAGCTTCCCGCTCGGTATTGCCGTAAACTCCAAGCGTTTCGTCACGGTCCGGGCGTGTTTAAGATCGACTGGGCACTCTCCGGGCCGATCCCCTGGAAAAACGAGGCGGCAAGACGCGCCGGCACGGTACACGTTGGTGGTACTTTTGAAGAGATTGCAAAAGCAGAAGCGGAAGCATGCTCAGGCACCGTACCTGAGCAACCGTTTGTCCTCCTGGCCCAACAAAGCCTCTTCGACCCATCGCGAGCCCCTGCGGGCAAACAGACCGGCTGGGCCTATTGCCATGTGCCCAGCGGGTGCAACGAGGATATGACCGAGAAGATTGAAACCCAGGTAGAACGTTTTGCGCCGGGATTTCGAGATTTAATTCTCCAGCGGCACACGATGAATCCGACTGAGCTGGAGAGCTACAATGCCAACTATCCGGGGGGCGACATTACGGGAGGGGTGCTGGAATTAGGACAATTTTTTGCAAGGCCCACATTGCGACTTCCACCCTATACGACGCCCAACAAAAAGTTGTTTATCTGTTCGGCATCCACGCCACCGGGCGGCGGAGTCCATGGGATGTGTGGATTTCACGCCGCACAGACCGCGCTGCGGAAGGTTCTGCGAGATTAAGCGTGGCTTTTCCCAATAATCGGCCCGGGGTACCGGCCTGCGCCAGAAAACGTGCGACTATAAGTGTGCGGCTATAAATGTGCGGCTATGGCTCTCGGCAACGGACCAGACTCATCACCGCGAAGGATGTTCCGTAGGGCTGGTGGTAGTCGTAAAGAGGAAAGTCCCACCAGCAGCCATCTTTTTCCTGAAGCCCAAGCAGCAGGTGGGCGAGATGGGCCTTGTAGATGGCCTGCTTCTCAGCCGGCAATTCCAACATACATCCCGAAGCATAGTAGTAGGCGTAGTAGACAAAATAGCCCGCCACCGCAAAATAGGATTCGTGAGGAATCGGCCGCTTGCGGGCGATATCAAGCCACAACTTGCGTGCGAAAATACGGTCCAACCAGTCGATCAAGACCTGATCCGTTACAGCCTTATCGCCATCGCGGCGGAGAGCCAAGTTGCAAACCTGGCTGCGGCCCAGACTCCCGCCTGGCCGATTGATGGAATACATCGGTTTGAACCAGTGATGCGCGCCATACAGATAGCTGAAATCGGGCTTTCGCATGCGTTTGATCGAAACGACCGCTTTGTCGGTTACCGAATCGGGAACCTTAAAACCTTTCGCGCGTGCCCGCTGCAGTTCAATCACACAGGTGGCGGCACTAAAACTGGTTACGATACTGGAGGGCCGCTTGGCGCCCACCGTAAAATCATAATACCCCCATCCCCCATTGATCGATTCATAACGGGTGAGCAGCTCAATCTGGTCACGCACGTATTGCGCGAGCTTTTCTGCCTTGGCTGGGTCATCTCCAGCGCGATCCTGTAGAAGCATCAGGGTTTGCAGACTGTACGCGTGCGTCCAGATATTGTAGAGGGCCGTCGCATTGGCCCGACGGACTTTAGGCAACTGTTCGAGGATCCACTTCTCACCCCGATCGATCGCCTGTTGGACTCTGTCGCGCGAGTCGCCAGACTGAATCATGGCGGTCACGGCCATACAGGTCACCGCAGCGCGAAATCCATGATGCGCACCAGGAACAGGCGCGTAGATGTCGAGCGCTTTTGTCCGCCGCGGACCACCCCAGGAACCATTTTTGTTTTGGGTGGCACAGAGATGGTCGACACCGCGCCGAATACTCTCCTCTATTTGGTCACGGCTCGGTGGCGCGATTGGAGCCGGTCGTGGGATCTCGATATCTTTTGGCGGGCGGTAGGAGTCAATTGGTGCAAGCGCACCGCTGTTGTCAGGTGCAGCGTCCTCTGCCGGAGCGGCAGCAATCAGGCCGAGAGCCGGCAGCAAAACTACCAGCAACAGGAACCATCGCTGCGGGGACCGATCAGTCAGGGTTTTTCGCGAGAATCTCATCACCCGGCTTGAGTCCTTTGAGAATTTCTACGCGGTCTCCCACGTGACGACCAGTCCGTACCTGCTGCTGCTCCTTCTCGCCTTCTTTATCGACCAGATAGACAAATTCCTCATCCTCATCTCCATCATTGCCCACTGCTGTGGTGGGAACCAGGATGGCATTCGGATGTTTATAAACCTCAATCACGGCTTTGCATGCCATGCCGGCAACAATGCCGCCCCCAAATCGATCCAACTCCACATCAATCTCAGCATCGAATTTGCCCGGCGACACCGGAATGGACGAAATCTGCTTCAGCGAACCGGTAACTTTATCGTGGGGCCGTGCAGAAGGCGTGAGAACAACATCATCTCCCACGTTGAGGTCACTGAGTTGTTTCTCTTCAATCGTTGCGCGGACAACCAGATCCTCATTCCGAACGATGGTCATCACAACGGCCCCTGGCGACACCGACGACCCGGAAACAAGTGCTTTTTCTTTAGCGGTGGCATCGGGCCACTGTCCGCGGACAGCCTGCCCGTAATACACCGTACCAGCGTGCGGAGCGTGCAACGTCAACAATTTGCGGTCGCTTACCATATGCGCGAGCTTTCGCTCCATCTTTTCCAGATCGACCTGCTGTTTTGCCAGAGCCAGTTCGCGATCCTTAATCGATGCGGGCAGCATAAATTCAGCTTTCTCCAAAGCGAGTGCCGCTTGTTGTTCTCGGTGGCGAAAATCCTCTGCCTGTCGCGGCAGCACCACATTAAGAAATCGATCCTGAGCTGCAATTGCTTTTTTCAAACGATATTTTGCCGCATCGACTCCATGCTGGGCCCGCGTGAGAATGATCTCTTCGGTCTCCTCCGTCAAATCATCTGCCTTATACATTCGTTCCAGCTGTTCGAGTTCTTCTTTCTGGTACATCAGACCATTACGGGTCGATTTGAGTTGCTGCTCGATATCTTTGATCGATTCTTCCCGTTCAATCTCAATAAACCGCTGCATGTTTTCTTCAGCCTCATCCGCTGCCCGTTTTGCAGACTCCAACTCCTGTGGGACACTTTTACGAAGAGCCTCCAGCGAAGACTCCGCCTGCTCGAATGCAAGCTTTGTGCTGGAAATCTGCAATTCCAGATCTTCAATGGCCACATCAATCTTTTTTGTATCGAGATTGAGGACTGTATCATCCGCTTTTACCTGATCGCCATGGCCCGCTGCCGATTCCACTGAGAGCCCGCTCCAGACCTCGGGGCGGATGGAAATCTCGCTCGTCTCAACGGCCTCAAAAACCCCCTTGAGCGTTACCTTCACGCTCAGAGGCTCTGCCTTGACCGTAACGGTCTTCGGGGATTTGGATTCTTTCTTCTCATCTTCAGCGATTACAAAAGATGAAAAAAAGAACGAAAGCAATGTGCAGACAACCAAAGTCGTAGGGAGTTTATTTATCATTGTTTACTCAACATCAAAAGGCGCGTAGCTAAAACTGTTTCTACCGGGGGTCCATTGTAGATTCCCAGCGGTTCGTTGTGCAGGTCTCGAAAGTCTCTATTTTTACCCTCTGTGGCTTAGCCGAGGAGCCAATCGGCGGCCGCATCTGGCTGATCGATCGGTTTGCCCGCAAAAATCTCAGGCCGATCCGGCTTTCCGGCCGCTTCATAACAGCACCTTACCAGTGGCGGGCCGCAGATTCCCTCACCGGCAATCCACAGTTTGTGCGGGACCCGCAATGCCAATAAAAAGGGAACGTCACCATAGCGGACCGCACCGGGCAACATCATCGGGTCGTGGATGTCGGTGATCTCTGCAAAGCGAAAACCGTCCGTCCCGACAGCGAGCCTGTCAACGGTATCTTTTTGTGCCGCATTTCCCAAAACCGCTGCGGCCGCCGCGGCGATCGGCCCCACCTGGCGACCGATGCCCACCAGATTCACGCGGCTACCGGGACAGGCAGCAATCAACGAGAGCAGATCGTGAACCCGCTGGATGAACAGGGGGTTGTTGTAGCCGATCGTGTAGCCGAGCGAATAGCGAACGTGCGGCACCTGACGTGCCTGGGTGAGCGGACCGTCCTGTAAAAAATCGCCCTGGTAGAGAAGATCGGCGGCCATGACCGGCATGCCGGCGGAAAGCAGGTGTGCCAGTGCCGGTACCGGCGCCCCGGAAGGATCTTCCAGGGCCGACTTACCCGCATCGTGGACCCAGATGGTAATCTGCTCGGATCTCTTTGTAGAAGATGTGGGCGTGTAAAGGATCGCGGGAATCTCCTCGCTCATTTTCGCGTAGCGGACCAGAAGTTTTTGGCGGAGATAATTATTGTGTTTGGTTTTCTCGAGCAGTTTCTGCTCGATGGCACCTGCTGCCGGTGGCTTGCGACCGACCATCACCTCAAGCGCCCCGCCAACAACATCTCGATATTTGGCCAACGACTGCGAATCTTTGGGCGTCAATGCATCAACCTGCTTTTGGCGGGCAGTATTGAACGCCTCAAGGGCGCGGACTTCCGCTTCGGCGCCACAGGGCGGCTTGGGATGCCCCTTTCCCCAAACGGTCATTTCTTCGCGGCTGAGTGGTTTGTACTCCTTCTCAATGATCTGCGGCAGACCGAGATGAAAATGCTCGTCAAAAAAGGCATACATCATCGCCCGGCTGAGTGCATTGTAGTTGTGTTCGAAATCAAAATGTTTTCCACGGACGTTCTCCACCGCACCGAGAAGCGCGTAGAGCTTCTTCAGCTCCGGCAGTCCATCCGTCTCCAGATCCTTCGTCCAGTCGTTGGCCGCAGCGAGCCCCAACGGCCGGGGCGCCGTCAGCGCGGTAAATTCGATATTCCCGGTGCCGATCCGCAAGTAACAGGCATTTTCACAAGGGCAGCCTCCCTGCATCGATGTCGATGCCATCACGGCCGGAAACGCCGCCGCTATCCGATCGTCGATTGCGGTGAGTATGAAGGTCTGGGTACCGCCTCCGCTGGCGCCGGTGATTCCAATGCGGCTTGGATCGACTTGGGCAAGACCACTCAACCAATCGAGGGCCTTGAGTGAATTGAATGTCTGTAGTCCCAGCGGACTGATGAGCCGCAGTTCCGCCTGTGCGCTAAAGAGGCCCCAGTGATCGGGCGACTCCATCTGGGGTCTTTGCCGGGTCCCGTGAGCAATCATTTCGATCGGCGCACTATCGGCATAGCCCAGCATGTCGTAGTGAAAAACAATACAGCCCATGCGGGCAAGCGTGACGCATCGGCTCTGTAGCGGATGGCGACCGCTGGGGCGATTCTTTTCCGATCCCCATTTGAGTTCCTTGGCAAACTGCTCCTCGCTGTGGGCATGAAATCGTCCCTGCTGCCAGTGTCCATGCGGACAAAGGATGCCCGGAATTTTGCCCTCGATCTTCGAGGGCTTGTACAGGCTGCCAGTTACCCAGAGTCCCGGGCTACTTTGAAAGTAGACCCGCGACACGGTGTAGCCGTCACGCTCGACGCCGCCCCAGACCACCGCATCGACGAGTGTCTCCGGCGGCTTGGGCCAGAGCCCTGCGGCCAATAGCACTCGCCGCCGCACCGCCGCGGCACGCACTTTCCACTCCTCGAGAGATTCTGGAGCATCGAAGGGAAAAGAGCCGGTCAAATTTTTGAGTGGGCCTAATCGCCGGTCCTCAGGAAGCGATCCGGCGGTAGGCGGCTCATCCGCAAACGTCAGCCCACCTGCCGGTGGCAAGGCAGCGGTCGCCAGAGAGCCGGCCAGCAAAGTTAGAGCGCTACGGCGATCGATTGTCGAGTGTGTTGGCATACAATTCTTTCCCATCATTTATTTTGGTTTTACTACTTTCGCGGTCTTGGGCATCAAACCGACCGATGTCTCCATCCAGGTGCCGCAACTACAACCGCCCCCCGCCTCCGGAGCCAGCAACATGCCGCCCGCCGGAATCGCGCTGAGCCAGCAACCGGGTCGCAACCGGGCCCACTGTGAGGGGATTCCGTAACGGTAGTCCCAGAGCGTAATATTTCCCGCGCGATAAATAAGAAAATTACCCGCGCAGGCATACGTCCCACAACCTCCACCCGGCATGACACTCGCCCGTGTCTCGCCGGTGGCTAGATCATAGACGCGTGGCCGCACAAAGAGGTTGCCATTGATCATCGCCGGTCGCGACATCGCCTTGCCGTGATCATGATTTCCCCCAGGCCAGCTGAAGCGATCCTCCCAGGTCAGCTTCCCATTGTTCGCATCGAAGACAGAAACGTGGTACATCCCTTCGCCGGAAGCGACGATCACTAGCTTCTCGCGCTGATGCGCCAGATAAAATACCGACAAGCCGTCGTCGGTGTCGATCGGCTCCTGCCAGACCGGCTTGCCGGTCTTTGCATCGAGTGCTACCAGAAACTGATCCTCCCAAAGCCCGGTGCTACCGATCCGGCGGTCTGCCGCGGTTTTCAAATTCGGATTACGCGATTCGACAAAATAGATGCTCGCTCCGGAGGCGGTAATCGTTGGATTGATAATCAAACCATTCTGATACTGCCACTTTTGCTTGCCTGTTTTTTTATCGAGTGCAAAGAGCCGGTCGCTACAGACCTTAAACGTTCCCGCCCCGGTCGGCTGATCGTACCAAGCTGCATGCCCGCGAAACTCGCGATAGGCGGCCCCCTCACGAGTTGCGCTGCCGAGCAGAAGATCTCCCTGACTGGCAAGATAACTCCACTCCTCGGGCCGCGCTTGCGGATCCTCTTGCCGGAGCGCGAACTGCCCGATGAGATTACCGCTCCGGGCATCAAAGCGCAGGCAACGATTCTTGACGGCCACAAAGACCGAATCGCGATCCGCGCACCAGTTGCTCGAATCGCGGGGAATATTGAACCGGCCCAAATCGGGTCTTTCTGCCGACCAGAGAATCGTGCCGTTGTAGCCGTCGATTGCCACAATCCGTTCAAGTCCCTGCGCAAAGAGTCGCCCGGAAGTGGACAAAGGCCCCGGCTTACGACCATTGCGATCCGGTTGGTAGCGAGGGCCGGGACGGCCCACCCATTGCGTTTCAAGTTCATTCGCAACCGAGGTGTAGGCCAGCACCTCACCCCCAAACGCCGAATTGTCGGCGCGGCCGTACTGGTGCGACCACTCACCCGCGCCGGCCAGGGGCGGCTTCTGGAAATGGACCCAGTTGCCTCTGTCACCGGAACGGACATCGGCCTTCACACCGTTCTGTGCAAAATGGGTTTGAAGAACATTGGCCGTCTGTTGCTGCGCGTTGCCCGCTAGCGGCCCGAAGAATCCTTCGCCTTCGATCGGCCGGAGCAGTCGAAATGCCTCGGCTGCCTGCGCGACAATGTTTTCCTCGAGTGGTGCTTGCGAGAGAACCAGGTTGGCAAAGTGGCTCGGTAAGGGCAATGTTTCCAGGGAATCGACCGGCAGCAGCGAAACCCGCGTGCCATAGATTCCCTCTCTCTGCAACTTCGAGCGGGCTGCAGCTATTTTTTCCTCATCGGTCTCGGCGACGAGAACGGTCAGCCCGCTCTGCCGGGCAAGTTCTGCAGCCAAGGGGCCGGCGCCAAAGATCACACAGATTCCGCGGTCTATTCCCGATTCGGACAAAATGTTTTGTACGATCTGTTCGGTCTGTAAATCGCCGCCCGCATTTTCCGGAGTCTCTGTTCTCGCCACTGCAGCAGGGCTGTAATTGAAAAAGGTGTCGCAGGCAAACGAACTCTGTCGCTTTCGAGCGCCATCGCCCGGTTCTGAAATGGTGTAGCGATGAATCCGTTTGTGTTCCAGATTTTCCAGACGGGCGACATGCTCTTTTTTGGGCTTGGCGTCGACAACCTGCCGGCTGCCCTCGGTGAGCCTGTATTCAAGCTCTGTCGGAACGGCCGCAACGGTCCCCCAGCGGACAACCGCCGAATTTGGGCCATCAAACTGCAGCACCGGTCCCCAGGAAAAGGCGACTCCGTCGGGCGCGGGCGCACCTGGCAGACTGTTTTTCCGTTCGGGGCGGGTGAGTGGGTGTTCTTCTTTTTTCCCCGGACGAAAACAGTAAATGTCGCCCTCGTCGGTACTGACAAACAGTGCCGCATCGGCCACCGCCAACCCGAAAGCGCGTCCTTTGAGAGGTGCTTGCCAGAGCTGCCTGCCATCGACTGCCGAGAGTGCCACCACCCCATCGACCGTGCCGGCATAGATGGTATCACCGGCGAGGATCATTGAAACAAACGAGGGTCCGTTTTTGCGCCATTGGATCTTCTTGGTCTTGCGATCGAATGCGGTAATTGTCGGCATCCCGAGCGCAGACCGTTGGACCTCGGCGCTGATCATCGGTTTCTTGTCGGGCGAGAGCGCCACATTGAGCCTTTCCTTCTTCTCCGGATTGATGGCATTTTTGGTCGGAGTACTCAAGAGGTAGGCATGGGTTCCCGCCACGATCAGCGACTGCCCCATGGGAAACGTTGCCAGTCGCTCGCCGGTTTTCACGTTGCTGGCCGTGAAATTCCCATCGCGATTACCGGGTCCGTGATAGAGCTGATTGTCGGGCGTGAGCAGCGCAAAACAGCCGCTGCCGTGATAATCCACTTCCCCCTGTTTGCTTCCGTCCTTACGACTGAGAAGCAGCGGTGCGATGCGGCCTTGCGGGATGATCAGACGGTTTTTCGATGCGAGCATAGCGCCTTCAAAAGAGTTGCTGTCGCTCACCTCTTTGACGAATCTCCCCTCCCCTTCGACTTTTCCGGTCTCTGCATCGACTGCACAGAGGTAGGAGCGTTTCCAGGGCAGCATCGAAGCGCAAAAGTACGCAGTCCCATCTTCGACGGCCACTCCGGTCCGTACCGGCCAAAATGAAATCAGGCGCCCGTTGTTGATCACCAGCCGCTCGTCCGGGCGGGCATTAAATTTCCAAAGAAGTTTTCCGGAGGCTCCGTCCAGACAGTAGGCGGTACCGTCATCCGATCCGAAGTAGACCTTGCCATCGGAGAGTGTAGGAGCAATCCGGACAGGTCCACCCGCGGTGAATCGCCAACGCTCTTTGCCAGTGCGAGCATCAAGACAGCGCACCGCATCATCGGCAGAAGACCCGAAATAGACCGCATCGCCAGCGACCGCTACGTGAAACGCCGCATCGTAGTTGCGCATTGAATTGAGGCGGGGAATATCGTTATAGGCATCCCACTTGGCTGGCCCCGCCCAAGCGGTCTGCGGCGGTTGGGCCGATTGCCATACCCAGTCGAGCGTGAGGTTGGCCGCATCGAGTGATTCGTCTGTCTCGCCGCTGCGGTAATTGTCATGCCGGTACGTAGGCCAGTCCTTAGCCACTGCGGTTGTTGCCGATGTGGCAACAATGAAAAACAGAACGATGAGAGGCACAACGTTCTTGCGACTCGGCCTATACGTTCTTGGAATAAAAGTCGTCGCAGTCATGTTAGGCACAGTCGTGTTCATCATAGTGTACTCGTCTCAGGATTGTCTCAACGATCATGAATGGGTGGGTCGCCGACGGAGCAAAAGTGCCCGTCTTCAAAACGGATTATGTGATCGGCATGATCCAGGGCGTCCCGGCCGTGCGTCACGAGAAGTACACTCCCTCCCCGATCCCGATAATCGGTGAGAATCCGATACACCTCGGTAGCCGACTGCTCATCCAAATTCCCGGTCGGCTCATCGGCCAGAAGGACCGGTGGCTGGAGCAATGTTGCCCGGGCAATGGCAGCCCGCTGACTCTCGCCCGCACTCAGTTGGGCCGGCTTGTGATTTGTGCGATTTGCCAGACCGAGTCGATCGATCAGCGCGATTGCCCCCTCGCGGGCAGCGGGCTGCTCGTGGGCGGGCAATCGGCCCGCCGGGAGCAGTATGTTATCAAGGACGCTCAGGTAGGGGACCAGATGGAACAATTGAAAGACAAACCCCAACTGCGTTGCCCGGAAGGAAGCGCGGGCAGCGCTGGAGAGCGCATACAAATCCTCTCCCAGCACCGATACCTTTCCCCGATCGGGCCGCAACATCCCACCGAGGGTCATCAAAAGGGTCGTCTTGCCACAACCGCTCGGGCCACAAATGCAGACCAACTTGCCTTCAGGAATCTGGAGATCCAAGTCTTCCAGCACACGCACGCGGCCGCTGCGGGTTGTGAAACTTCGTGTTACGTGCGCAAGTGCAATCACCCAATTCGGTCCTGTCGCAGGGTTATGGCGGGGTCGTGACGTACGGCCACCGCCGCAGGGACAAAGCTGGCAAACATCGCCAGCAGCGGTGCTGCCAGGAGTGCAAAGCCAAAAAGCGACCAATCGGCCCGGATCGCCCCGGCAGTTACAGGAAACATTTCCGGCCCGTATGCAAGGGCCAAAAAGTAACCGATTACGCAACCGAAGAGGGCAGCAAGAACGCCAACCAAAGCGGCACGACCAAGCACCAGAAAACCGATGATGCCCGATCCATAACCGATCGCTCGCATCAGGCCAATTTCATTGATGCGATCCCGGACATTAATCGCTGCGAGAATTCCGAGCCAGACGGCACTGGCGATCAAAAGTACAACAATCACAAAGGGCGAATAGGAATCCATCATTCGCCGCTGCTTGACGCGGGCATCGGCAATTTCCTTCATCAGATAGACCCGGGTATCGGGGAGAATCTTTGCCAGCTCGGTCCGGAGTGTTGCCAGTGAACGATCTTCCGGGGTATCACACTGCACGCAACTGATCGCTTTAATTTCACTGATTTGGCCGGGACGCTCTAGCACGCTCTGGGCATCACCGAGATCGGTGAGGATCGTAATGTCATCGACGGTACCCATCTCCGGGGCGATGCGCTCAACGTTCCAGTTGCGTCCAAACAAAACAATCTCCTCCCCCTTCTTTGCTCCCAGCAGCCGTCCCACCTCGCTACCGAGATGCACGTGGCCCGGCTCAACGACCACCCCCATCTTGGATTTGCTCGGCCGTTGCTGCGGATGCTTGGCTGTCGCGGTGCCGGTGAGTCGCACCTTGCGTCCACGCAGCGATAACTCTGCCGTGAGTGTAGGGATCAAATGGTTGTAGGAGATTTTTCCGGCGGAGACCATTTTATCCACCGCTTCTTCGCCCATTGTTTTTTGGGAATATCCACTTTGATGGTAATCGTAAATGTCGACACTACCGGGAATGATAAAAACGTTCGAGCCAATATCACGAGCGTTACGGCGCGTCTCTTTTTCCGCAGCCGACTGGGTCATCCAGATTGCCACACAGAGTGCAACGGCGACGGTCGCTGCCACCAAAGAGAGAAAAAAACCGACCCGGCGGTGAGCGACCTCCTTCAAAATGAGCGTGCAGCCAAGCTTCACCACTACACCTCCCGCTTGCGCAACAAAATGAGACAGCCGACTGCCAAGACCAAAGCGGCGCAACCGGCGAGCAGCATCCAGGCCCAGCGACCCGCTGGCAGGTCTGCCTCCGCGTCTACATGATCTTCCCTGACTGTTGCAGGAGTTGGCGATGCCGCAAGGGCTACGGAGATTTCTTCTTTTTCTAATGCCGGCAGATCGGTCTTTTCCGGTGCCTGCTCGGCGGGCTCTTCTAAAACCGCTTGTTCCCGAGGAGGCTCCTTTGCGGGCCGTCCATCATCGAGCTCTATTTCCTGATAGCTCAAGGCAGGAAAAATCTTATCGAGCTGTTCTATTTGCCCGCGATCGGTCGGCTCAGCGCCCGGTCCCCGGGTGACGATCCGATCGATCTCCGCCTTCACCAA
>JASMGX010000003.1:0-7267 GCA_030751095.1 Pirellulales bacterium | reverse complement strand
GCGGGTTGCCCGGATCGAAATTTAATTTGCCCGTGGCGAGAGCCTCGTCCTGAGCAGACCACTTGTGGGGAACCATCTGGCCCTGCATCCAACGGCGATCGAGCCCGCACTCACAGTCCTGCCCAACGACGGCGAGGCTGTTGATGAATGTACGGCGGGGATCTTCTGGAAAGCGGAGGGCGGGCCCAAGTTTGCGGCCACGTCCAAAGAGCAGCGCAATTTGGCTCGGCCGATTCGAACCGGTGTCGATTCCCAGGGACCAGAGCAACACCTTCTCACGGTCGACGTCTTTTTGGGAAAGATGAATCAGGTGAGGTGGGTGCTTGATCAGTTTGGGCATAAATTCCAATGCCTGTTCCACTTGCGGAATCGCCTCCTCGGCCATCTTGAGTGTCGTCAGATTGACCTGCTCATCGCTGCCATCGATCACAAGAATGATGCTATGGACATCACACACTTTGGAAAACACTTCCTGGCGGGCGGGCGAATCCACAATCGCCTCAAGCAACTGCGCAAGGTCTTCTGGTGTACTCTTTTCAGAAATTGACCAGTCCAGTTTCAGCGCCCGCTCATCGGGTCCGGTGAGTACGAGTGCCGGAAATGCGGTCACATCTTTGGCGTATTCTGTGGCCGGATGATCTGGAGCCTCGTCGAGATCGACATGCTGGGCGAGAACATTTGCATCTGCAAAGACTTTGGTGGCAACGTCCTCAAAGGCGGCGGACAGTGCGCTGCCCTTTGTCCCTTTGGTAAACAGAAACAACTGGTACGCTCTGTCGCCGAGATCGACAAACGCGACATCGCGTACGGTGTATCTGCAGGCGGTTGCTGCACTCGAGAATGCCAGAGCAACAAAGCCACAAAAAAACAAAATAAGCGTTTTGCGCAACATCGCGAATAAAACAATCTCAAGAGAGGATCTGTTTGATAACGCGACCTTGGTCCTCTACTCCTGTGAGCCTCAGGTCGAGGCCTTGGAAGGGGTGAGTCAACCGCTTATCGTCAATTCCCAATTGATGAAGAATGGTGGCGTTCACATCATGGATATGGATTGGATCTTGAACAATGTTGTAACAAAAATCATCGGTCTCTCCGAGCACAGAGCCGCCACGAATCCCACCGCCACAGAGCCACATCGTATAGCAGCGACCGTGATGATCCCGGCCATAGGTTTCCCCGGTCAGCTTGCCCTGACAATAGACAGTTCGGCCAAATTCGCCTCCCCATACAATCAGCGTATCATTCAACATGCCCCGTTGCCGAAGGTCCTTGATAAGCCCTGCGGTCGCTTGGTCCGTATCCTTGCATTGGCTGCGAATCGCACTCGGCAAACGACTGTGCTGATCCCAGCCCCGATGATAGAGCTGAATAAAGCGGACACCGCGCTCTGCGAGACGACGGGCCAACAGACAATTTGCAGCATAGGTTCCAGGCTTTCTCGAGGTCTCGCCATAAAGTTTGAAGGTATCCTCTGTTTCATCCGCTAAATCGACCAACGCCGGCACCGAGGTCTGCATGCGAAACGCCATTTCATACTGGGCAATTCTCGCTGCAGTCTCCGGATCACCATGCGCGGTTGCCTTGGCTTGATTTATTCTTGCCAGACTATCAAGCATTCGACGGCGACTTGCCCGGTCGAGGCCTGGCGGGTCGGATAGATACAGCACCGGATCGCGCCCGTTGCGAAACTGCACTCCCTGATGTTCGGAGGGGAGAATGCCTGCACCCCAAAGCCGCGCAAAGATCGGCTGGCTTACTCGCAACCCGGAACCTTGCGAAATCATTACGACATACGCTGGCAAATCAGTACTTTCACTACCAATCCCATAACTGAGCCATGCGCCCATGCTGGGCCTGCCCAACTGCTGGGCTCCGGTATTCATCAGGGTTACGCCCGGGTCATGGTTGACCGCCTCGGTGTGAAGCGATTTGATAAAACTGATTTCATCAACGATGCTCGCCGTGTGAGGCAAAAGCTCACTCAACCAGATACCACTTTGCCCCTGCCTGGAAAATTTGAAAGCGGTAGAAGCACAAGGCTTCTCCTTTTGTTTGTGGGTCATCTCCGTAAGTCGCTGCCCCTGCCGCACCGAATCGGGCAACTCCTGACCATGGTATTTGCGCAGTTGGGGTTTATAGTCGAACAGATCGATATGGGAGGGGCCACCAGACTGAAACAGATAGATAACCCGCTTCACCCGTGGCGCATGATGGGGTAGCCCCGACAGCCCTCCGTGCGCCTTTCCACCGGTGTCGGCCAAATCGTTGCTGGTTTTATTGGCTGCAAAGAGTTGCGGATTGTTGAGTGAACATGCCGCTATCGCACCGAGTCCACCAGTCGCATATCCAAAGAGAGAGCGCCTTGCAAGTTGATTCATCAAACGCTTTTCAGAATCCATACGTTTACTCCTTGGAGATCATTTCATCGAGATTCAGCAAAACACTTGCCACACAAGTCATCGCCGCATGCTGCTCTGCGGGTATCTTTGGATCTCGCTTGGACTCACCGAGAGTCAGCAACTCTTCAGCCGCATTACGGTCTGCCCGATAGACTGCTAACTGCTGCTCATAGAGCGACAAGAGTTCCGCCAATTCAGTAGTATTTGGCTCTCGGCTCAATGTCAGCTCAAAACCGAGGCGAATGCATTTTTCCATTTTATCATCGGCAGCAAGCAAAATCCGCTCAGCGAGGGCTCGCGATGCTTCGACAAATGTAGGGTCATTGAGCATGACCAATGCCATCAGCGGCGTACTCGTCCGCTGTCGCCGCAGCAAGCAGAGCTCGCGATTAGGTGCATCGAGCGCCACCATATTGGGTGGCGGAACAGACCGTTTGACGTAGGTATAGAGACTGCGTCGATACAGTTTTTCGCCTTTGTCCTGCTCATAGGGACGGTTTTGCATTTCAATCCAAAGACCGGGGGGCTGGTAAGGCTTGACGCTCGGACCCCCAATCTTTTCGACCAACAGACCGCTCACAGCGAGGGCCGAATCGCGAATCATTTCGGCAGGTAGCCGGTATCGGGGGCCGCGCGCAAGCAGGCGATTTTCCGGATCCCGGCTGACGAGTTCAGGAGACATTTCAGAGGATTGGCGATACGTTGCCGACATAACAATTTCTTTGATCATTGCTTTGGTGTTCCAGCCACCGTTGGCAAATGTCGTGGCGAGATAGTCCAGCAATTTTGCATGGGAGGGTAACTCTCCCTGGACACCAAAATCTTCTGTCGTTTTTACAATGCCCGTTCCAAACAGCATCTGCCAGAAGCGATTGACGGCAACCCGACTGAACAATGGATGCGCCGGGTCGATGAGCCACTGAGCTAGGCCCAAACGGTTCGGGGGTGCATCGGCAGGCAGTGGAGGCAGGATCGGCGGGGTTCCGGCGAGAACCTTGTCGCCATGCTGATCGTATTTGCCGCGCAGAAGAACAAAAGTATCGCGCGGTTTGTCCATCTCCTCCATCACCATTACCGTAGGGATATCACTCCGCAGTTTCCGGAGTTCTGCCCGGTATGGCTCAAGTTGGGTTCGCAGCTGTTGGTATTCTTCGTCATATTGCTCGAGGAAATAGGTTTGAAGTGCCTTTTCTTGTTGCTCGGTCCGTTCCTCGTTTGCCAGCAATCGGGGAATGGGATCGTGCCCCGCAAGGTGCGAAACCTCGGCATCACTCAGAACCCGATCATACACCCTTGCATCATCCACCATGCCGAGAAGTGCCTGGCGGTTACCGCGCTGGCCTATCTTGAGCGGGCCATCGATACGGATCGTCGACTTCAAGCTGTCCTTATTAATATTCGTTTTCAGTGGCTTACCATTGAGATAAATTTTTACACCCGCCGCGCGACTGCTACCATCGTAGGTAACAAATATGTGACTCCACTGGTCGAGCGGGGCATCTTTATCGGTAGTCACCCGTAAGCCTTTTTCAAATTCACGATGGGTCAGTCGCACATCGATTCGCCCGCCACCGAGGCGGGTTTCGTATCCCCGAAGAGAATCCTCGTCGGAGACGCGAGCCATGACGATGCTCTCGCGCGAGGGGTAGATCCAGGCACCATAGGAAAAGGCATCGAGGCGATCAAAGTCGCCCGCCTCGCCAAGATCGACGTGTGTTTGTCCGTCAAACCGCAAGCCGTACCGCTGTTGCTCGCTCGCCCAAAGGGGATTTCCCCGAACGGTCCCAGCTTTGCCTCCTGTCGCATCGACGACCTGATCGCCTTCCTTTTCATCGAGTCGATAGTGAGCAATCAATCCATAACTCGGATCCTTGGTGCGATACTCTTCGGTTACCGCGCGGCGCTGCCAGTTATTAAACGCATCCTTGTTGCTTTCGCCCGCTGCAACCATCGCCTTTTCGATCTCGGCAAGCTGCTGTTCCGCTTCCGCTGTGGCGGATTCGATCATCGGATCGATGACGCGGATCAGCGGATCCACGTTACCGGTACGATTTTCAACGCCTTTATCGGTGTTGGTGTTGAAGTAGGCGAAGAAACGATAGAAATCCTTCTGCGATATCGGGTCATATTTATGATCGTGACACTGGGCACATCCCATCGTCAAACCCATAAACACTGCAGACGTCGTATTCACACGGTCGATGACATACTCGACACGATATTCTTCGGAGATCCCCGAGGCAGTTACACCATGATTGCGATTAAAGCCGGTAGCCACCTTCTGATCATTCGTCGCATTGGGCAGCAGATCGCCAGCAAGCTGCTCCATCGCAAATTGATTGAAGGGCATGTTTTCATTGAGAGCATGAATGACCCAGTCACGCCAAGGCCACATGTCTCGATGAAAATCCTCGTGGTAGCCATGGGTGTCGGCATAGCGCGAGGCATCCATCCAGCCTACCGCCAAACGCTCACCGAAGCGCGGCGATGTTAGGAGGCGGTCCACCAGATTTTCGTACGCATTGTCGCTACTGTCGGACAAAAAGTGTTCAACCTCCTCGGGCGTGGGAGGCAAACCTGTTAGATCCAGGGTGAGACGTCGCACCAAAGTCCGGCGATCCGCCTCAGGATTTGGTGTGAGATTCTCTTTTTCAAGCCGCGCGAGTACAAAGCGATCAATCGCACCACGCGGCCAACGCGGTTCGGCAACTTCGGGGAGTTCTGGCCGCTCGGGGGGCACAAACGCCCAATGCTCATTCCACTTCGCACCTTGTTCGATCCAGACTTTGATCCGCTCAATCTGCGTTGGCGTCGGCTGCTTCCGGTGATCAAGGGGTGGCATCCGCAGTTCTTCATCCGTATCTACCAGTCGCTGGTAAAGCTCGCTTTTCTCAGCAGATCCCGGCACAATGATCGGCGTGTCAGAACTGGACTCTGCAAAAATCTGCTGGTGCATATCGAGCCGAAGGTCTGCCTCGCGTTTGTCTGCATCGGGGCCGTGACAGGTAAAACAGGTGGCAGAAAGAATTGGGCGAATTTCTAGATTAAAATCGACCACTTCTTCATCTGGCGCCACGGCAGATGCTAGCGGCACAAGAGCCGGAGGGAGCAGAAAAATGAGCAAAACTAGGAAAAATCGCTGGGCGAAATACATCGATTAATCTCGCGACCGCTTTATCTTGTGATTGAGTGCCAACGCAAGACTGGGGAAACCAAATTGGCACCAGAGGCAAGAACAAATACCCTGTGCCCATATTAGAAACCAGCCAGCAGGGGAAGTAAAGCCGCAGAATGATGTAATGCTAAGTAGCCGCTGTATTTCGATCAAAAAATACTGATTTGAATTTTTCGGCCCGTTTGCGATACAATGCTCTAGTGCTGTGGAAACAGTATGGATATCTCCCGATCGGCTCACCCGCGAGTGGTGAAAGGAGCCCACACACTCAAACAGGCTGAACAGGTGGCGTTTTATAAGGGGGGGCAGATTTGAAAATCAATAAAATGAAAAGTTGTTTTCTGCATGCTGCCACTGTGATCCTCTTTTTAACGATCCCTTTGCTGGCCGCTTCAATCTGCCGTAGTCAAACGCTCGATCGCGAACAAGCACTGCAAGTTCTTGCGGACAGTGGTCTCGAGGAACTAAGCCCCGGTGTATGGTCTCTTAAAGGAAGCGAAGGAAATAATTTTGCTATAAGAAAACTTCATCGCATGCAGGGTGATAAAAAGATCCGTGCCGCACTGCATGCCGTCGGTGGTACACTCGATATCCCGGGGGGTAGTGATGCGATTCCGGAGTTTGACTCCACGATTGAACCGCCTCCAGAGGATGCTGCACCTCCTGAAAGAAAAAAAGAGCCTCCGTCTGAAGCGGACAATCATCCGAGACCATCGTCAGCACTCAAGCCTGTAGTACTTGAAATACCGAGTAAAGAGGATCGCAAGCAGGCCCTCAAAGACATTCAAGACGCCTTTGAGGTAGAGTATGCTGCTGCGACGACGCCCGAGAGACAAAACGATTTGGCGATGATTTTATCGGAATTTATTCAGGATGAACCAGACCCAGCAATCCGGTATGTCCTTTTCGTAGAGGTCTACAAACTGCATGCAAAAGCGGGTGATGCCGACAACAGCTTTAAAACGGTCGATCAATTACAGGTAGATTTTCCAGATATTAATTCTCTGAGCTACAAATATTTTGGTCTTGAAAAAATCGTCGCCAACATGTCCGGCGGCACCGATGGGCGCGAGACATACCAAATACTACGGCCGTTTTTTGAATCCCTCTTTGATCTGGCCAATGAAAAAGATGATTTCAGACGTGCTCTAGAGATTACTGAACTGAATATCGAGGCTGCTGAGACGGTAAAAGACCGCAAAGCCCTCCAATCGGCCAAGGACCAACGCGTAGAAGTCGAGCAACTCATTAAAAAATATGCACTGGTCGCTGCTGCGTTAAAACTCCTCGAGGAGAACCCGCTCGATGCCGCGGCCAACCTAACAGTGGGTGAGTGGCATTGTTTTGAAAAACAAAACTGGCCTGAGGCAATTCCCTACCTCGCAATCAGCAACAACCCGGATTTGGCCCAATTGGCAAAAGCGGAGCTTGAGAATCCTCTCGAAGTCAATGAGCAAGTGGATATTGGCGACCGCTATTGGGAACTTTGGGATCTATGGAAAGAACCTTGGGAGCGGCCGGAGAATGCCCCAACTCTACAGGCTCGCGCTGTTTACTGGTATGAGAAAGCCATCCCACAACTCGCCGGAATTAAGGCAAAACGGCCCCAAGCACGACTCGATGCTTGGGAAGCATTGCAGCAGCAGGGAGCTGAAAATTCAGCGGAACAAGAAAAGTCTGGCGACGCAAACGA
>JASMGX010000039.1 GCA_030751095.1 Pirellulales bacterium | reverse complement strand
GGCATGCGATCGAATCTTGCTTGTACGCAGTGTCATGATGAATACAAAGACGACCAAAAGTTGATTGCACACACACATCATGCCGTTGACTCGGGAGGGAGTGAATGCATGAACTGCCATATGCCCTACACCAGCTATGGATTATTGAAAGCCGCACGTAGCCACACGATAGAAAGTCCCAGTGTTGCAACAACTCTCGAATATGGTCGCCCGAATGGATGCAATCAGTGCCACCTCGAAGAGACACTCGGCTGGACTGCTGACCATTTAAGCAAATGGTATGGCATCGAGTCTCCCGAATTACCAGAAGAGGATCGTGCGATCTCCTATACGATACTCTCTGCTCTTAAAGGAAATGCGATCCAACGTGCTCTTGCTGCCTGGTCGATTGGCTGGTCGGAGGCACACAAGGCTTCGACAACGGACTGGGTTGTACCTTTTATAGGATTTCTTTTGCACGACGACTACCACGCAGTCCGTTTTATCGCAGCTCGCTCTCTCCGCAGCATTCCTGGCTACGACAACTCTCTGTACGACTCGCTGGCCCCGAAAGCCGAACGGGATCAAGCAGCCAAAATCATTTACCGGCAATGGGTATCGCAACCGGAGAACAACCAGACCACAGGTCCGGAATTACTTATCTCGCGTCCGGGGCAAGTCATGGAAAAACAGATTGTCGATTTTTTGAAGCAGCGAGATACGAGCGTAATATTTATTGCAGAATAGACCCCCTACAAACATCTTTCGAAATTGCGGCTAGTGGTTTCTGCGTGCGTCTGGCCGGTCGGTTTATATTTATTTTGAAGCGGCGGACTACCATTGCCTTATCGTGCTGGGCCGCATTCTCAGTCTTGATCGCATGCCCAGTCTCAGTGTAAACCCTCCAATTCCGACCGGTACTCTCCCGCTGCGATCAGCAGACGCCTACCTGGATGAAGGCGACGGAACTATAATCAACAATATTGTAATCGTTATTTCTTTTTGAGCGGAACGGTGCTGTGCAACGGCGACGCTATTTGTGGATTGTGCTGACTCTGGCCACGTTGTTTTTAGCGGCGGTCATTATTGCTCACTTTGCGCGCTCAAAGCCGCAGCAATCTATCTCCCACGACAACACTTTGCAAACATCTGCCGATCTCCAGACAGGGCAGAACAAGCAGCCTTTACAAGGCGTCGACACAAGCGCTGAAACCCCAGCAGCTACACTTCTGCTAGACAATATTCAAGAAAAGTGGCGACGAATCGATGACGCATCGCAAGACGGCTGGGATACCGAAGCCTTCACACTCCGAGCCGAACGCCAACTCAAACGGATTGGCAAGTTTTTGACAAAGGGGCAAAAATCGGTGCCCGAAGATCTCAATGCCCTGGCAACCGACGACTTTTTCTGTGGATTGCTATTGCCCAAGGACCTCGAGTTGGTTTTCCAAGGCCCCAGCATCGCGGTACAACGCCAACGAGGTGCTGAAGAATCAGGCGCCGAATCGCGCACCTACTCCGGATCCGCCGGATTGCATGAGGCGATTGCAGAGCTTGCGCGTTCCTTTCAACATGCGCGCGAAATCCGGACAAAGTTTAAGACCATTATGGTGCGGGCCACTGAATCGAGAGTAAACACCCGACATTATCTTGAAATTTCAGGACGCCTGGAGAATGGAACACTGGAACAACATGCAACCTGGGATGCGCAATGGACCAACACGCCCGATGCAGCCCCATTGCTCACATCGCTGGGCGTCGTTGATTTTGAGCAGGTCCACGTGCAGGCGCCTAATGGTACTCTATTTGCTGATTGCACCGAGTCGCTACTCGAGCAGAACCCATCTTACCGCCAGCAATTTCTACAGGGCTACGAACATTGGCTCTTGCGGATGCCTCATGTGCGATATTTTGTCAGCCTGAGTAATCCCGGCTTGGCTGTGGGTGATGTCAATGGGGATGGGCTGGACGATTTGTATGTTTGCCAGGAACAGGGATTGCCCAATCGACTCTTTCTCCAACGGCAAGATGGGACAGCCGAAGACGTTTCCAGCGAGTGGGGAGTCGACTGGCTCCAAGACTCACGCAGTGCCCTGCTTCTCGACTTGGACAACGATGGCGATCAAGATCTTGTCGTTGCCTACATCGGGGGTCTGTTGATTGCAGAGAATGTGGCCGGCAAGCGATTTGAGGTCCGGACGATGCTACCAACAAGTGAAGATTTGATGTCCGTTTCGGCAGCCGATTTTGATAATGATGGCGATGTGGATCTCTATACTACTGCCTACTTCCCAGATCATTTCATCGAACATTCGCACGCGGGAGGGTTGCCAACCGGCGTCGAGAACTTCGTTTATCACGATTCCAATCTCGGAGGCACCAATATCTTGCTACGTAATGATGTGGCAGACGATCGTTGGGACTTTTTGGATGTGACCGAACAAGTGGGACTCGACATGAACAATGCCAGATTCAGTTTTATGGGATCTTGGGATGACTACGACAACGATGGCGATCAGGACCTATACGTCGCCAACGACTACGGTCGCGATAATTTGTACCGAAATGATGGTGGTCATTTTGTCGATGTGGCCGAGCAGGCAGGAGCCGAAGATGCCGCCAGTGGGATGTCTGTCAGTTGGGGGGATTACGATCGAGATGGATGGATGGATGCGTACATCAGTAACATGTGGTCCTCTGCTGGCAAGCGGGTCAGCAGCCAGCCTCAATTCAAAAAAAATGCCTCTCCCGATGTGAAGCGGCGACTCCAGCGATTTGCCCGAGGCAACACTCTATTGCACAACGACCAAAATGGGGGCTTCCGCGATCAGAGTGCAAACGCGGGTGTCGAGATGGGGCGATGGGCCTGGGGATCTCTATTCGCAGATATCAACAATGATGGCTGGAGTGATCTTCTCATCGGCAATGGCTACATCACAGGTGACAACTCGGGCGGAGATTTGTGAAGCTTCTTTTGGCGACAGGTCGTGTCGCTCAGTTTGGATGATGAGAATGCGCAACCCGAGCAGCGACAACAAGAACGTTTTGCTGCATTCGCAACCATGCTTCGTGAGGGGCGCTCCTTCAGTGGTCACGAACGGAATTGTTGTTATCTCAATCCGGGAGATTCACCGGTTGCCGGAAATCGTTTTGCCAACATTTCGGCTGCGAGCGGAATTGACTTTCCCGATGACGCACGAGCGCTGGCTCTTGTTGACTGGGATCAGGACGGTGATCTGGATCTGTGGATATCGAACCGCAATGCACCGCGGCTACGTTTCCTTCGCAATGAAATACCCCAAAAGGATTCCTTTGTGCTGCTGCAATTGATCGGCAACGGAACAGCGACCAATCGCGATGCGATCGGTGCTCGCGTGGAGTTGGTACTGGAAACTCCAAAAGATGAAACGGGAGCCTCCACAGCCACAAACCATTTCAAATCGATTCAAACGCTGCGGGCAGGCGAAGGTTTTCTGGCTCAGAACAGCAAATGGCTCCACTTTGGCCTCGGGGCTGACAATCGCATCAAAAAGGCAATCGTGGACTGGCCGGGGGGGAAGAGAGAAGAATTTTCTGGTCTGGCAATCAATTCCAGAAATGTGCTCGCGCAGGGGACTGGGCAGTCACAAAAGCCAGATTCTTCGCCCCGCAATATTGCGCTCACTGCCGGTGAGCAACCCACCGTCATCGACTCGCAAACCGCCACACTCCGGCTGATCAACCCAGTTGCGATGCCGGTCATGCAATATCAGTCCTGGGAGGGCGACGACCGCAATATTGAAACCACTCCGGGGCGACCGCTGCTGCTCAGCCTTTGGGCAAGCTGGTGCCAGCCTTGCCTGCACGAGCTGGCCGAGATGACCAAACAGAGCGACAAACTGCGAGCCGCTGGCCTGCAGGTCGTCGCGCTCTCAGTGGATGGCGTGGGCGAGGACAAATCCGACCCGGCCCTGTCGAAGCGCGTGCTCGATTCGATGGAGTTCCCTTTTGAGTCTGGCCGGGCCACAAAAAGATTGCTCCACGGCCTGCAACAAATGCACGATCGCCAGGCGGCGGTTCGGCGCCCATTGCCCTTACCAACAAGTTTTCTGATCGATACGACGGGCCAATTGATTTCCATCTATAAAGGTCCCATTGACGTTGAGGAGATTTTGGATGATCTCAAACATGCCGATGAGAGCACTATTGAACGTGTTTCTCATGCCGCCGCAATTCCGGGACGTGTCTTACAGCACCCAACGGCCCGCGAGATACTCGCTATCTCGGAGGCTGAGCACCGGTTTAAGACTGCGGACCTTTTTCAAAAAAACCATCTTTGGAAACCGGCACTCGCTCAATACGACGATATTTTGAATCTTTGGCCTGATTGGAATCCGGACGACTCTCAGATCGCTCGAGGAGGAAATGGGCGAAATCGCCAAATGGAAAAACGGCGGCAGATCTACACGATGGCATACAGCAGTCGCGGACATGTCCATGAACAAGTCGGCAAATTGGAGGCAGCGGTTGCCGACTACAATAAAGCGATCGAGTTGATGCCAACGGACACTGTTCTTTATGACAATCGGAGCCTCCTCTACAGCAAATTGAGACAATATGATTTGGCCCTCAAGGATTGCAATCGTTCGATAGAACTAAAACCAGATCACGCGGCCTCGTATTTCAGACGTGCCACCATTTATCAGAACATGCAACAGTTCCAACTTGCGGTGGACGACACCACCAAGGGGATTGAACTCGGCCTAGAATCTTCTATTGCCCACAAGCGTCGTGGCGACCTTTATAAACAACTTGGGAAAAACAGCCTGGCAATCGCTGACTATTCACGAGCCATTAAGCTGAATCCAAACGACCGATTTGCACACAAGCAGCGCGCCAACATTCTAGCCGCGTTACAAAAGTACAGCGCGGCTTTGGCCGATTATTCCGAGGCAATCGATCTCAATCCCAAAGATGCAGAGGCCTACAATAATCGGGGACAGATCTATGTGGCTTTGGGGCAATTCGCCCTGGCGCAGAATGACTTTGCCACGTCGATACGGTTGCAGCCCGAGAATCCTGCTGCCTATAATAATCTGGCCTGGTTGCTGGCAACTTGCAGCAACCCCGAATATCGCGATGGGGAAAAGGCCCTTTCATATGCAAAACAAGCATGTGAGTTGTTAGAATGGAAAAGCGCGGAGGCACTCGACACACTCGCTGCTGCTGCTGCCGAAGCAGGACAGTTCGCCAACGCGATCAAGTGGCAGAATAAAGCTCTTGAGCTAGCAACTCCAAAAGCAAAAGCGGAACTTCGCACACGCCTTGAACTTTACCAAGCAGGAAGACCCTGCCGGACCGAAAAAGACAATCTCAATGAGCGATCTCCCGCAAACCGTTCGGGCACCGAATGACCTCGGGCAATCGTGAGACATGCAATAGTGAGACGGCGCATCCGACGCCCACAAGAGTGCAACATTTTAGAGAAAACTTCTGTCGGACGTGATTGACATGTGGACCTGACAACGCCATTGCTCTGAAATCTTATAAACCTGAGTTTTGTAATTTTGTGATATGATGGGAATTGTCGGACTCCTATTCATTAGTGGACTTGAGAGGACCGGCATCGCGACTCTGTGACACTGTCGAAGTCCCGATTTTGTACAACGATTGATACTATTTCCAAAAACGTTCGGCAACATGTCGGCGCCCTTTTATGTCCAGCCCAAGACCGAGTGAGGATATCCAACAAACCGCAAGTTGCCGCGTGCGCAGGCGATTTGCAGGAAGCCTGCTTCTTTTTATTCTCATAGCTCTCTTCATTATCTGGGGCGTTTGGTGGAATTCCAGCAAACGCGACGGCAATGGAAAACATATATCTTCAGCTTCAAGTACGTCTCCTAATACCAATGTGCCTTCCAAAGGCCATTCCGATAAGAAGGACTCTGACACAGCCAGTGGCGATGAGCGGTCTGCGATAAAGACGGGTGTTCCTTTTAGTGAGAAACTTCGAAACATCGATGATCCGTCACAGGATGGCTGGGACACAGAATTATTCAACAAGACCGCAGGGGCACAACTCAAACGCCTTGGCAACATCTTAAAGAAACCTGATGCAATCGCTGCGAAACATATTGCGGCCATTGCCTCGGACAATTTTACCTGTTCTAGCTTAACTCCCGGATCGCTAAAGAAGATCTTTGCCGATGATGTCATCGAGGCAAGTCGATGGGCCAAGCCGCACGCCAATGACCGGAAGCTTGAGCAGACATTTCATGGGCCCGAGGGCCTTAGTCGTGCACTGGGCGAACTGATGCAACCGTTTGCAAATGCGAACTACATTCGCACAAAATTTAAGATTTTCAGAGTGGAGCCGGATGCAAATGAAGTCACGACCCAGCAATATGCGGAGATAGCAGGACAACTCGACGACGGATGGTTGGAACAGCATACGACGTGGCTAGCGCGCTGGGACAATCGCAACAAAAATGCGCCCCAACTTTTATCCCTGAAACTTGAAGATGTGGAACAAATCCGGACACGGCTCCCATCTGGAACTCTTTTCTCCGACTGCACAAAGTCCGCCTTAGAACACAACCCGTGTTATACCGAACAATTTCTGCGAGGTTACATGTATTGGCTATCGGCAAGCCAACAGATGCGATACTTAGTCACCGACAACCTGGGGACACCTGGCTTAGCTTTGGGCGACATCAACGGTGATGGTTTGGATGATCTCTATGTTTGTCAGGAGCAGGGCTTGCCAAACCGTTTGTTCTTGCAGCAGCAAAACGGCACCGCAAACGAAATCTCAGCAGCCTGGGGAGTCGATTGGCTGGAAGACTCGCGCAGTGCGCTGCTCATCGACCTGGACAACGATGGTGACCAAGATCTTCTGGTCGCTTTTCATGGTGGAATCATTGTGGCGTCCAATGAAAACAATCAACGATTCGAACTGCGAACAATCATTCCTTCCGACGAACATCTGATGTCCATGGCCGCTGCAGATTATGACAACGATGGCGATCTGGACATCTATGCAACTGCGTTTTTGAGCCAGTGGCGAGGGAAAACGGCGGCACCCGTACCGCAGCAACCGCGAGTGTATCATGACGGAAACAACGGCGGACAAAATCTATTACTGAAAAACAACGGCTCTTGGCAATTCGAAGACGTTACCCAACAAGCAGGACTCGACGCCAACAACAAGCGATTCAGCTTCGCTGCTTCCTGGGAAGACTATGATAACGATGGGGATCAGGATCTTTATGTGGCAAATGATTTCGGCCGTGACAATCTCTATCGCAACGACGACGGACACTTTACAGACGTTAGCCAGGAAGCAGGTGCCGAGGATGCCGCTAGCGGCATGGGAATCACCTGGGGTGATTTTGACCGTGACGGATGGTTCGATATTCACGTGAGCAATATGTGGTCCTCTGCTGGGGGCCGCATCGCATTTCAACCGCAATTTATGGAAAGTGCCGAGGGCAACGTAAAGCAACGTCTTCAGCGGATGGCTCGTGGTAATACGCTGCTAAAAAACCAGGCCAATGGTGTTTTTGAAAAGGCAAGCGCGGATTCCGGCATTGAGTTCGGGCGCTGGGCCTGGGCGTCAATGTTTGCCGATATCAACAATGACGGTTGGGATGATCTCCTGGTGGCTAATGGATTTCTTACCGGTGACCAAACTGGAGACTTGTGAAGTCTTTTCTGGCGACAGGTCGTGTCGCAATCACCACACAGTGCAGAAGATGAATTCAATTCAGAATATCGGCGTGCCTGGTCAAAGATATTTCAGCTGATCCGGTCCGGTGCGTCTTGGAGTGGTCATGAGCGCAATTGCGCCTACCTCAACACGGGTAGTGGTAATTTTGCCAATATTTCCGTGAGTAGCGGGCTCGATTTCCCGGATGATGGAAGGTGTCTGGCATTTAGTGACTGGGACCTCGACGGCGATCTGGATGTATGGATATCAAACCGTACCGCTCCCCGCTTGCGATTCATGCGTAACGATCGTCCTCGCACCAACCGGTTTCTTTCCTTGCGACTCATTGGCAACGGTACCACGACAAATCGAGATGCCATTGGCGCCCGAGTGGAAGTGTATACCCAAAATCCTGATGACCCTCCTTTATTCAAGACGCTCCGTGCGGGAGAGGGATTTTTGTCGCAGAATAGCAAATGGGTCCACTTCGGCCTCGGTAACGCAACCGGGGTGCGTAAGGTCGTTGTCCATTGGCCCAACGGTGGGCAGGAAACATTTGAGGCCTTACCACTCGATACTAGACAGATTCTTGTGCAAGACTCTGGAGTTGCAACGCAGCCCAAGAGCTCTCTTCGATCGCTAGCTCTCCTTGCTCAGGAACAAGAACCTCTACCCTATTCCGAGAAGGCAATCTTACGACTGATAACACCGTTGGAACTTCCCAATTTGCCGTATCGCAATTGGGCGGGTGCTGATCAGAAGCTTCAGACCAACACAGGAAAACCCCTTCTTATCATTCTTTGGGCAAGTTGGTGCCAACCCTGTCTTGAAGAGCTACACGCTCTTATTCAGGATCGCAATGCGATTGCGGCAGCGGGCCTCGATATCCTGGCACTTTCGGTCGATGGCATCGGCGATGAGAGATCGAGCCACACAGATGCATTGGCCCAAATGAAGTCGATGGCCTTTCCGTTTCGAACCGGTCGTGCAACAAGACCACTGCTTGACGCATTGCAATCAGTACACGACCTTCAGACCCCGGTGCACCGTCCGCTTCCGTTACCTACGAGTTTCCTGATCGATTCAAAAGGTCGTTTGATTACGATCTACAAAGGGCCTGTAGATAGCGATGAGCTTTTACGTGACCTTGATGCTGCAGATGATTCGGAGGTCGATCGCTTCTCGCGGGCTGCAATGATCACCGGAACGACATTGGACAGTGCACCGGCACGTATCGCACTGAACGGGCTCGAAGGACTCAAATACAGCCGATTTGCAGATTTCTATCAAAGGCTGGGGCAACGGGAATATGCGGCAAAACAATTGAAACATATTGTTGATCTCTGGCCGGATTCAGATAGCGTTCGTACACATTATGCATCTGCGCTCCTCCAGCTAGGAGAACTCCACGAAGCTCAAAAACAGCTTGAAGAAGCCGTGCGCCTCAATCCGGACCAAGTCGTTGCTCACGCCACGCTTGGGAATCTTTTTTTGAAACAGAAACGCACGACAGATGCCCTACCGCACTTCGAAAAAGCCCATGCATTGCAGCCTGAGAATCAACATATTCTCTACAATCGCGGAGTGACTTTAAGTGCCTTGGGAAAAGACAAACAAGCCATTGAGGATTTTACGCAAGTTGCTGCCATTGTGCCCAACTACGCACCTGCATTGCAGCGGCGCGGCGAGATCTATGCTCGGCTGGGAGAATTTAAACGCGCTATCGATGATTTCAGCATGGCCATTGAGCTAAGTCCTAAAAATGTGCGCGGATATAATAGTCTGGCATGGCTCCGGGCCACATGTCCAGATGCAGCTTTTCGAGATGGGGGGAGTGCCTTATTGATTGCGAACAAAGCGTGCGATTTGGCTCAATGGAAGAACTTCAGTGCCTTGGACACGCTAGCGGCGGCCTATGCCGAAGAGGGCCAGTTTGAAAAAGCTCTCGAATGGCAGAAAAAGGCCCTCGAGTTGGCCCCTGAAAATTTCAAGGCCGATCTCAATACCCGCCTCAAACTCTACGAAGCGGGCAAACCTTATCGAGATGCTACTCCGGCCTATCGCGAGTAGCCCGCTGATCGATAATCTGGGAACCGAGCATCTAGAGACCATGGCCACGAATTTTCCCGGATTGGTAGGGGATACTTTTACCCGATCCAAACCTGTGACACGCTAACTGCTCTAGCGAGTTAGTCGGTCCTACGTTTCCAACCTCGCTTGGCCTTTGCCAGCAGCACTGCAATGGGTTTGGCAAACGAAGCCATCATTGCGGTAAGCCAACAGTGTTTATTCGGTCCAGTTTACGCATTTTCTTCTACTTAGCCTTTCGGCAAAAAGAGCCAAAAAAAGGCTTTGTTTCGTAGTATATGCGAAAGTTTCGCACTCATATTCTTTGACAATATTTTAGAAGCATTGTATTAAATAGGTGATGACCTCCATTTCTTCTAGGGCGGAAATGGAGGGGGAACAGATTTGTAGGCAATGTCTAATGAAGGTTTGATACAGTCCGCGCACCGCGTGGATTTTGTCTTTTCCTATTTGGCCGCGCGCTCGTCGTTGTGGGTCAACTGGGCTGCTTCGCGTTCACGCTGGACGCGTCTACTGGGCCGCTGGACGCGTCTACTGGGCCGCTGGACGGGGCTACTGGCGGTATTGCTCCTGCTATCGGGATGTGACACAGGCCCACAGTCCACCTCCCCACAGTCCCACTCCGGGCCGTTTGTGCCACATGCCAAACCTTCTTTTGCTGCAATGGGTCCGGGTAGTATTTTTCGTAGTCGCAATGAAAAGGCACAACACAGCACGACAACTGTCGCAGCACACAAAGAAAATCGTTTCAAAGATTTTGGCTCCGCTTCACCTGTCAGCCATAATCAAATGATCGCCCATCTTGAATACATCTCAAAAAACACTGTATCCGCCGACCAATTCTTCATTGCTCAGCGAACCCCGTCTATCGATCAGTTTCGTCACGAATTGGCAACGCTACCCCCAGAAGTTAGCGACATACGAAAATTTTATCTGCACTTCAATCTCGCTAAAAAAGAAAGTTGTCTCGGCAATGAAAAAAATGCGATTGAACACTTTGAAATTGCCTACAACTTGCTGCCCAATCTAAAGTCCAAGCTGAATCCCCGGCACATCGAAGCGGCCCTCTATCGCCTTGGTTTGGCTCATTTGCGCCATGGAGAAACACAGAATTGCTGTGAGATGAACACTTCGGAAAGCTGCATCTTTCCTATTCGCGAATCGGCTGTTCATCAAAAGAAAAATAGATCGCAAACAGCCATCCGTTATTTTACAGAATTGCTGCAAATGACTTCGGGCAGTCATGAGCGTGCCAGGTGGTTGTTAAATATTGCCTACATGACCCTTGGCGACTATCCACATGACGTTCCGTCCGAGTATCTCATACCACCGGAAACGTTCTCCTCGGACGAACCTTTTCCACAATTTACGAACATTGCAAAAAAATCAGGACTAGATGCTTTCAATTTGGCTGGAACGGTGATTGTTGATGATTTTGATAATGATGGGCTGCTCGATATTTTAACGTCGACCTGGGACCCGTCCGAAGGAATGCATTTTTTCAGAAACAACGGCAAAGGTGCATTTACAGAAAAAACGACCGATGCCCGGCTCGATGGCCTGTTAGGCGGCATCAACATGGTCCAGGCAGACTATGACAATGATGGCGACCTGGATGTATATGTCTTGCGGGGAGCTTGGTTGGGCCGTAAAGGGCGGCATCCAAATTCTCTACTGCAAAATGATGGCTCCGGAAAATTCACAGATGTTACCTTCACTGCTGGATTGGGGAACATCCACTACCCTTCGCATTCCGCAAGTTGGGCCGACTACGATAACGACGGCGATGTCGATCTGTACGTGGGTAACGAAAATGTGCACCTTGGAAATCGAGATCTTCATCTTGTTGATCCGTCGCCGAGCCAGCTATTTCGCAATGAAGGAAATGGTACTTTTACCGATGTCGCGGCCCAAGCCGGGGTCGAGAACATGCGTTTTGCCAAGTCCGTCACCTGGGGCGACTATAATAACGACCGATTTCCCGACCTCTATATATCGAACTATGGTACCCCCAACCGCCTCTATCACAACAACGGTGATGGCTCGTTTACCGACGTGGCAGCCGATCTGGATGTTGATCGACCTATCATGAGTTTTCCAGCTTGGTTTTGGGATTTTGACAATGATGGTCAATTGGATCTTTATGTTTCCAGTTACAACTGGCAAACGGGCAATTTGAGCAACGTTGTAAAAAACCATCTGAACAAGCCTACAATGATAGGACCTGCAAGATTCTACCGCGGCACCAAGGAACATCGTTTTCAAGAAGTTGCCAAGGAAGTTGGCCTGTCTCAGATCACCCTATCGATGGGCGCTAATTTTGGGGACTTAGACAACGACGGTTTTCTCGATTTTTATCTGGGCACAGGCTATCCCGATTATGAAGCACTCATGCCCAACATTATGTACCACAATCATCGTGGAACAAAGTTCCTGGATATTACGGAGGCAGGCGGATTTGGCCATCTTCAAAAAGGGCACGGCATTGCTTTTGCCGACTTCGATAATGACGGTGATCAAGATGTTGTTGCTCAACTGGGCGGTTTTTATCTTGGCGACAAGTTTTACGATGCACTTTTTGAAAATCCCGGATTTGATAACCACTGGCTTGGAGTCAAACTGATCGGCACACGATCAAACCGAGCGGCCATCGGTGCGAGGATACATGTACTCATCGATGAGAATGGAGAGCAGCGTTCGGTGTACAAACATGTCAATAGTGGTGGTAGCTTCGGAGCGAATCCGTTGCAACAGTCGATCGGACTGGGCAAAGCATCGCGGATCGTGAAACTTGAAATCTATTGGCCGACGACTGACACGACGCAAACTTTCTCAAACGTGCCGCTCGACACGGTCATTGAGATCACCGAGGGGTCTGACGAAGTCAAACAATTGAAACCGCAGAGCCCCAAACTTGCCAGCTTTCAAGGGCCTTCTAGCCCCTGATCTGTTTCGTCCGGACACAGAGCCTTCTCCGTTCTCGGATAAAATGGGGCTGCACCCCAAGATGCCGCTAGTGCATCGAGATGGATTTTAATTATAGTAGCATTACTGAATCTTCTGCGTTTCATTAACGTGAAATGCCCGGGCTTCAACAATGCACTACTTCATTTCCATTCATTCTGAGTTTTTCACTCCGAGCTAGCTCTTGGATGGAAACTTTTGTCCCAGCCAAGACTGAGCCTATATTTAAGGAAGCGCGATGCCGGCAATCTACCCCTACAATCATGTTGTCCAGGAAAACGAAGTCGAACCGGACGGCTATGTGAGTTGCTTGACCTATTTGCTCTGGACACGATCAGCCGCGCTTGCCCATTCAGCCGAACATGGGTGGGGTGAAGATCGCTATATAGATATAGGTGCTGCCTGGGTGGTTCGGTCCCACTCAATCCAATATCTTCGGCCCGCTTTTGTTGGCCAAGAGGTGGTTGTTGAAACGTGGGTCTCAAGTTTCAAAAAAACAAAATCGTTACGCAAATATCGAATTATAAGACCTTCTGACGACAGCTTGCTTGTCACGGCTGAGACGAATTGGGCACTGATTGATATTGCCAAGCGACGACCTCGTCGAATCCCCGACGATCTTAAGGAGGCTTTTCCCATTGTGCCCGAGAGTGAAGAACCTTTGACCAAATTAAAATCTCCGGTGCAAGTGGATGCCGATGGATGATGCACCAGGAGTGCGTCACACATTTTACCCTCACCCAAACATTGCCCCGATACGCCGGAGCAACCGGCCAGACCAACGGACAGGATGATGAGCCAGATAAAAGTAGCGGTCACAGGTTTTGGCCTGATTAGTGCTTTGGGTCGAGGAGCGGAAGAGAATGCAGCCGCACTCTACGATGGAAAATCTGGCATCATCGGTCGTCCCCAATGGGCAGAGAATAAGATGCGGTCCCAGGTGGCGGGAAATGTCGATATCGAACCGCTCCGCAAGGATTTTGACCGCAAAGAAAGCCGTTTCTTATGTGATGCTGCACTCCTGGCCGCAGTCGCCATGAAAGATGCGATCGAACATGCCGGCCTCTCGCAGGAAGAAGTCGAGGCCCCACGAACCGGTATCGTGATGGGCACCGGTGGTGCCAGTGTCCCCGATGCTGTTGCCCTCGGAGACCGTATGAGAGCTCGTGGGGGCTCTAAAGTCGGTGCCTATTTTGTGCCGCGAATCATGGGATCCTCTATAACGGCCAATCTGGGGAACATGTTTCATATTCACGGCCATTCATACTCCATGACTTCGGCCTGTGCGACATCCGCACACACCATCATGCACGGACTTGATCTGATTCGGACAGGTCGACAAGACCGGGTCTTCGCGGGCGGTGCTGAAGATATTAATGTGTTTTGCGTGGCATCCTTTGACGGGATGAATGCGCTCTCGTCTGCCTACAACGATCAACCGCAGCGGGCATCCCGGCCCCTGGATCGTGGACGCGATGGTTTTGTGTATTCGGGTGGGGCGGCCGTTCTGGTTCTGGAAAACCTGGAAGTCGCCCGCAGTCGGGGTGCTACAATCTTAGCAATTCTTGAAGGCGCAGGGGCATCCTGCGATGGGCATGACATGGTGGTGCCGAATCAAACCGGTGCAGAAGCAGCCATTGGTCTATCGTTGGAAGATGCAAACATATCCACCGAGCAGATCCAATATATCAACTTGCACGGAACATCGACGCCCGTGGGAGACGTCATCGAAGTTCAGGCCATTCAGAACGTCTTTGGCGCCAAACTGCCGGCATTCTCTTCAACAAAATCGATGACCGGTCATGGCCTAGGCGCCGCGGGCGGGCAGGAAGCGATTTTTTGCATCCTCATGATGCAAGGTGGTTTTTTGGCTCCCAACATTAATCTGGAAGATCCGGAGCCGATTGTGAATGACCAGCCGATCGTACGAGAACCACAGCAGGCCGAGTTGGGATGGACACTGAGCAATTCGTTTGGCTTTGGTGGCACCAACTGCAGTCTGGTGTTCTCCCATCCAGATTGTAGCCTCTAAAAAACGATGTGCGCCTTCCGGTAGTGCCCTTTTAAGACCGATTTATTGTCCAGGTTTTCTGCCGGTGATCTAAACCGGCCGCTTGTCAACGACTCGCTGGGCCTTGCCCTCACTCCGGGGAAGCGTCTGGGGAGCGAGCAACTTTACTTCCATTCGAAGTCCTACGACACGTTTTAACGCATCGGTTACAAGGCCATGCAGGCGACCGTTCGCTGATGCGTCACTATCGCCATCGATCTCGACATGAACCGCTACTTGGTCCAAATCTTCGTTGCGAGACAGTTCAATCTGATAATGGGGCAGCGTACCATCGACCGCCAGGAGGGCCGATTCGATCTGTGATGGATAAACATTCACTCCGCGAATGATCATCATGTCATCGGTTCGGCGACTGATGCGCCGGATCCGCCTGAGAACACGTCCACAGGGGCAAGTACCCGGAATGATGGTGGTGATGTCACCGGTACGGTACCGGATCAACGGCATTGCTTCCTTGCTGAGAGTGGTCAGAACCAGTTCGCCTTCTTCGCCATCGGGCAGCACCTCGCCACTTTCCGGATCGATGACCTCAGGCAAAAAGTGGTCCTCAAAAATATGAAGACCATCCTGCTGCTCACATTCGGCGGCAACTCCGGGCCCAACGATTTCAGAGAGACCGTAAATGTCGAATGCCTTGATTCCGGCCGACTGCTCCACTCGCTTCCGCATCGCCTCGGTCCAGGGCTCGGCCCCAAATACTCCGGCACGCAAGGGAAGCTCTCTCAGATCCACACCCAAATCTTCGGCGCGATCAAGGAGGTGCAAAAAATAACTTGGCGTACAGCAGATGATCGTGACACCAAATTCTTTCAGAACGAGAATCTGGCGATCGGTACTGCCCGACGAGGTCGGAACCATCGTAGCCCCAAGCTGTTCGCCACCGTAATGCACTCCCAAACCGCCCGTAAAAAGACCGTACCCATAGGCATTCTGGATCACATCTTTGGCGTGGATTCCATACGCATGCAACGTCCGCACCATGGCTGACGTCCAGACTTTCAAATCGCGATCTGTGTACGGCACCACAATCGGTGTACCGGTCGTACCGCTTGAGGCATGGATCCTCCTAACTTCGGCCATCGGACATGCCAACATCCCATAGGGATAGGTATCGCGCAAGTCCTGTTTGACAGTAAATGGCAACCGGGACAGGTCATCAAGACCTACAATCTGCTGCGGCAGCATGCCGCTGTCGGTCAACCGCGCACGCGAAAGTTCGACTTGATCGTACGCCAGTTGCACCACGCGTTGCAATCGCTCCACCTGCAACGCAGTCAACCGGTCACGGGAAAGATAGTCGACTTGTGCAGCACTCTCAGGATCTCGTGGCACGGAAAGATCGTCCATTTTCATTAAGCCCTCAGAACGTTTTCCTGGATTAGCATGATCAACCGCCACCCACTCAATAGGCTAAAAGATATTCGATCTTGGAGCGAATCTGATCTACGCTGGGCACGACCTGAGCCATCAGACCAACATCGTATGGAATGGGACAGTCGGCGGTACAGAGCCGTTCGAGTGGCGCCTTCAATGTATCAAATGATTCACTTGCAATCGTCGCAATAATTTCACCCGCAAATCCAGCCGTCAATGTATCTTCATGAACGACCAGCGCCTTTCCGGTCTGCCGCACACTCTCGAGAACCCGCTCCTGATCCCAGGGGACAATCGTTCGCAGATCGAGTACGGTCACCAAACCGGCAAAACTCTCTGCAGCCTCGACGCAGCGGTAGACCATTTCTCCCCACGTGATTACCGTTAGCCGATCACCTTGGGTAAGAGTCGCTGCCGCACCAAAAGGCAGGCAGAAGTCGTCTCCAGGATCATTCCTCTCTGAGAGCGGGTTGACCAGAAGCGCGCGGTGTTCGAGAAAAAACGTTGGGTCATCTCCACGCAGTGCCGTACGGAGCAGTCCTACGGCATCTTCCGCATTGCTGGGAATGGCAATCCTCCAACCAAGCAGATGTGCGTAAATCGCTTCCCCACTCATACTATGCCAGGGATCACCATTTTTCCTGCCGCAGCCCACCGGAATCCGCACTACCATGGGAGCCGCAAACTTGCCTGCTGTCCGCCAGCGTAAAGTTCCCACATCCGTTATTTGTTCATGTGCCGCATCAGCATATTTACGGAACTGGAGTTCAGGAACAGGCAACAACCCGCAGACTGCCATTCCGATAGACCGCCCAATAATACCTTCCTCCGAAAGTGACGTGTCGAACACACGGTCAGCACCCAAACGGTCCTGGAGTGTACGAGTAACTCCATGAATACCTCCGAGCGCACCCACATCTTCGCCGAACACAATCATGCGTTCGTTCTCTCTCATCTCTTGTTCCAACGTACACCGGATCGCTTCGCGAAGATCAATGACAGCGCCACCGGAATGCGGAATATTAGACACCGACGGAAGATTCGCTTTTTCCGGGCGCAAACCACCCTGGATCGGATCCGATTCAAAAAACATATGTTTCAATACATCCGCCCGAGGCGGCGGTTCTGCTTTTTCGGCTGCTACGAGCGCCTCCTTTACGTCGCGCTCTATATTTTGCTCCAACTCATCCAACTGCGGCATCGCAAGGATGTTGGCTGCGTGCAAAAACTCCTTCAACTTGACCAACGGATCGTGAGCAGCATCGTCATCGAGTTGCGCTACACTTTTGTATTTCTGTTTATCACTGAAGATATGGCCGCTGAGCCTCGGTACTTTTACTTTTAACAGGCAAGGTCCCTTGCCGCTGCGGACATGATCCAAGGAACTTGCGATCGCCTGCCATGCTTGGAGTGGCTCAGTGCCACTGGCCTCGACCAATTCCAGATTTCCGAATGAAGCAAGGTTGGTTGCAATATTACCGTGCGGCGTCTGGTAGTCCGACGGAACAGAAATACCAAAACCGTTGTCTTCGATAAAAAAGAGCATGGGCAGTTTGAGTGTGGTAGCAATCGTCACTGCAGACCAAAATCCGTTTGCCGCAACACTCCCATCACCCCCGGCTGCGACTGCCACAGCCCCTGCGATCGTTTTTTCGCCGAGTACCCTTTGGCGATATTGGAGTGCCTGCGCCCAGCCGGCTGCAGGCGTATACTGGGTACCCACATTTCCGGAAGTTGGTAAAACGGTTGCCCGATTTCTACGTGGCATACTGAACACAACACCGACATCGCGTCCTTCACTGGGGCTACCTGTTCGAGCCAGACTGGCCGCCAAAGCCTCCTGTGCCGATAGACCGCTGGCAAGCAGAAAAGGCCGCGATCGATAATAGATGCCCGCCGCATCCCAGGGATGATTTAGGCTCAGGCCTAAGAGAACTTGAGCGAGTTCGTGGCCGGCAGAAGAAAGTTGTAGCTTCATCTTGCCTTGAGGCGCCAGTTGCTCCTCTTCAATTTGATCGATCTTGCGCGACAGCAGGACGAGACGCGCTACTTCCAGCCAGTCAGGCTCACCAAGCCCGCCTAGATTGGCGGCCATAGCATCAGAGCCGACTTCTTGAAACGCTGCATTATCGAGCGGCACCGGCTTAGACGTCTCCGATTTGATCATGTTTTGTTACACTAGAGGCCCTGGTGGATACAACATTGCAGTTTGTGTGATGGCGACGGATGAGACGGTGTATCATCCTGTCCGAAATGCAAATCGACGTTACAACCACATCTAACGCTACAATTCCGAATGTACAACGATCAGCACAACCCACTGACGGTCTGCCACCAATCCCGCCAAACCCATCTCGCTTACACGGTCACGGCACAATGGCGACCCGGGTGATTTTAAGTTACGATAGACGTGGACAAAGTGCAACATGCGCTCCGCCTCAACATTATTCGGCCTCAACATTCGGCCTCAACATTCGGCCTCAACATTCGGCCTCAACGTTCGATGGGTTGCTGAATATTTTTGTCAGATATCTCGTCTGTTTTGTATCGCAACACTTCTAGTATATTAACAGAATGTCTGAAACTGCGATAGTTCAGAGCGATCCGGTGCAGCGACCTCGTAGTGAAGTGCTTGCGAAAGTTCAAGAGTTACTGAGTATCGATACTCGGTCCCTTGCGCTGTTTCGCATGTTACTGGCCACCACTGTACTACTTGATCTCTTTCACCGCACCGTAGATTTTCAAGCACATTACACAGACTTTGGTGTGTTACCAACCTGGGCGGCACGACACGTTTTCTCGTTAGGCCCCACGCATTGGTCATTGCATCTGATCAGTGGCAACGGATTGTGGCAAGGTTTTCTGTTTGTGGTGGCAGGTATGGCTGCCATCGCCATGCTCATCGGCTACAAAACGCGTTGGGCCACCGTCATCAGTTGGGTGCTACTTGCATCATTGCATACACGCCATCCGGTTCTTCTCAACGGAGGAGATAATCTGCTACGGATGCTGCTTTTCTGGAGCATGTTCCTGCCAACCGGTTTGCGTTTTTCACTGGACCGGTATCTTTCGCGTGACAGTGCCGCACCCAAAAGTGCCCCCAAAATGGTTTTTTCTGCGGCTAGCGTGGCGATCCTGTTGCAGTTACTCCTCATGTACTATGTGGCCGTAGCTACCAAAACCCACGAGCATTGGATAGACAACCGCTGGGCATTGTATCTTGGGTTAAATATCGACCACATCACTACTGGTTTCGCAAAGTGGATGGCCGGTTTTCCTGAATTGACGCGATGGCTTACTGCGTCTGCTCTCTACCTGGAATGGTGGGGGCCTGTACTGTTGTTTGTACCCGTCTACACAGCCCGCATTAGGACAGTCATCATCCTCTTATTTGTCGGATTTCATATTGGTATCGATCTCTGTTTTCAGATTGGCCTATTCCCTTGGACCTGTATTGTCGGTTGGATGCCGTTTTTACCCGGTGCCGTGTGGGATTGGTGCAATAAACGCTATCGGGCTTTACAAAAACTACCCCCGGAATCACCACCTCCCGGTGAGTCAGAGGTGGCACCTGCGGTAGCTCGATCTTCTCTGCTCGTCAATATTGTGGTGAGTATATTGTTCGCGTGGATTGTTATTGGCAATTTTCAAGTCAGTTACAAAACCATGTTTCCAGCGCACTACCAACGTATGGAAGCAACGTATCCGACACAATTCAAACTTTTCAATCAATGCTGGAAGACGGTCGGCGATGCTTTCTGGCTGGAACAGCATTTTGATCTCTTTGCACCAAGGGTGACACCGATTGATGGCTGGTTCGTTGCTGTCGCAACCCTTGACGATGGAAGCGAGGTCGACTTGATGGAGAATGGCGAACCGGTCCATTGGGAAAAGCCGGAGATGCTCTCAGCGAGGGCTTCCCGCAACGGCCACTGGGGAGCCTATCTGTTCTTTTTGAAATCGCCGGAAAAGACGGCCACAACATTTCGGCCTTTCTTTGTCGATTATTTAAAGCGTGACTGGCTGGAGCGTCCCAACGAAGAGAGGAAGATCCAGAAGGTCGAACTCTATATGATGCTCGAGAAGACGCCACCCTATCCGCAACTGCCAACGCCAGAGAAAATATTGCTCTACAGAGACTGGCCAAGGTACGAAGTTGGAGACTATTTTTCTCGTACCAACATCAAGTAAAGCGCGTCTGAGCATACAAACCATGTCTCTAGAGTGCCAGCACAACGAGAACCGGTAGTAAGGTTGGCCTGATGACGTTGCCAAATAAAGCACTACTGGAAGTGCGGCGCGACATCGACGCAGGCCGCCTCGATGCAGCAGAAGAGAACTGTCGGCATATTGTACAATCTGTTCCGCAACAGAGCGAAGCCTGGAACCTGCTCGGTTGGATCCAGTGTCAGCAAGGAAATCTCTCGGAGGCAATTGACGCGATCCGTAAGGCAATCGCAATTCATCCCGATGATGCCGAGTTGCACCGCAACCTTGGTTACGTTCATGCGGCGAATGTTGATTTCGAGAGCGCCATCGAATGCTACCGGCACGCCTTGACTCTCAATCCAGAAGACGTCGATGCGCACAACAGTTTGGGAGTCGCTCTGAAACAGAGTGGACAACTCGATCTGGCCGCCGAGCATCTTCGTGAAGCCTTGCGTCTGCGGCCCGACATTCCTACTCTTTATCAGAATCTTGCAGAAATACTCCGCTTGCAGGGCACATTGGACGAAGCGACCAAACTCTACGAACAAGCCGTACAAATCGCTCCAAATAATGCCGCCTTCAAAAATGGCTTGGGGATTCTATTGCAGCTTGATGGCAAACTCAAGCAAGCAATCGCGCGTTTCCAGGAAGCACTTGTTCTCGAACCTGATCATCCCCTTTACGCTCACAATCTGGCAGAAGCGCAAAAGGCATTCAGAACGGACGAGGCGGCGATTGTCCACTGCAGAGATATCCTGCGATCGATGCCCGATTCTGTCGAAGCCCACCTGAATATGGGCGATGTCTATTTGGCGCAGAACGATGTCCAGCAAGCAGCAACGCACTTTGGCCGAGCAGTGGCTTTGCAACCCGGCAATGCCCTCGCCCACAACAAGCTGGCCTCGACGTTAATCGATCTGGGAGATTTTGACGCGGCGAAAACACATCTGGAAAAAGCCGTGCGACTCCACCCGGAATTTGCTGAAGCTTACTTCAACCTCAGCGACCTTGTGATCCAGGGAAAATATTGTTTTTCGGCGCAAATGCTCGCCAAGATTGAAAGCCTTTTAAGCGGTGGCCGGGTTCCCCTTAAGGCCGCTTCCATCATGCATTTCGCGCTCGGAAACAACCTGGACAAACAAGGAAAATACGACGAGGCCTTTTGTGCCTTCCATACAGGCAATCAGATCCAGCAGAAGCTTGGTGAGGAATTTGGCATTCTCTTTGATTTGGAATTGCACCGACGTAACACCGATGAATGTATCGCTTTTTTTGACGCAAGCTATTTCGACAAACCCCCGCCAGGCGGAGTTGATTCTGAATTGCCCATCTTCGTCATCGGGATGCCTCGCTGTGGCAGCACGCTGGTGGAACAGATCATCGCCAGTCATCCGAATGCCGCAACCGCAGGTGAACTACCGGAGATAGGGCGGCTTGTGCAGGAGCTTTCAAAAACCCACCATCATGATGATGCATTCCCTCACTGTTTGAGCAACGTCGATGCGCAGACGATTCATGATCTCGCAAGCCAATATCTGAGCAACCTCTCCAAGCACGGAAAAGACTCAACCCGTATTGTCGACAAAGCGTTGAGCAACTTTTTCTACCTTGGATTTCTATTTACATTACTCCCCAAATCGCGAATCATCCATTGCCGACGCGATCCGATGGATATCGGGCTATCGTGTTACTTCCGTAGATTTGGCTCGGTAAATTGGAGTTGGAGCCTGGAGAGTATTGGGGCGTACTATCGAGAGTACAATAGGTTGATGGAGCATTGGAGTAAGGTTTTTCCGTCGCAAATCTATGATCTCCATTATGAAAAACTGATTGCCGACCCAGAAACAATGAGTCGGGAACTCATTCATTTTTGCGGCTTGTCGTGGAGTGATCGGTGCCTGGAATTTTATAAAAACCGTGATGCAGTCAAAACGTCGAGTCGTATTCAAGTGCGAGAGCCTATTTATAAGACTTCCAGCGGACGTTGGAAAAACTATGCAGCCCATCTGGAACCTTATAAAAAAGCAATCGAAGGGTCTGATAATCCCCCGATAATCTAATTGTCATTTTGGCTAATTGTCATTTTGGCATTCAAGACTGTTCCTATTGGTGGAAATCGGATGTGGCCAAAGCATCTAACATTGCTTCCTAGAAAACGACTCTGTTTCTAATAGACCCGGACAAATTAGAACGTAGACATCTGCCTCCATGCTGGACACCACATATATTCATTCATAGAATGAACGACTCTTATGTTTTGCGGTTCAGTGGATTTCAGATTTTTTTAAGGAGTCTAATCGGTGTTTAAAGACCAGCAAACAGTCAATCTTTTCCCTTGTCCCGTATGGCTCTTTGACATTGAGCCAGATAGTGTGGAAATCATTAATCGAAACGCGATGGCTGCGATTGAACAGATGCGACCCCCGCAGAAAGAAGGACAGCCTATACATCCGTGGCAATCCCGAAATGATTTGCAGACGCTTCCGGAATTTGAGGAGCTGAGCAATGTCATCAAAAGTACGACCGGTGAGGTTTTGAAGCAGCGGGGCATCAAAGATTATCCCTTCCAAATCACCGGTTGTTGGATAAATATTCGCACCCCTGGCAACGATCACCCAGCACACACGCATCCGAACAACTATGTCAGTGGCTGCTATTACGTCAATACTCCCGAAGGTGGCAATGCCATCGTTTTCCGCGACCCCAAGATGGAAACGAATATTATTGCACCACCACTCCTCCGAGAGGATGAAGAGAACTCGCGGACCATTATGGTACCCCTGCAATCTGGAATGATGGCGATGTTCCCCTCGTGGCTACCGCACTTTGTACCACCGAATCAGAGTAATATTGAACGGATAAGTATCGCCTTTAACATCATGTTCTCGTCGTTCGGCGAAACGATCGGCAAGCCGTTGTGGACATTCGATGAAAATCCGTAGCCGCGTTGATGATCAACACAACGGTTACAGGCACCTGTCTTCACACAGAATCAAGCAACAAAGAATTAAGCCTCTCGAGGAATCATGCGCGCCATCTGCTCCATTAACCGACTGGCTTTGCTCATGGTCATTGTCTTGTCGATCCCTGCCTGCCATCAAGCAAGCGAGATACCAAAATCCGAACCGCAAGTATCTGGCAGAGAGCCTGCCGAACTGCCCGTCCTTTACACACTTCCTCCATTTACCCTTACGGATCAGGCGGGCCAGAAGTTTGGCAGTGCGCAACTCCTTGGAAAACCCTGGATTGCAAATTTCATCTTTACGCGATGTCCGTCAACTTGCCCAGTTCAAACGGCAAATTTAGAAAGACTCCAGCGGCGACTCAAGAAGCTTGACGGATGGGATGATGTTCAATTGGTGAGCTTTACCGTAGATCCCACTTTCGACACGCCCGCAGTACTTGCAGAATACGCCCGGCGAGCGAACGCAGACCCGAAACACTGGCATTTTCTGACAGGTTCGCGCGAGGATATCTGGTCACTTTGCAGAAAGGGCTTCAAGCTCGCTGTCGATGATGCACCACCGGAGGCACCGAGCCTGATCATGCACAGCCCCATGTTTGTTCTCATCGACAGCCAGGGACGTGTCCGCGGCTTCTTTAATGGGACTAAAAAACATGAAGTCGCCGAAGCGTATGCAAATCTGCAGCAGTTACTCAAAGAGGACCAGACAAACAAGCCCTCCTCCTGATTGTAACCTTTGGATCGTTTTGGCATTTTAGCCTCCATCTGCACTCCCTATTGCCCCTGCCAGGGGTCCTGCTGGAGGAGTCCTAATCGGGCAATAGCAATCTGGCGATAGGCAGGCCGGGTGATTA
>JASMGX010000399.1 GCA_030751095.1 Pirellulales bacterium | reverse complement strand
TCAGCGATCTCCCATGATTGGATATTGTCTAATTTCCGAATATCCACTCATTCTCAGTCGGTTCACATTAGCTATCAAAATGTGGGTACATTTGTTTCTTTCAATGCGGATGGACATGAAGAAACTGTTAAACTTCATTGGCTCGAAAATGCATATTTAGTTAAAGAAAAGGGCCTCTTAAAAATTAAATTCCTGCATTCCGAAGAAATTAAAAAGGAAGTCTCCCACCGCAAACACGGCGGCAAGACGGGTGAAGAATTGAAAGCTGAAGGGAAGTAATTTGGAAGAAATGTCCAAAGCACAACAACGCGATCCGAATGTCCCCGATCCAAATAAACCGTGGTGCCGAAAATGCATGGCCCATACCAGATATTCCAAAAAAGTCGTTGCAGGGGGGAGGAAAGGGAGTCCGCCAGTAGTATATGATTACTGCAATGAATGTGGGGAATCAGTATGGGCACCAAAATATTGCCCGGAAAAACCATGGTACGTTCTCTGTGTTTTCAGTGCTGGATTTATTATCGTTGGTTTGCTTATAGCGATGTACGGCCATGGGAATACTTTGATACTGGGTTATGGGTTTATTTTTATTGGCCCGTTACTCTACATT
>JASMGX010000398.1 GCA_030751095.1 Pirellulales bacterium | reverse complement strand
CCCTGACTGAAAAAAAGAAAGCCGACCCTAAAACGCTGTTTAAATTATATTTATCATGCGGTCTGTGTGCCATTGCCTTCACTACATTGATGTTTGATTTTCCGGAAAATGAAGCATACCAAGGATGGGGACTGGGGTTGGTTGCTCTTTTTTTTGCTTGGCTTGCAAAAAGGAAAATCTCCAAAATCACTTTAGAAAAGTCGGAGTAGCATTGCTATTGGTAAAACGCGCCGCCCTCCTCCGCAAACACGGCGGCAAGACGGATGAAGAATTGAAAGCTGAAGGGAAGTGAAACCAAGGATAAAACTTGCCGAGTCAATTACTCCAAACGGAGCCTGCATGGCCCTCTACGAACACGATGGGGCCTTTTCTGTTTCTTTAAACGGTAAGGAATTGATGCATTCAAAGGTTACAGCATCAGAGAGTTTGCTTGGAAGAACAGGCGTCGATCAAATAAATAAAGACATTTCTACCCGGGTTCTCATTGGTGGACTTGGTCTTGGATTTACGTTGAAAAGTGTCTTGGAGTCGAGAAATCCCAAAATGAAAGTCGTGTTGGCAGAATTGATTCCAGAAGTAATAGAATGGAACCGAACTTATCTGAAAGCACTAA
>JASMGX010000397.1 GCA_030751095.1 Pirellulales bacterium | reverse complement strand
CATCACGTTCGATGGGATGCGTGTCAAAATCGCCCGGGACATCGGGACATCTTCTGCAACCGACAGAAAGTACGTGCTCCGCTGGGAGACGCTCGAGGCCCACTATGACCGACCGAGGCAGTCGCCGCTGCCATCTGCCAGCGTCTTGAAGTTGGTTACGCTCGAGCGGGTAAGGTAAGGCAACGACCCGACAGTTATTGCACGCGAGTTCGAACCATCGAACTACTGGTTACCAATGGAGCAGATGTAAACGCGAAGTGTAATGATGGCAAAACACCGCTAGATTCAGTAGATGATAAAGAACTCGCCGACCTCCTCCGCAAACACGGCGGCAAGAGGGGTTATGAATTGAAAGCTGAAGGGAAGTAAGCCAAACCACCTCCGCGGCAACAGTTAAAACGCCTTGAAAACTGCACTTAACGCGATGATAGTTGCCTGGCTGTGAAGTCCCCACTAACCACAACCATCATCGTTTCACTACTGGGTACATGACTCGATCCAATCCACTGATTGCCTTGCTCCTGACAGTCGCTATGGCCGTTTCCTCTTCTACAGCGGCGAAGCCGCAACTGGATGGAACGTCACGTTTGCCAAACATCCTTTTCTTTTTCAC
>JASMGX010000396.1 GCA_030751095.1 Pirellulales bacterium | reverse complement strand
CTGGTGTGTCCACATAGGGAATCCGAATGACATTATCAGAGCCAGTAACAGCCTCAGCCTTCTTTTGAGTAATCCATGACGGTTCATCAGGTGCTTTACCCGGCCAGACAAGGATGGGCTCATCTGGTTCAGCAGCCTTGCAGCAATCAATATGAATAAAGAGCGCACTAAGGACTAGGATTACTATGTGTTTCATTTCCCTTCAGCTTTCAATTCTTCACCCGTCTTGCCGCCGTGTTTGCGGAGGAGGTCGGCTTCCATCCCGAAGATTGTCGCTGGAAATGCGACGAATAAAAGGCCTGCAAAGATGATCGTCCACGAGTAAAGCTTGCCCCTATTTACCCAGCATCTCCTTCAGATCGGGCGCAATGGCTTTGGCCCAGACTTCGTGGCCCTTTTCGCTCGGATGCGTGGTATCGGGCATCATCTCTTTTGACAAGAAGCCCTTCTCATCAAGGAAGACAGGGCCGATGTCCCGAAAGCTTACACCCTTCATGTCCTTGAGCAGTTCCGGCAGATAGGCATTGAGTTCGATGATCTGTTTGCGATGCGGATGGTCGAGATTACGTCTTCGCGGTAATACGCCAAGCACAAGGATCTTCATATCCGGATA
>JASMGX010000395.1 GCA_030751095.1 Pirellulales bacterium | reverse complement strand
TTGCCCCTGCCAGGGGTCCTGCTGGAGGAGTCCTAATCGGGCAATAGCAATCTGGCGATAGGCAGGCCGGGTGATTAGAATGGACATTCCTACGACTGCCACAACCACGCCTGCAGGTGACTCGGTCTGTGGCAGCAATGTATCCCGCCTAGGGGGCACTGCGAGCTCAGCCATGACTTTAGTCGCAAGACAAGATCAAGAGGCCGGTCGTGCTGGCACCTTTCACCTACAGGCAGGACAAAGTGGATCCAATTCAATGTCGACTGTTAGCGGAAATGTCGCAGCTATTCCTGCGCTAGCCTTCACTTAAATACGAGGTCATTATGGAACGCAAACCTGATGCCGTTGGACTAATCCTTATCGTTGTTATTGTGGCGGCGGCAATCTTTGTCTGGTCCTACGGCGGGGGAGGCGGCCAGGGTGGGATCGCAACACTTCGAACCGAAGAGGTCGCCACCCAGCTTGGATTTGACCAGGCGTTCCGGACAGCCTTCCAGCAACAACGCGGTGTGATCCAAGCGGATCTCGCCAGGCAGCGGGAACTGCTTCAAGCGGACGTCGACGCCAAGAGGGAGGAATTTGGAGAGAATCCCACGCCCGAACAGCAGGAGAA
>JASMGX010000394.1 GCA_030751095.1 Pirellulales bacterium | reverse complement strand
ATCGTACCAAGCCGCAAAGTGCATAGGAGTCGATCCATCATCATCCTTCGCATCCACATATGCACCGTTGGTCACTAGTAGTTCAACGATTTCCTTGTGATCTAAAGCAGTTGCCATATGCAAAGGAACCCATCCAACATTATTCTTCACATTAACATCCGCACCGTTGGCCAGTAGCAGTTCGGCGATTCCCTTGTAACCTAGTTTAACCGCTTCGTACAAAGGAGTGTCTTCATACATATCCTTCGCATTCACATCCGCGCCAGCAGCCAAGTGCTTTTTTACGTCTTCGATGTTTCCAGTTCTAACAGCATCGGACAGAGCAATCAGTTCTTTACTTGTTTTACCGCCGTGATTGCGAATGAGGTCGACGGTTTCGCTTGCACCATTGAGCCAGAGGGCCATATCCAGCGGTGTTTCACCAAAATCATTCCTTGCATTCACATCCACGCCTTTATCCAGTTCCGCTTGGACACCTGCAAGATTGCCATACATGGCAGCATCGTGAATCGGATCGGAGAAGGCTGTTCCTACCAGCATCAAAGCTGCGATTATTACTAGTTGTGTATTAATTTTCATTTTTATGCTCATCCATCAAAATCGGGATATTTGCA
>JASMGX010000393.1 GCA_030751095.1 Pirellulales bacterium | reverse complement strand
ACCAGGCGCAAGACCAAGCCAAAGAAAAAGCCGAAGATTTATCCTGGCGTGAGGGCTCAATCGGTGAACGTATGGCACACGCTCTGGTTAAAGGCATTACCGAATACATTGTTGAAGACACTGAAGAGGCACGCCAGCAATTTGACCGGCCGATTGAAGTTATCGAAGGGCCGTTGATGAATGGTATGAATTTGGTCGGTGATTTGTTTGGCTCCGGCCAGATGTTCCTGCCGCAGGTGGTCAAATCCGCCCGGGTGATGAAGCAGGCGGTAGCCCATCTGGTGCCCTTCATTGAAGCTGAAAAAGAAGCCAGCGGCGTTATCGAGAGCAAGGGTAAGATTTTACTGGCGACAGTGAAGGGCGATGTCCATGACATCGGCAAAAACATTGTTGGTGTTGTATTACAATGTAACAATTACGATGTCGTCGATATCGGAGTGATGGTGCCTTATGAGAAAATTATTGAAGCTGCCAAGGCAGAAAAAGTCGATATCATTGGCTTGTCCGGCTTAATCACGCCGTCGCTGGAAGAAATGGCAGCGGTTGCCAAAGAGCTATCCCGCGATAAATTTGACATTCCGTTGCTGATTGGTGGGGCAACAACATCAAAAGTGCAT
>JASMGX010000392.1:243-617 GCA_030751095.1 Pirellulales bacterium | reverse complement strand
TGTTCGTTACCGCGATCGCTCGGGCGAAAGCGATATTCCCCGAGGTGGCTGATCTGCGTCTGCCGGAGATGGAATGGGTACACGCGGTGGTAGGATCGGCCGAACGTCCCCTCTGGCGGTTGAACCGGTTCTGTCTCGCCCGCCAGTACAGCTGCCTGTGTTTTTGCCGCGCTTCGATTATCAGATTCAGAGCTCATAATGTGAGAAGAGCAACTTCACATAACCGTGGTTCTCCCTCCCGGTGATCACGGCTGGTATGCTCCTGGAATCACCATGAATCCAGGAGGAAGCAATGAACGAAGAACAGCGAGCAGCAAAACACCGAGAGATTACCGAGTTTCGCTACGCATTGGTCGCAGAACTTGCCAACCCGT
>JASMGX010000392.1:0-233 GCA_030751095.1 Pirellulales bacterium | reverse complement strand
CGCAAGTGGATGTACGCATACCGTAAGCATGGAAAAGCGGGGCTGGAACCGAAGCTTCGATCCGACGCCGGTCAGTGCCGTTCACTCACCAACTCCGAGACCGCACTTCTGACCTCCGCGCTCGAGGCGAAGCCACACCTTGCCGCGGCCACCGTGCTTTCCCTGTTGCGAAGGGAAGGCAAGATCACCGGTACCATCTCAGCCTCGAGTCTCTCCCGCCTGGTCTGCTCACT
>JASMGX010000391.1 GCA_030751095.1 Pirellulales bacterium | reverse complement strand
TTGTTGTAATTAGTAGTTTCATTTCCCTTCAGCTTTTAATTCTTCACCCGTCTTGCCGCCGTGTTTGCGGAGGAGGGTTGTGTGATTAATCAGCCACTTCCTTTATGCGTAGCCAATCGCTTAACCAGCCTAATAATTCACTAAATAAGAAGAACAAAAAAAATAACCCTACAAAAAATAACATGCAAACAAACACACAACATAAAGAATTAAAAAAATGAAATACAATCGGGTTTTTATCCCTTTTAATATAAGTCACGTCCCATGAGTCACCACCTCCCAACTGGAAACCCCCGGATTTAATATTATGTTTTAATTGTTTTAATAACAACCAACTTAACCAAAAAAATAATAACGCAAAAGGAATTGTGCAAAATATACCAGGTTCCATAAGGCAGTCTTTGGTCTACTTCCCTTCAGCTTTCAATTCTTCACCCGTCTTGCCGCCGTGTTTGCGGAGGAGGTCGGCGGTTTCGGCTTGTTTTAAGCTGTTGGCCAAATCTAGCAGTGTATTGCCATTATCCCTCGCATTCACATCCGCTCCATTTGCGATAAGCAGTTCGACGATTTCTTTATGCCGGAATATAATCGCATTATTTAAAGGTGTACCGCCTCCTCC
>JASMGX010000390.1 GCA_030751095.1 Pirellulales bacterium | reverse complement strand
TTCCTCTGACGAAAAAATGTGGGTCACCTCCAATGGTGGCCACCTTAAGCACTCCGTTTTCAACACTTAGGTTGATGGAGTTTTGCCCCCAGCCTTCAGTGTTACCCGCCTCGTTGAACTCTCCCAGCGAGATGTAATCGTTGATCAACTCGTCCGGGTCAGGAATCAACTCCTGTGATTGGGCTGTCGTGGCAGTGAGAATAATGGCAACGATGAGCCCAACGATCTTAATGGTTGTTTTTTTCATAGTGGTTTTCTAGTTATAGGTTATCGGGTGGAGAATTTGTGTATTTAGCGGTGTTTGTCAATCCCCGTCTTGCCGCCGTGTTTGCGGAGGAGGTTTCTGCAGTTTTTTTGTAAGGAAGCAAAACTGCGATTGAAAGGCAAAGTACTGCTATCTTAGGTAGCATAAACGCTATCGGAGCGAGTAGCAAAATTGCTCCGGCATCTTCCTCGTGTAAAACAAGTAAAATTATAGATGATAAACTGTAGGAATCATAAACAATACTAATGCCACAAAAAAACAATGCAATGATGGCTAATTTTATTTTCATATCTTTGATAGTTTGCGCTTATTGCCTTAAATCGGCAATCGCAACCTTGGGTTCCTTATATGGCGAT
>JASMGX010000038.1 GCA_030751095.1 Pirellulales bacterium | reverse complement strand
GATCTCTTTCGTGGCGACGGATTTTATTTCAGCCTTTACAAACTCCTGGCCTGCTTGATGTTATTTTTTTGTTGGGTGAAGACGGCCGACTGGGTTAATCAGGATCTGCAATTTCACCGACTTCAAATATATGTATGGAATCCGATCGTAGTCGGCAGTTTTTCTCTAGCATTATTGTTAGTGTGGTTTATTCCCTACTTTTGGCTAGGACTACTGCTGTTATTCGCCGCCTATGTTGGGCCTGTTCTCACGTATGTTTTTCATTGTCGCAATCCTGTCGTCGATTCACATGTACGGGTATTGACGCCAACACACCTTCTTTTCTGGTCGGCAAAGAAATTAGCCTACATAGGTATCCACATCGATGCAAAGGACCCTGCCGCAGAGTTTGAGCCGGAGGAACACTCGGTGGCACTGCTTGCAGTCGGGGGCGAGATGGCCACACAGGATAATCAAGTCGCAACACTCACCGCCCGACAGTTGCCTGGATATATGGTGGCTGTCAAGCTACTCACCGATGCTTTTGAGCGACGGGCCACTGCAGTGCGATTGAATTGTGGCGAGGAAGCCAAGCTGAGTTATCAGATTGATGATATCTGGCACCGCCTGCCATCTCAATCTCTGGAGACTGGTAAACAGATTGCGGAGGTTCTCGCCTGTTTGGCGTTTGGCAGTAGTGGTCTTTCTTCACAAAAACAAGTTGAAGGGACGGACCAAAAAGCGGAATTCACATTTAGGCTTCGAAGTTTTAGAGAATTTCTTGGAACGATTCCATTAAATGTTACGGGACGGCGGGATAAGTTTGAGGGCTACTGGGAAGAGGTATTCCCCTGCATGGTATCGCGAAAACTTGAAGAACACGCGGATCGATGGTTGGTAACACTTAAGCGGGAGGTGGCACCTTTTCATACCTTACCAGAGTTGGGTATGAGAGAACAAACAGCGGCAATAGTGACGACATCGCTCGAAAAATCTGACGGGATGCTCGTGTTTTCTTCCCTACCCGGAGGCGGCCTGACAACCACTCTTAATGTGGCCCTTGAAGGTATCGATCGATATATGCGTGACTTTGTCAGCATTGAAGACAAAAGCCGGCGGGAGCCGGAGATCGTCAATGTCGACCGCCGGAACTATGATTCGAAAGCCGGTCAGAGTCCTGCGGATATCATTCCCACCGTTTCTCGTTCAGGTGCGGATGTAATCGTCTGCCGCAATTTGGTGAACACGCCTTCGGCAAAGCTGTTGTGTGAATTGGCAGAAAGCGAACACTTGATCATTACTACAATCCCCGCAAGGGATAGCGTAGAAGCATTGCTGCGGATTTTAGTATTAAAAGTACCGGCGGACACCTTTGCAGCAGCCGTCTCCACTGTTGTCCACAGTCGGCTTATCCGAGTATTGTGCGAAGAGTGCCGAGAATCCTATACCCCTTCTGCAGAATTGCTAAAAAAACTAGGAATACCTCAGGGGAGGATCAAACATCTCTTTCGGTCGCCCACCAGTCGCGATACGACTACTTGCAACTTCTGTGATGGCATCGGTTACCGAGGTCGCATCGGCATCTACGAAGTATTAACGGTCACCGATAAAATGCGCGCCATTCTAACCAACCCGAAACCACAAATCGAAGACCTACGCAAGGCGGCAAGAGAATCCGGTTTTCAAACAGAATTGGAACATGGCAAATTACTTGTTGCTCGCGGTGTCACATCTATTGAAGAGCTCCAGAGAATTTTCAAGTCATGATACTTAATATTTTACTCATCCTGATATTGATTTTGATCGTTGCCCTCGTAGGAACCGATGGATTGTGGCACAACCTTCTCGTGTTTTTTAATGTTCTGTTTGCAGGCACACTAACAATGTGTTTCTTTGAGCCTTTAGCTCTCTGGCTCGATTACAAGCTGCCGACGTACTCGTATGTTGTTGACATCCTGGCCTTCTGGGGGCTCTTTGCCTTGCTAAGTATCGCGTTGAATATTTGTACTAGGCTGCTCTCAAAGGTCCGGGTTCGTTTTTTAAAGCCCATTGACACTATTGGGGGCATCTTTGTTTCGTTGTGGACGGGTTGGGTGATGGTGGCCCTTATCCTCGTATCGCTGCATATGGCTCCTCTGCCACTAAATTCGTTCGGCGGTACATTTCAGCCCGCTCCAGAGAGTCGTATGTTTTTCGGCCTTGCTCCCGATCGTGAGTGGCTGGCATGGATGCATCAATTGTCGAAAGGCGGATTTTCTAAATCGGCAGACGAAAATAATCCCGACGAACATGTTTTTGATCCAGAGGCGGATTTTATTATCACCTACGGGGCCCGCAGAGCAACTTTAGAAAAGCTACCCGGACTTCGTGTAGAGCGGACCTGGGGAAGTGGATTAATTCAGAATCAACCGACTGCAGCAACACCGCCTCCTGAAAGCGTACAGCAATAAGCATGAACAGCACTCCTGCCCCCTCAAATTCTCAGTTCACCAATCACGGTGACCCGATTTCAAATGCATCCTTTCGGTTGAATTCGCTGGCACTCTTATCGTTCGTTTTTGGGATCTTCTCGCTATTAGCACTTCTCGGTCAAACCTGGTGGTATTGCGCTGGAATCGGTTTACTCGGGTGTACGTTGATTCTGCTGCACATGCATCGAGCGCAAAACAGTCGAGTCGGCATGACGCTAGCGATCGTCGGCCTTGCCATTAGCTTAATGGCAACAACGTTCGCCCCCACCTATTATTTCCTGCGCCAAGCACACATCCAACGACAAGCGGCAGCCATCGGCCAGCAGTGGCTAAAGAGCATCATGGATGGAGAACCATATATCGCACTAGTAGCTATGGAGAACCCTGAAACCCGCATCATTAAGGCAGATTTGCAGGATTTTTTATCAAGCAGTTCGAAAAATCACCGGGCCTATAAACAGTTTGTGAGCCAGAAATTAATTCGGTCACTGACTAATTTCAGTGGCAATTCCCAGATACACCTTCACACAACTGAAAATATCGTCAATGGAGCCGATGCGGACATTGTCACGAATCTCTATGCGGTGACTGACGACGAGAATTCACAAAATCACAAGACACTCTTTGTGCGACTTGTGATCGAACGAACATTCTCTCCAGGCTCAAAGATACCACTCTGGAAAATTCTCCGGTATCGAGGAGTGGCTCGCCCGCGCGCCTAACGGGGTATTTCCCATCTGGATGTCCGTTGATTGCGCTGACTCTGCGACGAAAGCCGGAACTATATGCACGACCGTTCGCAGGAGGAATAGATCACGCAAACGCAATCACTCTTTTTCAGCACCCACTCTCTTTTCAGATGAGACTTCTTGATCATCTTCTACAATGGCGAACAGGTGGGTTTTATTTGTAATGTAAAGAACATTATCGGAAATGATCGGCGTCGAGTAGACGGAGTTGCCCATATTGATTGGCCCCACGTCTCCATATTCGTCGCGCGAGAGAATTTCTTTTTTTTCCGATAGTTTAAAAATCGTTACATCTCCATCCTCATCACCAATATAGACCTTACCATCAACGATCAGAGGTGAACCCCAGGCAGCGGCAAGCATGTCATGCGTCCAATGCACTTTGCCTGTCTTGGCATCAAGACAATGAAAGAGACCGCTAAAATCAGAGATGTATACCAGATCGTCTTTGATCGCCACCGTACCACAACTGCGATGCATCTCTTCTTCCCAATCAATCTCACCATCACCATTGTTGTCCTGCTTGTCATAATGCCATACGACCGCCGAGTTAGGATTGTCGCGTACGACCTCTCCTTTCTTTGGGTCGACCGCTTGAAGACGTCGCGGGAGGATCGGGGACTCCAAATCATCTAAATGAAAAGCCAGGGTGGGACTCACGTCACCTCGACCAGCAGGATCGATGCACCACAAATGACCATTTCCTTCGGCATGTTCCGGATCTTGTCCGACAGCCACATAGACCAAGCCATCGTAAATCACGGGTGTGGCAATTATATTATTTCGTGTGCCGCGCCCCCCCAACTCCCACTTTGACTCTTTGGGATTGCAATCGAACTTCCAGAGTAGCTTGGAATTGCCTTTGCCATCTCCGGCTGGATCAAAACTATAAACCCAGCCATCGCCGCCCGCAAAAATAACCTGCGGTACTCCCCCCAGAACAGCGTAGGTCGGGGAAGACCACTGGCCATGTAATATATTTTCTCCTGGAGAATTATCTGTCCAAAGGACTTCACCGGTATTCTTATCCATAGCAATAAAACTAGGTGCATCGGGCGACGGTAGAAGAATATGCGACTCGTCAACACCATTGGAAGTATTCACAAACAACACATCACCTGACGCGGTGACTGAACAACTGCACATATTGTGTTGCGAAATACCGAGCTCCTTCATCATGTCAAAAACCCAGATCGCATCCGATTCATGTTTATCAGCCACTGTGATCTTTTTGAAGCCGCTCAGTTTGGGGCCGATCAGACGAAGCTCAAATTCTCTATTTGTTCCGTCCTCGCTTGTCGAAACGCGCCATTTTTTACCAGGAACTTCTGTCGTCACCACCGCGCCAGCGGGGATTTGCGACCCGGAAGAATCAAATGCTTTGCGAACTGCACCGCTCACTTTGCCAGCGCTGAGTTGTTCTACGGCAGGCCCTACCTCATCGAGCGCGGTTTCTGATTTTTTTGTTAGATCAAACATGCGGCCCCAGTCTGCAGCAAGACCATCATCCTCGCCGTCATAAAAACCCTCAGCATCGAGACACTTGACTTCGCCTCGGCTTGTGACAAACCAAAGGCGATCTTCCTCGACAAGGGGCGCGCAGCAAATTCCCTGCAAAGGCCAATCATGCACTCGGCCAGTGCGTAATTTCTCGCTCGAATCCTGCCAGAGAAAGGATCCATTGTCTTTGTCAAACGCGAGCAAACAACCGAGATCTACGTTGCGCGGATACCGGGCAAGCCAGCCAGCACTATTGTTGGTGCCAACAAAGACCCGATTATCCGCGACAACAGCATTGCCATAACTTTGCGAACCAAGGTTTGCCACCCACTTAATATTTTCCGACGTTTCTCGCCGCCACTCTGCGGGGCTCCCGGAAAATTCACCCGGCTTCCATTGATGTGGAATGTTCTGCCCTCGGGGCGTATTGTTCCGTCCACTATCTCCGCCCCACTGGGGCCAGTCGCCGGTTAAAGGTAAGGGGTCTTCCGCACACAAATGTGGCGGAGTTGCTAAAATCCAAAACATCAGGGCGATAATAACTAAAGTAGACTTTTGTCTCATCATCATGAATCTTTCGGTCAGATCTTTCGCTAGTTGCATGTGCCTGAGAGGCTCCATCTTTCCGAGCAACAACAACTTACTATTGCCTATCTAGAAACTTGATTTTATATCTTTTCAATTGCCACCATAATCTGAGGGACACAAAAAGGCACCGCCTAATCATTTGGTGAGACTGTCAAATTATCGAGATAAAGTTCAGTGTTCTTGGCGTTTCCATAGAGCCCTGGACTTCCATTCACATTCGGGGACGTGTCAACGGCCTCTATCGTCCACGCCTCAGGTTCCGCCCCATCGCGTGGCCAAACTTTGCCGCGAAGCTGTGCCTGCGGCTGTCCATCCACTTCCACCACTTCCGCTCGGAACTTCATGTGGTACCAGACATCGGGCTGCCAGGGAAACTCAACCTCTTTTGCCATCCGCATGACCGGAACCCACGAGCGAATTTGCAACTTCTGGGAAGCCCCCATCAGATCGAGCGTGTAACGCTGTGCAATCAATCCAATGTCCGGCATCTTATCATTGTCTTTAGACCCTCGGATATCAGCCTCAATCGTATAATTGCTCATCTCTGGATGACCCATCCAGGCCCGCGAACGCGCCCCTTTGGGAATGGTGCTTACTTTCACCATGACTCGGTCATCATCTAATTTGCGCAACTGGTGACGATAGCGGGCACCAACCCAGGTAATGGGAACGGTCTTTCCTTCGAAATCAAAATGCCACGGAAAATCGGGGACCACGCGAATACGCGCTCGGCCGGTCAAATCGCCAACTTTGGCTGTCACCACAGATGCGGTGTGCGCATCGCCAGCATCAGCGGTATAGAGTCCATCGCTTGTAATCGCGCCAGAGCCGTCTAAAGAAAACTGAGCGGCCGAATTTTTGAGCCGTTGGCCCGCTCGGTTGAAAATCCGCACTTGAAATTGCTGCGTCTCTCCTGGCTTCAGGAGCGTTTCAGCAGGAACCACCTGAACGTGGGCAGGGATCGGATCCAGAGAAACCGGATCTTCCTGGGCCGTTGCGACCGGTTCGCTATGATTTGCTTTTTTGTTGATATCCGCAATGCAATACAAATTGTCGGTTGTCGGCACATACAGTCGGCCATGGGAAACAATAGGCGATCCATAGCAATTTTCCCCTGAGGGCAATCGCATCTTATGCAAGATTTTGACGCGGTTCCCTTCCAATCGCAGCGTATACCAACGACCGTTCGCAGTGCATACATAGATTTTTCCATCTGCATAGAGTGGGCTCGATCGCATTACCGTGCCAAGATTTTTTTTGAAGCGCCTCTCGCCTGAATCAGCATCGAAACCCATCATTGTTGCACGATCATCAATCGCAATAACCGTATCATCGACCAGGATTGGTGACACTTTACCAACCATCATCTGTTTGTTGCGCCAAAGTTCACCGGTTTGAGTAATGTCTCTTTCGCCACCTGGCCCTACTGGACCATCGGCAGTGGGGTCAATCGCCACCATAGCCCCCATTGTCGTATCATCGATATTCTCTTCGCTCTGCCCCGTGTAGATGCGATTGCCGGAAACAAGGGGCGAGACATTCAAGCCGCGGCGTGAAAACTGATATTTCCAGATGCCCTTACCAGTCCGCGGTTGCAATCCCCACACCGCTCCGTCGCCCGATCCAAAAACGAGCGATGCTTGGCCACCGATGACGGCAACCGTTGGTGTGCTGTATGTAGTATCGTAGGGCAATAAACGCGTTCCTGTGAACCAGATAAGTTGCCCTGTCTTTTTGTCAAAGGCTAAAAAACGGTGGGCCGGTTTGGCCATATCTCCCCATCCGATAACCACGGCACTGATAATCACAAGGTCTTCAAACAATACCGGAACATTTGTGCGACCCCCATATGTACTGAGAAGGCCATATTGTTCGTGCAACGAATGTGACCACAACGTCTTGCCGGTCTCCCCATCCAGACACTGAAAGTAACCACAGACACCCAGCGCATAAATATTTCCTGTCTCAGGATCACCAACACAACAAGACCAGCCAACGCGAGTATCCGGGACATCTGAAAGGTAAACATTAAAAGCACTCTCCCAAATATTTTCGCCCGTTGCTGCATCCACACAGACAACTTTTTCACCCTCCTCTGCCGTTCCAGGATTGTTGCGAACGATCGTGTACAGTTTCTCATTGAGTACAATCGGGGTGGAAATCCCACCCAAATCTGAACGTTTCCAAACGACATTACTGCCCTCGCCACCACGAGGATTCCAGTCGTCGGCCAATCCGGTCTCTAGAGAAGACCTGTCCTGCTGCGGCCCGCGCCAATTGGGCCAGTCGAGCGGATCAGCCGCGCGAGAAGACGCCACCAGCAAGGGCATTAGCAAGGCTGGCAGGAGAGTGATCCGTTGGAAGCGAAGTGGAAACATGGGAATGAAACCGGCGACTCGGAGGCTACAGGAAGGAGGGATACTCTTACATCAGAATATACTCTCGGTGGCAGGATAGGCAAGCATGCACCAGCCACTCCTACCACTTACTATCTTTATCTGGGTGCCGAATTGTGTTTTCGGAATATTATGTGATGAAAAAGCGCCTCTCAGTTGCATTGATAGCCATGCTTTCAGTCATACCACGCGGGCAATCCACAAGGCCGATCTTGACGCATCTGCAGGGAAGTTCTAAACCACGCACGCTCAAGAGAACTGTCCGAATAATCTGTCCCCAGATTTGAGAAAATTATAATGCCACCAAGCAACAACGTCGCCTCAGAAACAAGCATAGCAGCTGAAATTCAAGTAGTGCCACCGCCAATGAGCGTACCACTGCTCGACATTCAGCGCCAGATGGAACCGCTGAGAACAGAAATGGAAGCAGCCATTTCTCACGTTTTCAAAACAGGACATTTTGTACTCGGAGAACAAGTACAACAACTTGAGTCTTCCGTGGCAGAGTACTGCCATGCCGCCTATGCCATTGGCTGTGCATCTGGGAGTGATGCACTACTATTGGCATTAATGGCCGCTGAGGTCGGACCGGGTGATGAGGTGATTGTACCTAGCTACACTTTTTTTGCCACGGCAAGTGCCGTGGCCAGATTGGGTGCAAAAATCGTATTTGCCGATATTGATCCACAAACATTCAACCTGGACCCAGCGGATGTTGCGCGTCGCGTTACTTCCCATACAAAAGCAATCATACCAGTACACCTGTTTGGGCAATGTGCTGATATGGATATGGTACATGATGTAGCACATGGCAACGATTTGCTTGTGATTGAAGATGCTGCTCAGGCAATTGGCGCTGAATACCGCGGACAACGGGCTGGTGCCCTTGGAGACGTTGCCTGCTTCAGTTTTTACCCGACAAAGAATTTAGGCGGCGCGGGCGATGGAGGCATGCTGACAACCAACAACGAGCGGCTGGCTGATCGATTTGCCTTATTGCGCGGCCATGGCATGCGACCCAGGTATTATCATCAAGTCGTCGGTATCAATAGTCGTCTCGACAGCTTACAAGCTGCCGTGCTTAATGTGAAATTGCCCCACCTGGAACGTTGGATCCAGATGCGCATCGACAATGCTCAACGGTATAACTCCATGTTCGAGGCTGAGGGACTCCAGGAACAAATCACTCTTCCGCTGACACACACACCGGGTCGTCATGCCTGGAACCAATACGTCATTCGCGTATCTGGTGGTCGCCGGGATGCACTGCGCAGTTATCTTCAGGAATGCAATATAGGGACCGAGATTTATTACCCGATCCCTCTTCACCAACAGGCGTGCTTCACGGATCTTGGCTATGGACCCGGGAGCCTTCCGGAAACAGAAAAAGCCGCAGGCGAAACACTGGCACTGCCAATCTTTCCCGAAATCACCGACCCCGAGCAGCAATATGTTGTGCAAAAAATCGCTGCATTTATCCGCTAGGCAAAGAATTTCCGGATCGGTAATTAAAGTTTTTCATGAACCCGACATCTGATCGAGTTTGTGTCGCAGTTGCTGCTCTACCATTTTAGGTTTTTCTGCTCGGCGTCCCGGTCGACAGATCGTTGCCACTCCGAGAGCGATCATCATAATGGTCAGGAGATATCCGATGAAATAACCTTTTCCGGGAGGCGTTTCAACAAGCTCCTCCTGCGAGAAGACCATCGATACTTGGCTTATCCAAGTGGCGAAAGCTATTACAAATAGCGTGAGACGCCTGCACCAGATATACATGGCAGCACCATTACACGGGAAAACGATATAGGAACTTCGGACTGCACCTTAGGAAATTTTATCGCAACTCGCTTAATGCCGCAATGTAGAGCCAATCGCTTCTCAATGGTTTGTTGGCCGTTCATCGGAACACCAATCGCTCATTTTCTTCGCTTTTCCCGTTTGATTCGATGCCCATCAAACCGATCTGCAACACGGGCCCAATCAGAGATCTTCCAAACCTGTAACATTCGTTACTAGCGTTCGAAGCTTGCGGCGCAACACAGAATAACTGAAAAATGCTTTACACAGTTCGTAGTTGTGATTCACAATGCCGTCTCGATATTCTACATCTTCCAAGACAAGACGGACACTGTCCACAACATCACGGGTCAAGAATCCATCCATCTTAATGACCTCGAAACCTCGCGGTTCGATATCGGTAACAAAGATTGAGTAGCGGTTTACGAGGACTGGTTTTTTGTAATAAAAGGCTTCCAAAAGCGCATTACCAAAACCCTCGTACAGACTTGGATAGGTAATAAAATCAGCGATTGCATACGCATCGGCAAGCGTAAACACCTTCTGGCCTCCAGCATCTTTCTCGCGGCGTTCACCAACGCGGGCGTGTATGAACCGCAAGTCAACACCCTGATGCATGGCGAGATCCGTTAGCGCCGCTAAATACTCATCCCCTTCATCACCAGATTCATGGGACACTACAAGTTTACATTTCGGATTTTTCAACTGTGCGACGAGCGAAATGGAATGTTCAATTCCTTTACGCGGGATAACCCGCGTCGGCTGCAACAGCAGGACATCGTCCGGACTCAACCCTATTTCAGACCGCATATCTGCCGTCCATTCATCAATTTGTGGCGGGTCTCCTTCAAAATCGAGAACATTCGGAACCAGGATGGAAGAATTTCCGGTGCGCCAGGAGAGGTCATTCTGCGCAAAAGAGTTAATGGTGACGTGCTGGATTGACGGCAATGAGGGAGGAAATGCCATCCGCAAAATGTCGTCGACTGCATTGACCGCAAAACGACTCCGCTCCCAATAGAAGTCGTGATGATGGGCAATCGTCGGAATGCCCGTTTCCGCTATAAAATGGGTGATCGCAAGACCTAGAGAAATATGCATGGGAATGCATAGAGCATTCTCCACAACCATAATTTCAATATCATATTTTTGGACAAAGTCGTAGAGTGTCCCCTTGAGATACTCGCTTAATTCATAAATCTTTTTGGTCGTCCTAGGCGTTCGGGTGCGAACTCCAAACACCTGTTCATTGATCATGACGTTATTTCGATCATAAAAATACGCTTCGGGAACCTCCATGCTGATCGTCGGATCGGTATCTAACTTTCCGCCGTACCAGTAGCTGATATTTTTGTGATCCCAGAGAATTTGGGCCCATTTTGCACTCTCGAGCGATACGCCATCGGTACCGGAGAATCGAGTTCCAACAAAACCAATGTTGTGTGCTGCCATAATCGCTGATCATCCAATAGCTGTCATGGGGTCCACCGAGGAGGCCCGGATGTCGATACCATCATACAATACATGTGTAGGGTATTTTTCTGCATAACAATAGTCTTAATCATCCAAAACACAGTCCACTAGCCTCGTCAAATCCTTGACGACAATGTCGGGTACAACGCCAGCCACTCTAGAATCTCCAGCACGAAGCCGCAAACTCCGCCGGTCACCGGCAAAAAGAGCCGTCTGAAAACCGACTCGTGCAGCAGGCATGATGTCATTCAACATGTCGTTGCCAACGTAAAGCATTTCACTCGGCTTGATACCCTTTTCCTCCAACCCAGCCAGTGCTTGACGATAGAGAAACTCACTTGGCTTCGCCATGCCATACCGGTACGAATAGTATTGCATCTCTGGAGAAAATGCCAACTCTTTAAGTGTTCGCTGCATGAGCGCAGGAAAGAGAAGTGGCGTATAAAATTGGGCGTTGCTGATTATACCGAGCATTAAGTTTGCCGAGGCCAAACGATCGATACAATCGATGGCGAAGGGCATTGGCCAGACGGGATTTGTACGAGCCTCGTATTCGATTGCCAGGCACTTTACGTCGAGATTAGAAATGGCCTCGTCTGGTAGTGCAATGACGGATTGAGCAGCCGTTCTCCATATTTCAACAATATCGACTTCCGGATAATCAATACCAGCTTGTTTTTGTTTGGCATGCACTCTCAGAATTTCCTGCTGATAGCAGACAATCAGCTTTTGCCCCAGTGCGACAGAATCAGGGCTGCCAGAATGGGGCGGCATCCTAAACGCTCCTGACTCACATTTAGTTGCATCCAATGCTTCATGGCACAATGTACGAAATATCTTTCCAATAGATTCCCCCAGAGAGTTTGAGCCATTCTGGTTCGTACTTGTGCCTGACGAGACACCATCCGTACCAACATCTCCACTACCGCTTATAAATAATGTGCCATAAATATCAAAAAACACCGCGCGGATACCTGCAATTTTTCTTATCACCTCATTCTGGCCGGTAGGCAGCGGCTCCAAAGGCCGACTTAAATCACATATGATTTGATTGTATTGGATGCTCATGACATCGATCGAACCGGACGAAAACGCTCGATTTTCAAAAAGAACTCCAGCAACTCGTTACACCGAGCAAGGACGGTTGCTGCCTCTTCGCGATCGGCAGCCAAAAGTCCTCGGTAAATGTTTAGCAGTCGCTGACCACAGGACAACGGACGGTAGTGGGCACGAACGGCTGCCGCATTTTGCAACACAACCTGTAATTCTGTAATCCTATCCTGAGCTACCGAAACGAGTGGATTCTCATTCAACAGCTTCTCGCAGCACTGATCGGAGTCGCTGGCTTTCAGAATAAGACGACTCTGCATCTCCGGGGTCAACATCGCAAAATCAATCGTCCCATCCGCAATTAATCGGTCAAAACAATCGTTTAAATCAGGGCCATTGTATGATTGTCGATCGAAAGCGGAGATTGTCTTTTGATAGGCCGCAACGATTTGTTGACGAAGATGATCTCGCCCTATCAAATCGACGGGGACAGCAAAACGATCATAAAGAAAAGGCAAATCAATATGATTTTGTTCAAAATCGTCTGTGATCTCCGGAAGTTTGCGTCCAAGCAAACTGCGCCCGGCGAGTTGCGCCTCCAAGAACACCATTCCAAAACCTTCTGCTACACTCGTTGTGATCAGAGCATCAGCCGCGGCCAGGCTCTCCTGAAACGACAGTTTTTCACCAAGCTCAAAAATACACCGAAGTCCAGCTTCTTTCACCAGGCTCTTCCACCGATTGTAGGCTGGCAATTCTGCCGCATTGTTGGGCGCGAGGGTGACACCGAAAAATGCTCTTGTTCGCATTAGAGCAGACCACATGAGCAATTCACCAATATTTTTTCTTCGGATACCGCGAACGGGAAAGAGAACCAACGGTGTATCCACTGGCACTCCTATATCTTCCTTGAGTATTTTGTGGTTCTTGTTTTGGGCTGAAAGTTGTTCGAATTCAACAATCGGATTTGGTAACTCATGTAGCCGATCAACTGCGACTCCGCTTTGGGCAAGAACTTTACAATCGCGGCCATTGAGGACTGCGTAATGGATGTGAGATGCCTGGGGGTAGAGCAAGCCCGCAACAGGCCCCGCCTGATTAGCGGAGAGCGCTTTTGAAATGCGGGCATATTGTTCCGGACGGAAATCCTCCGCAAAATCATGGATCTGCAAAAGTAGCGGATAACCTGCCGCAGCAAGTTTGTGGAGCGCAACTGGCAGAGATACATTTTTTCCCAATGAATGGTTGTGTACATGAATGACTGTCTCTGCAGGATCAAACCCCATCTCCGAGAGCCGTCTGAGGAGGTCGTCTGATAGGCCTGTAGGGTCGGGTTGCTCTGCGGGCCAAGCGTCATAACCCAAGGCAGCAACCGAATGAATAGAAACTTTAATATTCTGCAGTTTCTTCAAAAATGGTGGATTCCATTCTTTGGTCTTCCCACCATGAAAAATTGCTACTTTGCAGATAATGTTTTCGTCGAGAGCCAAATCCAACGATTGCAAATGATTTGCAATGACCTGCGTGACCCCACCGGGATTGAGGTGATAATGAATGATTGCTATTTGCATCAGTTCTCGGCTAGGAATGGCAGCTAGACTTCATGTGAACAAATCTCAACAGCCGGGGTAAGCCGCGAGTTAACCACAGATCCATTTTTTTACTTCTGTCGTTACCCGGCAAGCCAAGTCGCTTCATGACATTATGAACGACAAGAATACTCTAAGCTGCATACCAATTATCTACAAAGAACTTGCGGCAATATTCTCTGCAACCACTTTACAAAATTGCACCGTTTTGCAAATTGCTACCAAGCCGCAATTTTAACAAACTCCTCTTGATTTATATACGCGTTCTCCACATGATGAGCCACAGAGATCGGATCCTTCTAAATATGAACATCCTGACACAAACATCCTGACACAAACATCCTGACACAAACATCCTGACACAAACATCCTGACACAAACATCCTGATACAAACAGGAGGCGGACGTGTTAGCAAATCCACTCGATGATGTTCGGATAGATATTAAAGACAATAGTCAGGAGACCCCTCGCCAGTTAATTCAACGCATTCGTGCAATGTTGAATGATCCGGCAACTTCTCGCGATGAGATTAGCAAACACCTTAAACAACTACACCAAATACTGCAGAGCCATTTTCTTCGCACATTTGATGACTCTTTTTTTGAAGAGATCGTCTTCGAGGCCCCCTGGTTAACACCTCATGCCGAATGTCTTCGTCAGCAGCAGAGGACACTCAAGGGAATGATTGATAACCCGCAGTGGTTATCAGTCATAAACAAGTCTTCTGTATCTTGGCGAGAACAGGTTGGCTCGCAGTTTGAAATTTTTGCAGATCTCTTTTTTGAGCACGATGCCGCTGTACAAGATATACTACATGCTCTCAACGGCTAGCATGAACAAGTGTGCGACAAATTGATGGCATTTTATAAGCTGGACATAATCTCTCCAGTCCGGCTTGCTTCAAAATTTTCCGCTTGTTCCTTCTAATGACCCTAGCCCCACTTGCATGAACGGGCTACAGCCCTTTAATATCAAGAGTCGCATCGTCTTTTTCACAATAGAAAGTGAACCGCGATCGCAGTGTTTTTAGGCGTATCAAACGTACCTCCACTAACGGATACCATGATCAATAACAGCCTGCAGCATGCACCTCTACGTAGCGACATTAAAACAAGGCGCCGCAAGAGTAGAGTTGTTCATCGATTTGTCGAAAGAAATCTGATCCACCGTATCAGCTACGACAAATATCGCGAAAAAGTTCGTAAAGTCTACGGCGGCCGGCGAGGTGCAATGCTCACCAAATTCAGTAGTATTTCGGGGCATCTCCAATTTGGCGAACGACTACTTCGTAAACGACAATTTGATCCGACTGGTCTGCGCAATATTCTCGACATCGGGAGTGGTGCCGGCCAAATACTTGGGCATTTACTGAAATATGCGGACAGCCAGGCGGAGCTTACTGGAATCGACATCTCTTACAAAATGCTAGACCGCGCACAGAGAAGGCTGAAAAGTACGAGGGTGCGACTCATTGCAGCCGATCTGGCGCAGCTACCCTTTCCGAATAGTTTCTTTGATTGCGTAACCTGTGGCTATGTGCTGGAACATCTGCCGGATGCCTATACAGGACTAGCGGAAATCAGCCGGGTCATGACACCGGGCGGGCGGTTACTCTTATTTGCAACCGAAGATAGTTTTAGTGGTGCATGGACCAGTCGTCTCTGGACATGCCGGACCTACAACCGACGAGATCTACTCGGAACGTGTGAGAAATTAGGGCTGACACTTACCCAGGAACTTTGGTTTACCCGCATGCACCGATTTTTTCGCGCTGGTGGCATTTGCGTGGAACTCACAAAGTCGAAATCGAGCCATTTTGTTTCACCGCCGATTTCACAATGTGCCACTCTCGACGACCGTTCGATTGTCGAATAGCAACTTTTTCTGGGCCATTCTCGGTAGCCTAGCTAGATCTGCTTGACTACGATACACCGACAGTTGCAAGGACTCGTTCAACGGTTTCCAACAACTGATCCAAACGGAACGGTTTATAGAGAACCTCTTTCAGGCCCGCCTGGCGAGCTTTTACAATGGAGTGCCCTGGATCGTAGCCAAAGCCGGTCATTAAAACCAATGGGAGCGCCGCCGAACACTCAGAGAGCTTCTGCATCAATTCATAACCATTCATATCTGGTAGCCGGATATCAGCTAACACCAAATCGTATCCTCCGAGCGATGTAATATTGCGAACCATGGACAGGGTTTCTGTTCCATCGTGAGCAGTCTCCACCGAACAATCATATCGCTCAAGCAACGCATGTGCTGCACTCCGTACGTTGTCGTCGGCATCGGCGACCAGAATGCGGCGACCGGAAAGTAACGGGCGAATTTCTGTTTGTAACGATGTGGGGACTGCCTCACTGGGCGCCATATTCTGCCCAACTTTTTGAATCACCTGCTTGATGTCACGAGCATTACGAAGAATTCGCTCGAGTCGAGAGATCACTTCCGGTTCATGACCGATGTAGTGTTCCATTACACTGACCGCTTCATTGAGAATATCATCTATAGGTAGTGCAACAGCGGTATGAATTGCTTCAACACTTTTTGCAGCGGTGGTTGCTTTTTCGGCGACCAGTAGCTCCAAAGTGCCAAGTGCTGCCGCCACATCACAACTAAAGAGCTCAAGAAATTGCAGGTCATTTTCTGTAAAAGCCTGTGGTTCTGGGCTTTCAACGTTGAATGTGCCAAGCATTTCATCATGAGAAATCAGCGGAACCGTTATAGAACTTCTCGCATCCCGAGCACCCATCAGATACAACGGATCGTCTGCCGTATTTTCACACAGATAGCTTCTTCCAGTTGCAGCAACGAATCCCGTCACACCATTATGCTGCGGTTGTGCATAAAGTTCACGCTGTGACGCTTCAGGATCCATGCCGAGAGTCAACAGGGGGTCGAGTTTTCCTGTTTTTTGATCCAACAGCCTGATTTCCATCACATCATAATGAAGAAGCTCATCGGTATAGTGGACAATATTCGACTTGAGCAGCTCAATCCGCTCCTCAACCGACATGTGCCTGAGTTCTTCTGGCTTTAAATCAGCCAATTCCATTCCAGCTTTATGGATCGCCTCCATTTTCTGTTGCTGCTGCATCTCTTGAGTGACATCCCGAACAGTCACGATCAGGTGGTTTGGTACCGATTCTCCTTCAACAATTGGGGATGCGTGAATATGGAAGTAACGGTTATCTGCCGTTCGCAGCGTGGAATTACTGGCTACACCTGAAGAAAGAGCCGTGTGCAATGGACAAAAATCGGGGCCAAGAATTTCCGGACTTGAAAGAACGCTATAAAAATTGTCGTCGATGATCATTTCCCGATCGCACCACTCGGTCATACATTCGTTATGCCAGATGATCTTATTTTCACTGTCTAATAATACAACGCCTTCAGACATTGACCTTAGAACAAGATCATTCTGCATGAGGTGCCCCAGTTGCTCCAGAACAGGCACATGATCTGTCATGATATAGACCCCGTCGTAGGAGTCACATCGTAGATGCGCCAGAGCGCGTAGATCACTGGTAACAGAAACCACTTCAAAGTGGTCATTCAGATATTGACCGAACGAGTCGTTCCGCCCTTTGAGATCACCAACGAGAAGAATTTTTGGCTTTCTGAACAAACTCCCGTGTTCCCCCGCTCGCTCGGGCTGGCACACACCTATTTCTTTATAGCAATAGAGCCTTTTTTCGCCCGAAAATTTACTCGGCGCCCCGAACCATTCTGATCCACATACATCTTACTATGCAGATGGCCACATTGTTGCAGGATCGGTTCAATTTATTGTAATCATTTAGTCGCGAAGGGATGATTTGGACCATTTTCTGTATGAATTGTTTGCCAAGACAAAATTTTCGGCATTAACAGCACAATCGATACGACTTCCATTCCCAGATTGTGTCTGAAAAGTGGGCATCTGCTCGCGCCGGGATGGCAATCATAGTCCGAACACCAATACACAACAAGGAGTTGTGCCACCCTTCGGAGCGCACGATCGGACCCTCGCAGGAACGTCCCATACGGATTTGTCCACTGAGATCATCCTCACAATTGATACAGCCACTTCTAGGGCCGTTTTTGCGGAGAGTATCTCTGATCGTATATTGGCTCGGCATATTTCAGTTGTTTAAATTGCCCGGTCGATACAGAGGATACACCGATGAAATAGATATTCGAAAGGATTTGATGAAGATGTGGCGATCATTGTTCCTCGCAATCGGATTTTTTATCGGCCTGATTGGTTTTGAATGCCTTTTTATCGAGGCGGCTATTTTCATGCAATCTAGCGAGGTTGGTGCTCCCGATTTTCAGTCTCTATCCACTCACATCCCAGTAACCATTTCTCCACCTGACTGGGCGCCCTGGGTATGCATGGCTTTCGGGACCATCGTAATGATTTATTCCTTTACCATCCCTCGTCGGGTAAGAGGATAGACTGCTCAACCGACATTCTTTCGTAATTCTCCTGGGCAACTCTGCTAACTGCCGCCACTTTGGTACGAGCGATTCTCGTGGAAGAAAAGAGACTTTTTTTCTAGTTGGCATCACAACGGTGCGGTTCTAGAGCGATCAACCGTTGACATCTACCTTTTGCTGGTGTACTAACAAAATATAAACTTTTTGTCCGTATGTCTGCATGCTCTGACTTTTGGATGTCCTAAATTTGTCTCGCCAGTTCTTTCTACTGACATGTTACACCCTGGCCTTCTTGGCATTGGGGATCATCAGTTCCCCTCAAGGATTGGCCGATGGGGGGAAGAAACCTAATTTTGTTTTTATCTTTGCCGATGACCAAGCCTACAATACGATCGGTGATCTCGAAGTAGAAACCCCAAACCTTGACCGATTGATCCGTCAGGGAACCACATTTACGCATGCCTACAATCAGGGGTGTTGGCATGAGGCGGTTTGTATCGCAAGTCGCAATATGCTCAATTCGGGACGCTTCCTTTGGCATGCCCAAAAAAATGCTCAAAACCTCGAAACAGAACGTGCAGCGGGTCGCTTCTGGTCAGAATATCTGAAGCAGGCCGGCTACGATACGTTTTTCTCTGGAAAGTGGCACCTCCAAGCGGACGTCCAAAGCGCCTTCGATCACGTACGCCATGTGCGTCCCGGAATGCCGAAAGATCGGCCCACTGGCTACAACCGACCGATCGAGGGAGAGCCCGATCCCTGGAAGCCGTGGGAGACCTCAGAAGGTGGATATTGGAGCGGTGGCAAACATTGGAGTGAAGTTCTCGCCGATGATGCTTGTGACTATCTCCAAAAGAACTCTCAACGAGAGAACCCGTTTTTTATGTATGTCGCCTTCAATGCGCCTCATGACCCGAGGCAGTCTCCCAAAGAATTTGTCGACCGATATCCACTTGCCAGCATCAGTCTGCCAGTCAGTTATCTACCGGAATATCCATTCAAAGATGCCATCGGCTGTGGTCGGTTGTTACGTGACGAATACTTGGCACCGTTTCCTCGCACACCCTATGCAGTCAAAGTGAACCGTCAGGAATATTATGCGATTATTACACATATGGATGCCCAGATAGGCCGAATTCTTGACGCGATCGAACAGACCGATGCTGCAGCATCTACCTATGTCATCTTTTCGGCCGATCACGGTTTGGCCGTTGGCAACCACGGATTGATGGGCAAACAAAACATGTTTGACCACAGTGTCCGAGTCCCTTTCGTTATTCGCGGACCGCAAGTGGCTGCCGGGCACAAACACTCAGGTTCCATTTATCTACAAGATGCCATGCCCACTACGCTGGAGTTGGCCGGTATTAAAAAACCGGACCATGTTCAATTTCGCAGTATCCTGCCACTATTGAAAGGTGAGCGAAAAGAGAATTATGACGCAATCTATGGGGCCTACAAAAAATCCCAACGGATGGTAACGGCTGATGGTTATAAACTCATTCTCTACCCGGCTATTAAAAAAGTGCTTCTCTTTGATTTGCGCAACGATCCGAATGAGATGACGGACCTTTCTACCCGATCAAAACACGCTGCCCGAGTCAAACGACTTTTCGCACGCCTTCTCGAACTACAAAAACAAACGGGCGATACGCTGGACCTAAAAAGAGTCTACCCAGATCTGATTTAAATCGGGTGAACGCTACTTCTGCAGATCGCAATCGCGACTGAATCACGCGCACGTCACTTCACCGACAGACCCTGAATGTGATAGATTGCACGCACGACACCATCGAAATCTCTCCATTCCTCGATGGAAAACCGACCTTCTACCGCAACGGGCCGGACACTGAAACTGGTGGACTCACCAAACTGCATCCGAACCATAATACAATCATAAAGTGCGGCACCCGGACCAAAACAACATTCCATGTTGTCGCGAACCAGCACGAATTCAGTCAGTCCATCCTGTTTGAAACTGGGTAAAATAAAGCCGCGGATTCTCACCGATTTGTCAGCGAGTGTTACTATTTTTTCCGTGAGCATCGAGCGTTTAAAAGAATCATCTTTTTCCATTTTGAATGCAATGTCGTCAAAAGAGATGTTCCGGGTCGACGATTTATCGGCCACCAGTGCCACAATATCGCGCGAACTAGGCTCTGTTTTCAAATTCGCCCCATCAGCCTTGCCGACTTCAGAACGTGTTTGCGGACTTGGCTTGCGATCTTTGGCTGGCTGGTTTTCTGATGATGTTACTGTAGGACGCTTTTCGGCAATGCTTTGCGTTTCGCCGCAACCGATGCTGAATACCAGCCCATGGAGGCCGAACAGGAGTGCGATAGTGTGCCACCATTGAAGTTGTTTCATCGTAAGTGGCCATCATCCAGGTAATAATAGACAGAGCCATTGGCATCGATCGCCTCACCCGGTTTTTTCTCCAAGCGAAACTTTCCTGCCACCTTATGTAAGTGTTTACTAAATTTCAGACGTTCTGGATCTGCCAAAGTAACCTGAATGCGGTCTGTCAGTTTTGGGTTACCCCCAAAGCAACAGTCCCCGTTATCACGCACCAGGAGAAATGTTTTAATGCCCTGCGTTTGCGGTCCTGGGAAAATATACCCTTTGATGAAAACCTGCTCGCCATTCAATTCTTCTGTTAGAGGTGGCACCAACTGGTCTATTTGTCCTTCTTCGGGTTGCAACTGAGAATAGTCAATTCGCTGGTATCCCTCAGGAACTTCTGTTGCGTACACATATGCTGCGTAGCTAAGACTCAGCACAAATAGGACACACGAGACGGTAATCCCTGCAATTGCAAACCCTCGTCCCGTCAACTCCGCGGATCGCTGTTTGATCTGCATCAGCGCATAGACTCCCACGAGAATGCCAAGAACAGGAATCGCCAACAGATAAATACTGAGCAGGGAAAATACCGAAAGCAGAGCAAGAAACAGGCAAGTCATCGCAGCCGCCGAGAGAGCACGATACTCTTGTGCATGGACCTCGGCGTCAATCGCTTGAGTAAATTGAACGTTAGCACACATCAACAACTCACAAATAACGCTGCCTCTGATACCAAAACAATTAAATCCCGACTTGCCGTAACTTAAAAGATGAAGCACTTTGCAGGAGGGCCATTACTTCCGGACGTTGCCACTTTGGCTATCTCCATTTTTCGGCTTTACTGTGCTGGATTCTTTTGTGGTATTTGCGGCCCCCTTTTTTTCCGACGATTGTCCACTTTTGGGCGCAAAGGGAAAAAAGGTCGTTGCGCGCCGTATAGCATCTGGATCAATCTCTGCGAGCAACTCCAATTGCTCCTTAGCCTCTGGCAATGGGCAGGTCCGCAAATAGTTGACAATCGGCACACGCACCCAACTCGATTTTTTTTCAGAATCCTTAAACATTTGCACCAATCGGCCCATCGATTTCCAGTCTTTCCATCTTGCCAGATCCGGAATGACAAGATCTGCCAAGTGTGGTCGATCGAGTACGATACGCAGTGCGGAGATCAACCGGTCTTTTGGGATCACCTTAGATTCTTGGCCATGAAATCTAAGGGCCATAATGGCTGCATAGGTATGCACATATTCAGGATCCCAAAATATCCCTCCGCGAAGGAACTGCTCCTCAATCAAGGATAATCCATCGGGTCCAGCAAGAGTCAGATAGCATGCGATCAATGAATCGAGCCCCTTCAGTCGGTTTTCATCTCCCGAAACAATCATTTCCTTAAGAAGTTTCTTATCATTCGGTTGCCCACAAACACTCAACATCGTGAAATAGAGTCGGCGGTTACTCGGAGTAACGTCTGGATCGTTTATCCAATCCAACAGCCGTTGATGATCGATGGCGTCTTTTATTTCATGGAGTGCTTTATAATCAGCGCGGGCAAACTCATCGAAAGCGTCGCTTCGCAGTGTTGCATCAGAATCTTCAAGATAGTTCTGAAAAAAGGTCAATCTCTCCGGACCTTGCTGCGGGAGTTTTAACACCTCTTCTACATACCGCTGGGCTCGCGGACTGAGCACAATAGGCGGGGCCCATTGTAGTTGATCTGGCTGAACACCACGTAAAAGGCAGAGAGATCCGACACCGGTATCTCCGGTATAGATTGCGGTAACTTCCTGGCCAACTTTGACATGCTCAGCACCCCGATATATTTTTTTTATGCGAAAAGTCGTTTTGTAGGAATCGATGATATCGGCTGCTGGAATCTCCCCCTCATCAGGATCGGGCCGCTCTGGACGATGCGTCAACTCAGCCAACACTGCAACGTCTGCGGCGTTGATGTCCTCAGTAAACGTTGTCTTTACAGGACGACAAAATGGGCAGGCATACAGAACCTGGGTAACGCCAAGTAGCACACCAAACAACACAAGACCAATCCACTTTATTGGAAACATCACTTTGGCGGCCTTTCTAACAACTCACTTTTTTGTTTCTCTATTTCCCGAACCACAAAGTAATAATACCACGAAAAACAGGCCGGCTGCGACTGGCACCGCCACGATCCAAAGCCAGGGCCTGCTACCCGGCTCGGATACCTGTTTCTGATCGGGACTTATCGCTGCTGCAGCGGTTTTCTCGTGAGGTATTTCCTTAAATTCGACTCTATCGCCCATCGTCTCTACATTCTGGTCCACAGCGCGGCTCACCGGAGCAAATCGGCGGCCATTTTCGACTGCTGCCGGATCGAGCCTCTGCAACCTGCTCAACTGCTTCTTTGCCTCCGGCAACGGACAAGCCAACAAGTACCGAACAACCGGTTCACGAATCCAAAGAGTATCACCTTCAGCATCGACAAACAGTTCCGACACTTGGCCTACAACGGACCAGTCTTCCCAGCGTGCAAGATCACTCAGTACGCGGGCACCCAACTGTGGCAGTTGGAGTGTATTGCGAAAAACAGCAACAATATGCGCTCGATCAATGACGGGGGCTTCCTGACCATGAAATCGCAAGGCTGTAATTGCGGCACCCCAGATTCTATCAGCATTGGTGTCTTCGTGGCGCAGAAACATCTCCTCAACCACAGGAAGACCCTCTGCTCCTGCCAAACTTAAATAGCAGGCGATGATTGCCGAGAGTGCGCCGGTCGGCTGCAACTTTTCTTCCTGCATCTTCGTTTTCATTGTGGGAAGATCATCGGGCCGACCACAAATACAGAGGAGCGTGTAGTACAGCTTGCGCATATTCTCCGATGTGTTTGGATCTTCAATGCGATCCAACACTAAATCCGCATCAAGATAGGGCTTCAGCTCGAGGAGTGTTTCAAACGGCGCTTTACCAAACTCATCAAAGGCATCCCGACGGAGCATTTTCTCCGGAGACGTCAAATAGTCTTTTGCACAAACAAGGCGTTCTAAACCTGTCGGTGGCAACGCTAGCATTTTATTGGTGTATTCAATCGCAGCGGGACTGAGCGCGATCGGTGTTGTCCATTGGATAACCCTTTGCGTGCCAGCATCGTTTTCGACCAGATTTCCGTGGACAAGGTATCGAGCCCCCTTCTGTGCATTTTCGCCCGGGAAAAAAAGCACCCTGGCACTGCGTGTCGTTCCCAGAATCTCTGCGCCCTTAATAACATTTTCAATCTGAAACTCTGACTTATAGGCATCCGGGGATGTAACACCTCCGCCAACTTCCGGTGTCGACTCATAACGAGCCAGCACCGCCAATTCGGCTGCCGCGATTTCATCGCAAAGTGTCGGTGAGATACTGCTACAAATAGAACAGCCTTCGGCCGAGGCGGGCGAGAAGATCAACGGAACCATCGACAACAGCGTGAGCGGCACAGCGCCGACAATACACCGCATTTGTATTACGTGGAGTCGCATCCGAAAACCTGTCAGGGAGCATCGCTCAGTGCCCGCGCTACATCGGTTCGGTAGGCAATCAGGGCCGGCAAAAATCCCACGATGGTAGCCAGCACGAGCAGGGCGGGTATAAGGATGACCTCCGGGGAAATAAACGTGCCCGCAAAGTGGACTGCGGGAGCCAGTTGCCAGAAATGAATCATGACACCCGTTGTTGCTGTTACAAAGGGGGCAAAGAGTCCAATGGTGACATGTCCCAGAATGACTCCTGCCATTCCGCCGAGAAGTGCCAAAAGAACCGATTCCATCAAGACAATACTCATCACCGTAGAACGAGCAGCACCGAGGGCCCGCATGATACCAATTTCGCGGCGACGATCA
>JASMGX010000389.1 GCA_030751095.1 Pirellulales bacterium | reverse complement strand
TTTGTTGTGTTTGATAAATTAATTTATTTTAATTTAAAAAGATTGTTAATAACAATTACTGGCGGTAGACATTATCCCTTTGTCCCCATGCTTTGAAAAAAATCGTTGTTGGTTTTGGTATTTTGCATTTTCTCTAATAAAAATTCCATTGCTTCTGTAACCCCCATTGGGGCAAGTATTTTTCTAAGTATAAATATTTTTCCAAGCTCACCTTTATCCAACAAAAGCTCCTCTTTTCTTGTTGATGACTTACCTATGTCAAAGGCGGGATATGTTCTTTTTTGGCTAAGTTTTCTGTCTAAAACAATTTCGCTGTTTCCTGTTCCTTTAAATTCTTCAAAAATAACCTCGTCCATTCTACTGCCGGTTTCGATTAAGGCCGTTGCAATAATTGTTAAAGAGCCCCCTTTTTCAACATTTCTAGCTGCTCCAAAAAACCTTTTTGGTCTTTGTAGGGCGTTCGCATCTACACCCCCTGTTAAAACCTTCCCACTTGAAGGAACTATGGTGTTATATGCTCTCCCCAGCCTTGTTAAGGAATCAAGAAGAATAACTACGTCTTTTTTATATTCAACAAGTCTTTTTGCTTTCTCTATTACCATTTCTGCAACCTGAACATGTC
>JASMGX010000388.1 GCA_030751095.1 Pirellulales bacterium | reverse complement strand
TTGCTTAAATTTTTAATAATCATTTATTATTAGATCCATTACCATTTGTTCCCATTGATTGGAAAAATTCGTCGTTATTTTTTGTTGCTTTTAATTTATCTAATAAAAAATCCATAGCATCGCTTGTTCCCATTGGTAAAAGAATTCTTCTTAAAATATGCATTTTTTGTAACATTGGCCCATCTACTAATAATTCTTCTTTTCTAGTTCCTGATTTTGCTATGTCCATTGCTGGAAACGTTCTTTTTTCAAATAATTTTCTATCAAGTAAAATTTCTGAATTTCCTGTTCCTTTAAATTCTTCAAAAATAACTTCGTCCATTCTTGATCCTGTGTCGACCAAGGCAGTGGCAATTATTGTTAATGATCCGCCGCCTTCTATATTTCTAGCTGCTCCGAAAAATCTTTTAGGTTTTTGAAGTGCATTTGAGTCAACGCCTCCAGTTAATACTTTTCCTGAGCTTGGAATAACCGTGTTATATGCTCTACCTAATCTTGTGATTGAATCTAACAATATTACAACGTCTTTTTTATTTTCTACTAATCTTTTAGCTTTAGCTATAACCATATCTGCTACTTGAACGTGTCTTGATGCTGGTTCATCAAACGTTGAACTAACAACTT
>JASMGX010000387.1 GCA_030751095.1 Pirellulales bacterium | reverse complement strand
AAGCGAACGCGGATTTTGTTAAATGCATTGCGGGCAAGTCATCTGCTTGCAAAACAAAACCAAGAAGCCGATCTGACCCAACTCCAGGAGGCTGTGAAGCGGTTGCTTCAGACAGAAGATAATCTGCAAATCCAAATGGAAGGCAACGTCACGCTCCTCGCCTTGCAGGACCGCAACCATTCTTAGGAGTTGCACTGCCCTTAGAAATCACGCTGCAGAGCGTTCTCTCATGCGATTGCATCGATAGCGTTGCTGCACTGCGAGCGGGACATATTCACTGATTTCGATCTTTCTTGCCGCGGCCATTTCCTGTACCGTTGCGCCGCTTTTCTGATCCACTTCTCATCCATAGCCATCTTCCGTGCCACTGCAGGAGAAAATCTTCTCAAACCCGGTGGCATATCGCAGTCGACAACTGTTTCTCTTTTTTGCTCACGTACGGCGATTAAAACAATGTCTCACAAAACAATATTCCTTTGCGCGGTGCCATTACTTACTTTCTCGCTTAATCTCTTTTGTGCCCCTGTAGCGCGCACTTTCGCCCAATCGCCAGATCCAACGACCGCTTGCGATGAAACGCAAGTTGCAGAAAATTCGTGTACTCCGACCTGCCAGATTATTTAT
>JASMGX010000386.1:252-625 GCA_030751095.1 Pirellulales bacterium | reverse complement strand
GGCTTGGTTTTCTGTAGAGCCTGCTGGGGGTGGCAAGATAGTGAGTATCCGGCAGAGCAAATCCGCTTAGATACCCGTCAGCATTCAGTTGGCCGAGGTGGGTTGGTTACTTCCCTTCAGCTTTCAATTCATCACCCGTCTTGCCGCCGTGTTTGCGGAGGAGGTCGACAAATATGGCCGCCTTCAGGCCAAAATGTCTATTAAGGGTTGATAGAGACCATCTGTCTCCTCACTCGAATGGGCGACAATCGTGGACTTAACGATATCATTTAAGAACAATTCCAAAGTCTGATCTACAGCATCAGTAGAACTAACCTCAGTCATGTTGTCCACTATTTGGCCAAGGGCCAGTTTACTGGACTGCCTAGCCGCC
>JASMGX010000386.1:0-242 GCA_030751095.1 Pirellulales bacterium | reverse complement strand
TGCTTTGGATGCAATACTGGAAGATTCCACATCTGAACCGTCACCGATCATTTGGCTAACGTACTGTTCATAACCCGACTGCAGCATCCCAGCGGGTTGACTAGTCGTGTCGTTTAGAAACTCGCCAAAATATTGCGCGCTAGTTTGCCTAGCCGCTGCAACTACAGATTCGATGCTGTAGGATTCCATCGCTTCACGCGGATTATCTTACTCACCTACCATTCTTGTCAACTATTGCTTCG
>JASMGX010000385.1 GCA_030751095.1 Pirellulales bacterium | reverse complement strand
AACCTGTTTGGGCGGGTTTTCAATCCAGGAGAGCAGCTTCCACTTGCCATGAACGCAGGATCGCGTCCAGAGGCTCTTTTCCGGTTCCGTTGCCGACACCATGTTGTGGGCGAAATTCGACAAGAACAGCGTATCGCGCTTCGTCACCGCCTTGTCGTCGAGCAAATTGATGCCAGGCATTGATGCCGGGGGCTTAACGCCGCAAGCGGTGAGAATCGTCGGCACCACGTCGAGATTCGTGACGAGACGGCGCTCGTCCTTGCGCGGCTGGATCTTGCCGGGCCAATGCGCGATGACCGGGGTTCGCACACCGTTTTCGTAGGGAGATGCCTTGCCGTATTCGTTCCAGCCGTTGTCGGCCAGGTAGATCACCAGCGTGTTGTCGGCGACGCCCTTCTTCTTGAGCTGGCCCATCAGCTCGCCGCAGGTCTCGTCGAGCCACTCAATCATCGCCAGGTACTTGGCGTTCTTGGCATTCTTGACCCCGGCATACTTGTCCAGGAGCCTTGCCGGTGGATTGTGGGGGGTGTGCGGCAGGAACGGGGCGTACCAAACGAAGAACGGTTTCTGCTCTTGTTTGGCCTTGTCCATGAAGTCGTAGATCGGCTCCATCGATTTGCGGCCG
>JASMGX010000384.1 GCA_030751095.1 Pirellulales bacterium | reverse complement strand
TGATATTGGGCTAAATCTCCCAAAATCAGAAATAATTAATAACATCAAACAAGCTAAAAAATGTTTAAAAAAAATAGGATTACCTGTAATCATTAGACCCGCTTTTACCCTTGGTGGTCTCGGAAGCGGCATTGCAAAAAGTAAAAAACAATTTTTCAAAATTGTGAAAGAAGGTCTCGATACATCACCCGCAAATCAAATCTTAGTAGAAGAATGCCTGGAAGGTTGGAAGGAATTTGAAATGGAGGTTGTAAGAGACAAAAAAGATAATTGTATCATCATATGTTCTATAGAAAATATAGATCCCATGGGAACTCATACCGGAGATTCTATCACTATAGCGCCCGCCTTAACACTTACAGATAAAGAATTTCAAATTATGAGAAATGCTTCGATTGCATGTCTTAGAAAAATTGGAGTAGAAACTGGTGGATCCAATGTTCAATTCGCAATAAATCCAAAAAATGGAAGAATGGTTATCATAGAAATGAATCCTAGAGTTTCTAGATCATCGGCACTTGCATCTAAGGCAACTGGTTTTCCAATAGCAAAGGTAGCAGCAAAACTAGCTATTGGTTACACGCTTGATGAACTAAAAAATGAAATTACTAAAGTTACTCCAGCA
>JASMGX010000383.1 GCA_030751095.1 Pirellulales bacterium | reverse complement strand
GCCGACTCCGTGCATTACGTTTATCCGGGCAACGATCTTCAAGCTGTCCTCGATGCAGTCGCTAAAGACCCGAACCGCAAACACGTCAAGGTCTACGCAGGCGTGTATCGACCTCGCCAACATGGCCAAGCGTTGATCTGGCTGAATAAACAGCACGACGGGATAACGCTTGAGGCGGTTGGAGAGGTTATCCTGACTGCCGCCAATCCCGAGATTGCCAACGAGAACCATGAAGGTTACCCGGCGATCGTAAACCATGTGGTCTATTTCGGTGACGGAATTACGCGAAACACAGTTTTGCGAGGATTCAAGATTACGGGAGCGAACAATTTCGTAACGGAATCAAATGAATCGGGCCCGATCCAGCCGGAGCTTTCGGAGCCCCGATTAGAAAAGAATCTGTTCTTCTATACGGATGGTGGCGGAATCAAGATTTTCGGACGCTCCTACCCCACAATTGAAAACGTTGAGATCTACGATAACTACTCCAGTCCCTGTGGCGCAGGAATTTCCATTGATCACCGTGAGTATACGGGAGGTGTCGTGCTGCTTAAGAACTGTATCTTCCGCAATAACCGTTGTCCTGTCACCGGTTCGGCCGTCGACTTGTTGTGGGGGAGCGCTGCC
>JASMGX010000382.1 GCA_030751095.1 Pirellulales bacterium | reverse complement strand
GTCATCATAAATCCGAAGGCAGTCACGGTAAAGGACACAGTCATAAAAAATCTGCGCGGCATGGCGGACACGGTAAGAATCCTTTCCAACACGTATTATGTGTTCGAGAGAAATTAGGATTGACCGAAGCGCAGATCGGGAAGATAAAAGATCTGGAGTTTGAATATAAAAAAGTGAGAATTCAAGCCAAGGCCGATCATCAGATCGCACACATGGAACTCGAACGGGAAGTCCATTCCGGTAGAGTTGATGAAGCGAAGATTCGAGCCGCTGGAGCAAAAATTGTAGCCGCCAAAGCCAAGAAGATAATGGCTATGGTGGAGGCAAAAGTACAATTGCTGAACGTGTTGACGGCGGAACAACGAGAGAAAATGACCAAGAAGCACTCCAAACACTGAGTAAATAGAAAAGAAAACGGGGCGTGGCGCAGCCTGGCTAGCGTACCTGCTTTGGGAGCAGGGGGTCGGAGGTTCAAATCCTCTCGCCCCGACCAGTAAGATCAATGGGTTACGGTTTAGACCGTAGCCCATTTTTCGTTTGGGGTGGCATCTGGGGTGGCAAATGAAGGGGGCTTTCGCCCCCTTCCAATAAAATCACCAGCGAGTTCTCGCCCCCATAACCTTCGGCA
>JASMGX010000381.1 GCA_030751095.1 Pirellulales bacterium | reverse complement strand
AACGGACGGGTGCTGGTGCTGGCCAACTATCAGGACGGTACGGTGGTCTCGTATCCGCTGTTGCCGGACGGCTCGATCGGTGAGCGCAGCTCGCTGATCGAGCAAAAAGGTTCGAGCGTCAACGCCGAGCGGCAGGAAGGCCCCCACGCGCACGCGGCTCTCTTTGGGCCCTCACGAGACCGTGTCTTTGTGCCCGACCTGGGTGCCGATCGCATTTTTTCGTATCGGGCTGACCCCGAAACGGGCACGCTCGCGCCCACAGCGCAAAAGTCGGTTGCCGCACTCGCCGGCGCGGGGCCTCGCCACGTCCGGTTCCATCCGGGCGCCGAGTGGATGTACGGGATCAATGAACTGTCCGGTTCGATCACGCGGTATGACTTTGATGCGGCATCCGGGGCACTCACCCGCCGCGAGACAGTCTCGACGCTGCCTGCCGACTTTGCGGGCAAAAACGGGTGCGCCGACCTGGCGATCACGCCCGATGGCCGCTTTCTCTACGGCACCAACCGCGGTCACGACAGTGTGGCCGCCTACCGGATCGGCGAGCGCGGGGTGCTCGAGCCGATTGCGATCACACCGAGCGGCGGCAAGAGCCCGCAGAATTTAGCAATCACACCCGATGGCCGGATG
>JASMGX010000380.1 GCA_030751095.1 Pirellulales bacterium | reverse complement strand
AACCGACTATGTTGATCCGCGTGTGGCTGACTATGACCCAAATGAAAGCTGGGGATTATCAGAAGAAGAAAAAGCAGCCGAAGAGGCGGCTAAAAAGCCACAACCAGAACCGCCGACAGCCAAAGCACCAGACATCTCAATTCACGATGCTGCCATGTTTGGAAATCTTGAAGCAGTCAAACAGCACATCGCTGCTGGCTCGGATGTGAATGCGAAGAATGATGATTTATTTACTCCTTTGCATTATGCGGCAACCAAGGAAGTCGCCGAACTGCTTCTAGCCAACGGTGCGGATGTGAATGCGAAGGATAATGGCGTGACTCCTTTGCATTATGCGGCTGGTGCAGGTCGCAAGGAAATCGTTGAACTACTCATCACCGAAGGCGCGAATGTGAATGCGAAGCTGGTGAGAGATGGCCCACACAAAGGAAAGACACCGCTTAATGCCGCTAATGAAGAGAACCACGCCGAAATCGCCGACCTCCTCCGCAACCACGGCGGCAAGACGGGTGATTGGTTGATTGCTGATAAATCTATTCACAAAGCTGCCAGTGCAGGACACATCGAAGCCGTGAAACAACACTTGGCTGCTGGCGCGGATGTGAATGCGAAGGATGATAAGTATGGATGG
>JASMGX010000037.1 GCA_030751095.1 Pirellulales bacterium | reverse complement strand
CCAAATCCCAACCGGTCTTGAAATAGATCCAGCCGCAGGCGGCTCCCACCAGATGGGCGCCGTGAGCAACATGAGACTCGCTAAAGCTGCCTACGAAGTCATAGACCAAAAACAAAACCCCCAGCACCCAGGCTTTCACGGGAATCACAAAATAGAGTAGCAGCTTGCGATGTGGAAAGTGGCAGATATAGAGGATAATGACCCCCGCGACACCGCCCGAGGCACCGAGCAGCGTTATTTGGCCTCCTTTGAGCAACTGCTGGGCATAGAGGCCCAGCACACCTGATATTACTATCGCAGAGAGATAGAAAGAGAGAAAACGCTTTTTGCCATAGATCCCCTCCACATCACGGCCAAAAAACCAGAGACAAAACATGTTGGCCAAAATATGCCAAATCGTATTTGGTGAATGGACAAATCCGTAGGTCACAATCTGCCAGAGTTTCCAGTTGGTAACGAACAGACCGCTATCGAGTGCCAGATATTGAAAAGTAAACTGGTAATCGTTGCCCTTGTCAAAAAGAATCTCAAACAGATAGACAATCACATTGATGATCACCAGATTGGTGACCAGCAATCGCCCCTGCCTGCCAAATTGTCCGGACGGACCGCCAAATTGGTAATTGGGGCGTGGCTCTTGAGAGTAGTAGTCGCGACTGTCGATACCCATGGCTTTTTAACACTCACCTAAGGCCCAACGGCGGCTTGGCACACGGTCGCCGCTTGGGGAGAAAAACGGGCCCTAAAAACGAACCAAGTGTAGGATACCGCCCGGCAGATGCAAAGTCGAGATTGTCCCTGCCAGTCTGCATTGAACTTACGGGCAGTTTATCCTGAACCGAGGGCGGCTTGGGAATCAGGACTGCGACGGTTGATCGCCTCTACCGCACGCATCTGGGCTGCATTGAGTCGTTTTCCGAATTGGATCGTCTCATTGCGAATCGCGTCCATCTGGGTCATGGTCTTCTTTGTTTGCGCCTCCACGGCAGCAAGCAATCGCTCGATGATAGCCTGTTCGGCTTGAAACTTAGCACGATCATTTTTAAGCCGCGTTTTTTCTTTTTCAAATTGTGCCGTTACTTGTTGTTTCTTGGAAAGTAATGTTTTCATTTCCTCGATGTCCAAATCTCGCTCATGGATCTGAAACTGCTGGCGACTTCGGGCCAGATACAGGTCGCGAAAGATGAAGCCATAATCCCGAAGTTTGCGAGAATATCTTGGCGATTCTTCGTCGTCACGTTCCACAATTTCTTTTTCCACCAAGACATCAATACTTGGCATGGACTCTACTTGGATCTCTTCCGGCAATGCCTCCGGGATCGGATTTTTTATGGTAATCACCCCTTCCGGCGGTGGAACCTTGGGAAGCCAGACTTCCTCGCCATCCACAAACCTCGGGTTGGTCTCATCATCCGGGTAGTCCTCTTGAAACTCAACCAACTCTTCGATTCGCTCAGACGGATGTTCGTCTCTGGCGGGCTGGTGATCATCGATAAATTCTTCAAGTGTTTTTCCAGGAATGAGTCGTTCGATCCGCGTTGCGCGATCACTCTCATACTCAACATCAAATTGGCTAAATTCTTTTAGCATCGCTGTCAATTCTTTTAACTTGGCTGCGGCCTCAGGTTCCGGAAGTGATTGAAATTCCTCTTCGGCTGCTTTTTGCACCATCTCGTCAAATTCACTTTCTTTAGTGGTGTCCTCGTCACCAAATATCCATTTTGCAAACACCCGGTGTCCATCGACCGGCATCTTGTCGTACATAACCCAGGCCTGTTTGTTCGCGACACTCTCCTTTAAACGGGCCTGTTCCTCTTCGGACATTGTCCAGTTGGGGACTAAAGTGACGCTCACCTGGCCCGTCGCCGCTTCTCCATCCGGATTCTCTTCAGCAGCCCCGCCAGTTTTCGCAGTTACACGAAACATCCCCAGGTACCGGCCCCCCTGCGAGAATGGACGCGCATCAAATACGTAGAGAATAAGATTTTCGGTGATCTGAGAGGGTGCCTGTTGGTTGATAACGACAGTCACCACATCATCCGCACCCAGTGATTCCGGTTTACAGTCGGTCCACATGCGTCCACGATCGTAGAGGACGTCGGCCAGACGGACATTGAGTTGAGCGATTCCGGGGGGGAGAATTTTCCCCTTCGCATCTTCTTTGCCAAACTCCAGTTGCTGGTTCTCGCGCTGTAGTTTTTCGGTTTTGGCAATCAGACCGGTTGCTCGTTCTCCCGGCTTGCCGTGAAGAATCTCTCGCCACGCTTGGTGGGCCTTCAAAGCCTGCACACTAAAAACCATGGTAGCGGAGGCGGCCATGAAGATGAGAAAGACCATGATGATCGTATGAACTTTCCAAGACTTGTGGCCCATGATGGTTGCCACAAGGAACAAAATGACACCAATTCCTGCCAGAATATAAAGCAGGATCTGAATGTTCTCAACGCTCATCCGGGCCCAATCAAAAAACTCTAAGGGTCAGAACTATAAGGGGTTTATACGAATTCGATCCTAAACCTGCCTCCCCAGGCTGTCAAGTTTTCCCGGGAATAAACCGGAACAACCAACGCTAGGCGGGTGTCGAGGCGGCATAAAATCGGCTCGGCCCTTTTAACTGCATAATCGTTATCGATCGGTACATGCTGTGGCAAGAGTAATTTTCAAGCGGATGGTGCCGGCGACATACCTTTTTATACAACTTCTCCCGAATTACTTTTCTGGAAGAGCATCCAAGGATCGCAATGGACGTTCGCAATTTCAGCCCTATTTGGGCCGGAAAACTGGTCTGGCCCCGATATGGGCATTACGCTACTCTCCCCGACCCCGAAAAATCGCTGATGGAACGGCGATTCCTTGATCCAGAATCTAGCGAAGGAATAAGAGCATGGAAGCTCATCTCCTGCGTGTGGTCATTTTTTTGGCCAGTCTCAGCAGCATTGCTGCGTCGTACCGCACCGCCAATTTTATTGTGACGGCCCCTTCAAGCGGGTTGGCACAAAAAATCGGCGATGCAGCCGAAACGTTTCGCCATGAGCTTGCTCTGCAGTGGCTGGGAAAACCGCTCCCTCGCTGGAACAGTCCCTGCCCCATCTCGGCTCAGGTAGCCCCCAATCTTGGAGCCGGTGGTGCTACTAGTTTTGTCTTTCAGGATGGACAAGTGGGTGGCTGGCGAATGAATATTCAGGGCTCCGAAATTCGCATTCTCGATTCGGTGTTGCCACATGAAGTCACGCATACCATCTTTGCCACACATTTTCGGGCGCCGTTGCCTCGCTGGGCTGACGAAGGGGCATGCACAACTGTAGAACATGCATCAGAAAAAGCGCGACATGAAAAAATGTTGGTTACGTTTCTTCAGACCCATCGGGGGATCGCGTTCAGTCACATGTTTGCTATGAAAGAATATCCATCGGATGTACTGCCTCTTTACGCCCAAGGCTATTCACTTGCACGTTACCTAATCGAAGAGAAGGGGCACCGCAAGTTTGTTGCGTTTATTGGTGACGGCCTACATGATGAAAATTGGCTGCGGGCCCTCGATGCGACCTATGGGGTCGATAACCTTGCCGTCTTACAAGATGCGTGGCTCGCGTGGGTCAAACAGGGAAGTCCACAGCGAGGAGTGGTTCCAGAAATTGGAGTAACTCCTTTAGTCTCTCTTGCTAGTGCCGAGCAGCGAGAGCGGCCCAAGCCGAACCTGATCCATCGAATCGAGAACACCAGCAGCAGCAAAACACAAACCTCATCAACTCCATCTAGCAGCTTGGCAGCAATAAAAACAACACCGGCTGGCGATGGGTGGTATGCTGCCGGTGCGCGATCTGTGGCAGAGCCACTCTCTTTTGCCCCAGGTAGCATTGCAGCGGCCATGCGAAGGGAAAGACATCAGGCGACCAGACAGCAGCCGCTCCAGCAGCCCCAACAGACCATACTGCGATAGGCGCTTTTGCGCTACAAAAGCTGGGTGATTGTACCTTCTAAACGCCGGAGCGCTTTTTGGCTGCCGCTACCGGTTAACCGGGCGTAAAAAATGTTTTCGTCAGCAAAAAGAAAACTGGCGATGCAAAGCAGAGCGAGTCAATGCGGTCGAGCACACCGCCATGGCCAACGACGAGCGTGCCGTAATCCTGAACGCCACGATCCCGTTTGATGGCAGACATCGCCATGCCTCCGGAAAATCCTACCAGCGCGATGACAAATGACAGGCAACCCGCCTGCCATTCATTAAACGGGGTTGCCCAACAGAGTGCCGCACCTAAGAGCGCAGTGCTGCCAACCCCTCCAATAAGCCCCTCCCAGGTTCGGGTAGAACTAATCGCCGGGGCAATAATACTTTTGCCAAGAATTTTGCTCCAGATATATTGAAATGCATCACTCATCTGAACCATGAAAACAAAATAAAATAACAGCAAGGCATTTTTACCCCAGGCTGCTGGGGCGGCGAATTGGGTGGGATTTTGTTGGGCTTCATTGAGGAGGCGGAGATCTTTTGAGGTGTAAATATCCAAATACAGCAATGCTGGGGTAAGGCTCAGGCAATAAATACACAACACGAGACCTGCCTGGATTTTTGCTGTTCTCTCAAGAAAGCGCTTTGGGTCTCCAGAAAAGGCGACTCTCGCGGTCACAAACAGCAATCCGTAGACTGGAATTAAAATGCTGTAGAGATCGTATTTTCCCATCCCCACCAACACAAATTGTAGCGGCGTGAACAGAACAAAGACCCAGAAAAGCGTCCGATGATCACTTAATCGAGTCGGGGTCAGGGTAATAAATTCTCGCAGTGCCCAAAAAGAGAGCAGGCCGAACAAAACAACCGTTACACTACGTGGCAAAAAAAGTGCTGCCGCCAGGAGGGAGCAGAGCAACCACCAGACTCGTACGCGGCGATTGAAAGTCTCAACGTCAGCAGATTTTATGCCGGATTCTGGCTGGCCCTTTAAAAATTGGCCGACAGTCGTCGCCACGCCGAGCAACAACAGAACTCCCGCTACAAAAATCCAGGTCACTGGGTCATTTACCATAGGATCAGACGTCCTTCAGACGCAAAAGGCTTTTTCGGGCCCGCGTAAGAAAATCCACTTTCTGTTCTCCCGGCTCAAGCACAAGGGGAGGTCCAAACGTGATACTACTCAGCAACGGCACTGGTAAAAACTCACCTCGAGGGAGAATTCTATTCATATTATCCAAATGGACCGGAACCGCCTCCAGATCCGGTCTTTTTTTACACAGATAATAAAGCCCACTTTTAAACTCTCCAACTTGCTCACCGGCAGATCGATGTCCCTCGGGAAAGACGATCAGTGAGTCGGTATTGCTGATTTCTCGGAGCAGCATATCCACTGGGGATTGGTGTACCTTGATATCTCGGCGATCAATAAGCAAGGCATTAAACCGACCGGCGAGATACCGGCGGAGGCGTGTTTTTCCCCAATAATCTTTAGCCGCTACTGGACGGGTTAGAACGCGGATATAACTCGGCAGCGCGGACCAAATGACGAGCGAATCGAGGTGGCTTGTGTGATTTGCAAAATAGACCCGTTGGCGGGTATTTGGCTGGCAGTCCACCCAACGCGCACTGGCACCACTAATCAATTTGGCCATCAGGGCTATCAAGGGTCCGGTCATGGATTTTTTTGGCCAGTTTCCAAGGAGGACCCCATTGAGTCTGGGGGAAAATTCCTATTCTATCCTACTCGCGCGAGAACCCATCGACTAGGCATCCCCGAAGGATGGGCGAACAAAGAGAAAAATTCATCTTGCAGTCAATCGTTGCCGACGAGCCACCGAACGATCCAAACGAATTCTTCTATCAGGTCACAGCGGGCGTATCGGGATCACCGGCACATCCTGCATGACCGAGTCGGTACTGCCCTGTCAAGTGGCGCATCTACGGTAAACAGTCTGCCACAACGATCACAAGCTTCACACCCCTTGTGGCCGTCAGAATTGTATCACGCGCAAAAGATGGGTGACTTTAGCCACTACCGATGTTGCGCTCGTTTTTTGGCCGAAAGATATATTGGACACAGGGATGTTCTTGGGGCTCACTCCTGTTCGAGACTTTTTGATTTCAGAGGAATGACACCAATGATAAAAAGAAACGAATCAATATCGCATGAGAACACGTTTTCCGAAACCGATCCTGATTCCGACTGTCATGGAAAACAACTACAAACTCTTCATCGGATGGAGAACACTCTCACTCATGCAGATTCGTTGTTTGACGAAGCGCACGCCATCAAAAAGGGGGTCACTCTTTCATTAATATTGCCCGTTTATAATGTGAAAGAATCATTACCAGAAATCATTCGTACGTTGGCCGATATGCCGATCGACAAGGAACTTATTCTCGTCGATGACGGCAGTACAGACGGTACCACCAAACTTGCGGCGGAGCTTGCCAAGAAACATGATGCATTGTCCTTGCTCCTACATGATCGTAATCGCGGAAAAGGTGCGGCACTCCGAACTGGGCTGAGGGCCGCATCGGGAAGTGTTGTTGTGGTTTTGGACGATAGGGTATCCTACAATCCCGATGATATCCTGATGTTGATTAAACCAATCCTTGCAAACTGCTGTGATGTTCTTTATGGGTCACATAGCCTCTTACCAGAGTTGCGACCGGGCTTCCGATTTGTTCGCATTTTTAACTATGTATTGACTGCTTTTTCCAATTTTTGTACCGGACAAAATTTAAGCGGGTTTGAGTGTTCCATAAAAGCTTTTAGACGATCTACCATCGAGGACATCGTCATCAGGCAGAACCGCTATGGGGTTGAAGCCGAATTGATCGCCAAGTTTTCCTATCGCGGGAAAAACATCTACGAGATGCCACTCTCCAGTCAGAAAACTGTAAAAAAACAAGGCTTCTGGAGAACTTGCCAGAGTGCCTGGTTCATTCTCCGCCATACGGTGAGTTGCTGACAGCACTTGATTGGTGTTTGCCCGCTGCGAAGAGTTGGAATCGCATCTCCTTGCTAGTCACCTTAAAGAGGCCCATCTATTCCGAGTCGGATCTTCGCGGTAGCATGAGTGTCGACACTCTTTCTTTCCCCTTTCCCGTCATGTTGCCTATGCCATTTGCCGGCCTCCATGTCGCTGCGTTTGAGAGCCGCCGCGCTGAAGATATGACACGTCTCATCGAACGGCACGGAGGGCGGGCTCATGTGAGCCCTTCGATGCGAGAAGTGCCCATCAATGAAAACCAAAAAGCAGTCGACTTTGCCCACCGGTTGATTACGGCAAATATTGATCTGGTTATTCTGCTCACTGGAGTAGGTATCAAGTTGCTCGTTGAGGTGGTCGAACGGCATGTTGACCGCGAGCGTTTTCTCTCTGCCCTGGCGGACACAACTACGATTGCTCGGGGTCCCAAACCAAGCAGCGCATTGAGAGATTTGGGCATTGAGCCGACATTTATCCCGGCTGCTCCATATACTTGGCGCGAAATTTTGCACACCATCGATCAGCAATTGCCAATTGCGGGACTATCTGTCGGGCTGCAGGAATACGGCACGACCAACCCCAGTTTGCTCGCGGGCCTTGAGGCCCGAGGGGCAACGGTGATCCCGGTCAAAATCTATCGCTGGGATCTTCCAGAAAAGACCGACCTCCTTGAGGCGAATATCCGCGATATTGTTGCCGGCAATATGGACACCGTCCTTTTTACAGCCGCCAATCAGATAAACAACGTTCTTGAGATTGCAAAACAACTCGGTATGGCAGAGGAATTTCGCGAGGCGCTGCGTCAAATGGTCGTGGCGTCCATTGGTCCCACCACCAGTGAGCAATTACGAAAATACGACTTGCCTGCAGATCTCGAACCCGAGCATCATAAAATGGGGCAACTCGTTTCAGATGCAGCCGAACATACGCCGCGACTGCTCGACCGTAAACGCAAACTTGCCGCTGTATTAAAAACACGACCCACGCGGGATGAAGCACAGGATCGCAACGCACCATGGTATCAGAGCCTGTTGCTCAAGGCATGTCGGAGGGAACCGGTGCCACGCACCCCTATTTGGTTGATGCGGCAAGCAGGACGATATATGAAAGAATATCGTGCGGTGCGCGAAAAAACGACTTTTCTTGAGTTGTGTAAAAATCCATCCCTGTGTGCTGAAGTGGCGATCACCGCTGCAAACCGCCTCGGCGTTGATGCGGCAATCATTTTTTCTGATTTGTTGCCAATCCTCGAGCCGATGGGGCTGGATTTGGAATATGCCCAAGGTGAGGGGCCTGTAATCCATAACCCCATTCGTGAGGGCCGTGATGTGGATCGAGTTTTGGAACTCGAGTGTGTCGATGCGCTGCACTACGTCATGGAGACCGTTCAGATAACACGAGCACAAATGCCGGCAGACCTTCCGCTGATTGGGTTTGCCGGTGCGCCCTTTACTCTTGCCAGTTATACCATCGAAGGTGGTGGTTCGCGAAATTACCTACACACTAAAACCTTGATGTATCGCGACCAGGGTGCTTGGGATGCATTGATGGCCCGTTTGGTGGGCAGCATCACAAAATACCTCAATGCACAGATCGCTGCCGGGGTCCAATTAGTACAAATTTTCGATAGTTGGGCCGGATGTCTCTCGCCGGATGATTATCGCCGTTTCGTGCTGCCACATAGCCAACAATTAATCGCAAGCATTACCCGAGGGATTCCGGTCATCCACTTCGCCACCGGAAATCCGGCACTCTATCCTCTGCTGGCTCAAGCAGGTGGAGATGTAATCGGCATTGACTGGCGCGTGCGACTCGATCAAACCTGGGAGGCAATCGGTCACAGCCATGCAATGATGGGAAATATGGATCCGACAATCCTGATCGCCTCGGGCGATGAGATCCGTCAAGCCGCCGGTGACATTCTCGACCAAGCGGCCGGCAGAGTGGGCCATATTTTCAATCTCGGTCACGGTATCCTGCCACAGACACCGGTCGAAAATGTGATCGGTTTGGTGGACGCCGTCAAAGAACTCTCTGCCCGCTAAAGAGGAATTATTTTTGTGGTCAATGCGATCCCCCAAGAAGCTCCATAAAAATTCGGATTTTTTGTCCCATTTTTCCATTCATGTGGCCTCTTCGATGCCCGTTTTCTCTCCGGCTGTATAGCATATTTGCCTGATGAGCGTTTAGCCGCCACCTCGGCTCGAGACGTTCTATCCCATTTTAAGAAAAGTATTTACGCAGAGTCCTTTCAAGTTGACAAAGTATGTTGGCAACGGAAGTGGGACGATTTTTGAAGGCAGATTCTTTACGATATTCACAACAAGAGGTCGGTGGGGCCTCGGAGCAGATCAGGTTAAGATAAAGAGAGTCGGCGGGGATTGTTTGAGATGGGGCTCATAACCCCAAAAAATCGGTCCGGGTCGGCCATTTCCGCTTGACCACAAAGACTGCCGCCACGCGGCCGCTTGGGCCAAAATATTGTCCCGCCTATCTCGGTTTAAAAAAGGACCTGATTATGCTCCGCCTTGAAGGTAATGGATCTGCCCGGACGTGTACGGGTGTCACACGACGCGACTTCTTGCAGGTTGGCACGCTCGCAGCGGCAGGAGTCACCCTGCCTCGATTTTTACAGGCAAAGGAGCAGGGGCTCATCGAAGATGACGACCGCAGTGGTATCATGATTTTCAATCTCGGTGCGCCGAGTCAACTCGATACATTTGATCCCAAGCCAAACGCGCCGGCTGAAATTCGCGGTCCTTTTAAAACCATATCGACCGCGTCGCCCGATATTCAGCTTACCGAGATTCTACCACTGCACGCAAAGATCGCCGACAAGTTTTCGCTTGTACGTAGCTGTTATCACACCTCGGCCGCCGTACACGATGCAGGGTGGCAAATGCTGCAAACCGGCCGTCTCTTTGTCGGGGGCATCGAAAGTCCTCATATCGGCTCGGTAGTCAGTTATTTGCATGGTCGACGAACCGATCTGCCATCACATGTGGTACTCCCGGAATTGATGGGCCGAGGAGGAGGCAACCTGCCCAACGGCCAAGCGGGAGGTTTTTTAGGAAAGTCCCACGATCCCTTCGTGTTGATGGCCGATCCATCGAAGCCCGACTTTCAGGTTCCCGATCTTCTCCCCCCTCCGGAAATTGGCACAGCGCGACTTAATCGACGACAACGAATGCGTGATATTGTCGATCGGACACTGCGGCATTTTGAAGAGAGTGATGATGCGCAACTGCTCGATGGCAATTTTCAAGCCGCCTATCGATTGATGACCAGCCCTCAAGCAAAATCAGCTTTTGATTTATCGAAAGAAAAACCAAAGGTTCGCGAACGATACGGTCATAATCGTTTTGGTCAGTGCTGTTTGCTAGCTCGCCGTCTGATTGAAGCTGGCGTTCGATTCGTAACCATCAACACTTTCCTTACCGTTTTTGATGAGATTACCTGGGATATTCATGGCTCCAAGCCATTCACCTCCATTGACGGCATGAAGAAGATTGTCGCTCCAATGTACGATAAGGCATACACCGCATTGATTGAGGATCTTTTTGAACGCGGTATGTTGGATAAGACCGTGGTTGCCTGTGTGGCCGAATTTGGCCGGACCCCGAAAGTAAATCCTGCAGGGGGACGCGACCACTGGCCACAATGTTTTACCTGCTGTTTTGCCGGAGGTGGCGTGCAGGGCGGTCGTGTCATTGGACAAAGCGATCCCATTGGGGGCGTACCCGTCGATCGACCTACCGATCCACCAGAAATTGTCGGTTCTATTTATCGCGGGCTCGGTGTCGACATGGATACCGTCCTTCCTGGCCCGGCAGGACGACCGTTCCCGATCATTGACTTCAATCGCCATGAAATTAAAGAATTGTTTTAATCTCCACTCCACTGAGCGCTCTGCTTCCAATTGAATCCCTCTTTGAACGCGCTCGGAAAAAGACAACAAATGATCGCTAAGATATCTTTTTCACTGCGGTATCTCTTTCCATTCCTTTTTAGTCTGCTTCTTTCTGTTGCAGGATTTGCTCAGGAGTCGCTCCTTGTGCTTCCTGAATCTTTCGTGCTCGGTTCGAAGGGTGCAGAGCAACAACTGCTCCTGGAAAAGCGCGATGGGGAGCGTTATGTGGGCCAGATCCAGGAGGGAATTGTCTGGGGATCGAGTCACCCGCAAGTGGTCAAAATTGTAGAGAACCGGGCAATCGCCGTCGGAGACGGTACAGCCACCATTACTGCAATCTGGCAGGGTCAAACAGCAACGACCCAGGCCCAAGTTCGCGGATCGGCGGAAGCACTGGTATGGGAATTTCATCGCCACGTACTGCCAATACTCGCCAAACGAGGCTGTAATTCGGGTGTCTGCCACGGTGCCCTGGCGGGAAAAAATGGCTTCAAACTCTCATTGCGGGGCTATGACCCGCTCACCGACCATTGGGCTCTCACCCGCGAGGCGAGGGGCCGACGGATTGAGCCTGGCGATCCTGGTCGTAGCTTAATCCTGGCAAAGCCCTCCGGTGGGCTGCCACATAAGGGAGGATTGCGGTTTGAAGTTGACTCGCCCGACTATCGGGTACTCGCTGAGTGGATTGCGGCCGGAGCGGCCCCGCCCGGTGAAAACGATCCCAAATTGATTTCCGTCGAAGTGTTGCCCGAACAGATCACTCTGCAGCCTGGTGATGAGCAGCAATTAATTGTCACTGCCCACTATTCCGATGGTCGCCAGGAAGATGTGACCCGTTGGGCCAAGTTCTCCACCGCAGACGCCACGGTTGCCAATGTATCGCCCGACGGACGCATCTCCGTCATCGGTCATGGGCAGGGGGCAATTGTCATCTGGTTTTCCAGTCGCGTCGTCCTGGCACAAATAACCTCGCCGTACGATTACGAGATGGATGCGGAACTTTTTGCCGAAGCTCCCGAGCGCAACTTTATCGATACTCTGGTGCTAGAAAAATTGGCAAGTCTTAATCTTGCACCTTCTCCACCGGCCGGAGATGCGGAATTTCTCCGGCGCGTCTACCTCGACACGATTGGCACTTTGCCGACGCTTGAAGAAACAACCGCCTTTCTCGATGACAGTAGTCTCCAAGAGAGTGGTGGCGATGATGGGGGCTTCCAAAAGCGGGATCGTCTGATCGACGAGCTGCTCGATCGCGAGGAATTTGTCGATTATTGGTGTTACAAATGGTCTGATTTGCTTTTGGTCAACGGGCGACGCTTGAGGCCTAAGGCCGTCAAGAGTTATTACCAGTGGATTCGTAAACAAGTCGAACAAAACAGGCCCTGGGACGAGATGGTTCGCCAGATCCTCACTGCCACCGGGGATAGCCACAACAATGGCGAGACAAACTTCTACGCATTGCACCAGACACCTGAAGACTTGACCGAGAATGTCTGCCTCGCATTTTTGGGCCTTTCGATTGGATGCGCCAAATGCCATGACCACCCCCTCGAAAAATGGACCAACGATCAGTATTACGCCATGGCAAATCTTTTTGCACGCCTTCGCAGCAAGGGTTGGGGTGGCGATACGCGCATCGGTGAAGGGCTGAGGACACTCTACAGCGCCACGGAAGGAGAGTTGGTACAGCCCCGTACCGGCAAGCCACAGCCGCCAGCGCCACTCGATGCTGAGCCAATCCCCTTTGAAGACAAACAGGATCGTCGTCTTGCACTGGCAAACTGGCTGACTTCACCAGAAAATCCCTACTTTAGCCGAGCAATCGTAAACCGGATCTGGGCGAACTTTTTCGGGGTGGGTCTGATTGATCCGACAGATGATCTCCGCGTATCCAATCCACCCAGCAACGGCAAATTACTAGACGCACTCGCTACATGGCTCGTAGATAACGATTTTGACATCAAGGCGCTCATGCGTCTGATCCTACAGTCGGAAACGTATCAGAGGAGCAGCCAGTCGCTAGCTGCGAATCAAGCCGACAGGAGATTTTACAGTCGTTATTATCCCCGCCGCCTGATGGCAGAAGTCTTGCACGACGCCATTGGTCAGGTTACTCAGATCCCGGGAACATTCACGCGAATCGCCAACGATGGTGGGGGGAGTGAGGAGACCAAGGAATATCCTGAAGGAACGCGGGCAATTGAACTGTATGATTCTGCAGTCATTGCACCCTTTCTGAAAACCTTTGGTCGCCATGAACGCAACATCACATGCGAATGCGAGCGGAGCAATACGCCGAGTTTGGTGCAGGTTTTGCACATCAACAACGGTGACACCATGAACAAACGACTCCAAGACGAAAACAGTTGTGTTGCCCAGGCCCTGGCAAGCGGTGACGATGACGAAACCGTACTTGAAAAAGCCTTTCTTCGAACGTTAGCACGGCGACCACAAGCCGAGGAAAAGAAAGAACTCCTGAAATTCCTTCAGGGTGCAAATGAAGAGGATCGTCGCGAGCTTATTGAAGATCTCTACTGGGGCATCATGAGCAGCCGAGAGTTTTTATTCAATCATTAGCTGAACAAGGGGGGAACAGGGAAGTGGACCGCGGTTCGCTGCAGTAACCGAAACATGCAGCAGATGTCGCAATTTGTCTCCCTGTCATAGATATGCGATTTTTAGTCTGCCAACGATTCTTCTTGCCGCTAATCGTTCTGGTGAGTCTGGCCCAAGCGCGCGCTGAAGAGCGAGCGGTGAGCGATTATCAAAAAACCATACAGCCAATCCTGGTGCGGTATTGTACTGGCTGTCACAACAACCAGGAAATGGAAGGGGAGCTCTCGCTGGACTCGTACGCTTCACTACAGAAGGGTGGAGCGGAGGGGCCAATCGTAAAGGCGGGTGCGCCCAAGGAGAGTCGTCTCATCGAAATGCTAACTGGCAGCGATGAGCTTGTAATGCCTCCGGAAGATGAAGAGAAGCGGCCCACCCAAAAAGAGATTGAAACACTCATCCGCTGGGTGCGTGGAGGAGCCCCGGGGCCCAAAGACGGTTTGGCGGGCGGAAAAGATCTCGTCGTTCCAAAACTCACACCGAGTTCGGCTCCCGGACCGGTAACGGCCGTGGCCACATCAGCAGATGGAAAATATCTGGCGGTCGCCCGTTTTCAGAATGTGGACCTGCTCGATGCCGCCACACGCAAACGAGTCCGTCAACTTAAAGGACACGCCGGAAAAATCAACGATCTCCGTTTTACCGCTGACTCGAGCGAACTGATCGTAGCGAGTGGGATCGCAGGGCTCTATGGTGAAGTTCGCCTTTGGGATGTGGCAAGCGGGAAACCAATTCGCACATTTTCCGGACATGACGATACCATCTATGCCGCTGTGGCAAGTCGGGATAAACAGGTTTTGGCAACCGGTGGATACGACCAAAAAATCATCCTCTGGGATTTTGTCAGTGGTGAGAAACAACGTGTGCTCAAGGGCCACAATGGCGCCGTGTTCGACCTGGCCTTCAGCCCCGATGGCCATAATCTTGTCAGTGCCAGTGGCGATGCCACGGTGAAAGTCTGGCATGTACCAACAGGCAAACGGCTCGACACCCGGAGCGAGCCTCTCAAAGAACAGTACAGTGTCGATTTCAGTCCCAATGGATTGCAGTTTGCTGCTGGCGGTGCCGATAACCGTTTGCGGGTCTGGAAGTTTGTTTCCAAGGACGAAATGAAAATCAATCCGATCCTCCATGCCCGTTTTGGACATGAGGGGTCGATCGCCCGTTTGCGGTATTCGGCCGATGGCAACCAACTGGTAACCGCGGCCCTCGATCGGTCGATTAAGGTTTGGCAAAATCCCGAACTGAAACAACAGACGGTCTACCCGCAACAACCCGATTCGATAGAAGCGCTCGCCGTCGATTCTGTGAACGGTAAGATTTTTGTCGGACGCATGGACGGTTCGCTCGGGGCCTTTGAATTACCTGCGCCTGCCGCCCAATCCTCGACGAGTCCCGAAACGAAAAAGGGCGCCCCTGCTGAAGATGTCCTGCAACCGGCCGGCCGGGAGCCTGAGGAAGTTGCCGAAATCGAGCCTAATGACGGACTCGAGGAGGCACAGCCACTCTCGCCGCCTGTGACCATCACCGGCGTTATCCGGCGGGAGAACATAGATGAGGCCGATGAGGATGTGGACCAGTACCGATTTCATGCTCGGGCAGGAGAGAGCTGGGTTTTTGAAATCGATGCTGCCCGCAGCGATTCACCGCTTGATTCAATCATCCAAATTGTCGATACCGACGGACAGTCGGTGCCGAGACTGTTTTTGCAGGCAGTTCGCGACTCCTACTTCACCTTCCGTGGTAAGAATTCAAATCAGATAGATGATTTTCGCCTACACAACTGGCGGGAAATGAGACTCAACCAATATTTGTATGCCAATGGAGAGGTGGTGCGGCTTTACCACTATCCACGGGGACCCGATTCCGGATTCAAGGTCTATCCTAATTTCGATGAGCGCTTCGGATTTTTCGAGACCACCCCCGTCACCCACTCCCTCGGGGAGGTCTGCTACATTGTCGAGCCCCACGAGAGTGCCGACACGATCGTTCCCAATGGACTCCCAGTTTTTCCGGTCTATTACGAAAATGACGACGACAGCCAGCGGCAGTTGGGAAAGGATTCGCGGCTGACATTTACCGCACCGCGTGACGGAGATTATTTGGCTCGTGTGCGGGACGTCCGCCGGTTTGGAGGCGAAGAATACAAATACAAGCTCCACGTTCGACCCCAGAGGCCCGATTTCAAACTTCGAATCAGTCGGGATCTGACCGTTCCGATTGGGGGTTTACGACGAATCGATATGAAATTGAACCGGATCGACGGATTTGATGGTCCGGTAAGTGTGGCGATTACCGGACTGCCTCCTGGATTTTCGATCGCTGGACCGATTGCCATCGAAGCGGGACAGCACCGGGCGAGCGCCACCATTCGAGCAGCAAAAGACGCACCCGAGCCGACCGAGGAAAATTTGAAAAACACCAAGGTTACAGCTACGGCAACAATCAACGGCCAACAGATCACCCACGATATCGGATCGTTTAATGAGATCAAGCTTGGCGAGAAGCCAAAACTCAGCATTTCCATTGAGCCTGGAAACGAAGCCCTCGAGAGTGAGGGACTCCCGGTTCTGATCATCCCCGCCGGAAAAACGATCAAATGTAAACTACTTGTCGAGCGGAACGACCACGCGGGTGTGATCGAATTCGGACACGAAGAAGCGGCGTGGAATCTTCCGCATGGCGTCTATGTCGATAACATCGGCCTCAATGGCGTTCTGATGCTGGCAAATGAAAATGAGCGCGAAGTGTTCATCACCGCAGAACCTGGGGTGGCAGAGAACGAACGCCCGATCTTCTTCGAAGCGACGATCGACGGGCGACCCGCTTCAAGCCCCGTGATGCTACGGGTGACTCCTGCCGACTCCTAATCTGTCTTTGCAGGCAGGGCAAAATCGCCCGACGGGTTACGCCACACACAATGGATGTGGTTCGCGGGATTTCCTGCCGGATCGGGCTGTGTATTTACAAAATCGACAAGCAGTGTCGGGCCCTCGATCCGATAATAGTGTCCGACATGCGGTTCTGTGGCTCCCGCCCAGGCAAAATAAATATTTCCAAACCCAGCCTCGTTGAGCCGCTTTCGCCTCCCTTGGGCAACATCGTGTGGCATCGTGGAGAGGTATGCTTCAAGTAGTTGGCGGAGTAACGTTTGCTGTTTTTCAGTCATGTCCGTCGCTGCAAGTCCTTCCACCTGACTCTTCGGGGGCAGCGGATTCCCAGGATGGCGAATCTCTGCAGGTGCTTTTGTGGCAACGATCGCTTTTTTCTTCTGGTCCTCTGAGAGTGCGTGCAACAGATCAAAGGCCAAGGTTTCTTCTTTCCGCAAGACCCGCGTCCCCTTTTTGACTTCGGCAATATAGTTCCCTTTGACGTCGGCCGGATTGGCGCCTAAAAACTGCGGCGTGGACGCAACAATCCGCGCTCCATGAATCACAAAATTGAGTGAAAGGTGGTGCCCCTCAAAGCTAAGCCCCCAGCGATCGTTTGCGTTCGGCTTTCCAAAAATAGTGATGTAGTAAAGCAACGGATCGCGCAGATGGTGGGTGCCACTTTTGCCTTCAAGAGTTGCCAAAATGCTCTCGAGCTGCATGATGATTGTTGCTTTGGTATATCCGGCCTGACTCAACGCAGCTTGCAGAAGTTTGAGCGTCAGCTTTTGCTGATGCGCATTCATGTCCCGCAGCGCCAATCCCTTGCGCTCTGTCTTCGGTATAAAATGCCACCCGGATCGTTCCGGAGTTGCATAATCCATCTGCACGCGTTGTCGCTCCTTCGGGGAAAGTGCAGCGAGTAGCCGTCCGGCGGCGGCGGTCAGCCCTGTTGCTGTCGTCTCTTGTTCGGTCAACGCAGAGACCGTGACAGCCGTTACAGAAACCGAGCACAACAGCAGGATGACAAATACTTTTGATGTTTGCATTTTATGGTTCCCCGGTTGAAGCAATGTTCTATCGCGATTGAGGCTCTCAGTGTATGGGACACATCGCCTTCATAGCAATCCACCGGGAGATGAACCCGATTTTTCTGGGAGGGGACTCTTTTTACTCAGGATGTGTGTGCCGCTGCGGGTCGTTATACAGGTGTTGCTGATTCTGATGCAAATGAAGTGCTGGCCGCGCCTCGATCAACTTTCCAAGCGCTGCATCTGAAACGTGCCCCCCATCAAGATACAATGATTCCAGGCCCTTCATGTTGGCAATCGTCTGCAAGCCTTCATCCGTCACTGGAACCTCCATAAGGTGTAGCGCTTTGAGTTGGCCGAGTGACTCAAGGTGCTTTAGGCCACGATCGGTTACGTGGGGACTACCAAATCGAAGCAGCGAGAGCCTAGAGAGGGTTTTGAGATGCTCCAGGCCCTGATCGGTAATTTGTGTCTGATGCATATTGAGAATTCTCAACTTTTTTAACTCCGAGAGTTTAGAGAAGCCTGCATCGCTTGCTCGCGATAACGGAATATTGAGCCACTCCAGATTTTTCAGACCGGCAAGGACGGAAAGGCCCTCGTCACCGACAGAGCCGGCTGGAAATTCTAGTCTTTGCAGTTGGTTCAGTTTTTTCAGATGCGCCAGAGCACGATCGCCCAATGGTGCGTTTTCGATAATCAGTTCCTGTAAACCGGGCACCTCGGCTAGCAGGGAGAGGTCCTCATCGGTGAGTTTGTCTCCCTCCAGGTGGATCGTATGTTCTTCCCCTCGGCGGACAGCTGCGATGGCATTCATCAAGCTTTGGTATGTCGTTTCTGAGGGATCGGGGGTGAGACTATCGCATCCAGGCAGCGGCGCAATCATGGAAACCAACAGCAGGAGACTGGGAACAACAGGTTGTCCAGAAGTGGCAAAAATCATTTGGGGCAACGGTTCTGAGCGCGTGGGGAAGAGAGGAAGTTTTCAGATTATTTAGACTCTATTTTTATAATTTTATCACCAGAAGCGGGCAGACTCTAACGCCCTCAAGGCCCGGGAAATTGCAATGTGTGGGGAAAATACCCCCGAGTAAACGAACATTTGACACACATTTAGTCTGTCTAGGCGCAAACACCAGTTTGACCACAGATTCAATGTCGGGTTACAATAGATGGAGTGGCTGACAAGCCTCTTCCCGCCTTATTTTGTGTCGCTTGTCGCTTTCCGGACTGCGACCCCGCCTGTAGCGCCGGTCGTCGGCCCGCAGTAATCCCCAGCGGCCTATTGACGTCATGAACACCTTCGTGCCTGTGACAATCGTACGCTGTGTCTCCGTTGCAGTACTTTTGGTACTGCCCATGACTTTGGATGGAGGCGAAACAAATCTCGATCAGCAAGTCGATTTCAATCGAGATGTTCGTCCCCTCCTCTCTAATAAATGTTTCTTTTGTCATGGTCTGGATGCCAAACAACGAGAAGGGGGATTGCGCCTCGATGATCGCGATAGCGCTTTCGGTAAGGGAGAGTCTGGTGAGACTACGATTGTGGCAGGCCATTCGGATGCCAGTGAATTGATGCGGCGACTTCTCGCAACCGATCCAGACGAGCAGATGCCCCCATCCGATTCGGATAAAAGTTTGAGTCCGCAGCAGATTGACATGTTGCGCCGCTGGATTGACCAAGGTGCACACTGGCAGAAACATTGGGCGTACCAAGAACCGGTGAATCCCACTCTGCCGACTGTCCGTAATCCGACTTGGTGCAAGAATTGGGTCGACCGCTTTATTCTCGCAAAGCTTGAGGCCAAAGGGCCTGCTCCCTCCTCTCCCGCCGATCGGGTAACATTAATTCGTCGGCTCTATTTCGATTTGATCGGCCTACCTCCCACGCCTGAGCAGGTTACAGATTTTGTCTCAGATAGTTGTTCACAAGCCTACGAACGGGTTGTCGATCAACTGCTCGCCTCACCCCATTTCGGAGAGCGGATGGCAATGTACTGGCTGGACCTGGTCCGCTATGCAGACACCGTCGGCTACCATGGCGACCAGGACCAAAGTATTTCGCCTTACCGGGACTATGTGATCGATGCGTTCAACGACAACATGCCACTGGATCAGTTCACACACGAACAGCTCGCTGGCGATCTAATCGCTACCCGCGAGGCGGATCAAATAGACGCGTCTCGTGCGACCGACCTAAAAATTGCTTCCGGCTATAACCGGATTCTCCAGACTTCACACGAGGGAGGAGTGCAAAAAAAGGAATATCTGGCAATCTACGCTGCCGATCGTATCCGCAATCTCTCTGGTGTCTGGATGGGTTCGTCGTTGGGCTGTTGCCAATGCCACGAACATAAATTTGATCCTTTCACTGCGCGTGATTTTTACACGATGGCGGCCTTTTTCGCAGACATCGATGAAGACAGGACGTTTTCCGGTCCCAGTACGATACCGACGAAACGCGAACCGGAGATGTTGGTATTCAGTCCGAGCGATCAGAAAGAGTTGGTTGATCTACAGACTAAAATTGAGGTGTTGCGGCAACAGGACTCAGAGAGCCAAATGCTTGCTGGCCTTGAGCAACAAAAGTCGCGGATCGAACAAAGAGCACGCCGCACCATGATTACCGTAGCGGTGGAACCTAGAACCATTCGCATCCTTCCGCGAGGTAATTGGCTCGACGAGACCGGCGAAATTGTCGAACCTGCGATTCCCGAATTTTTTGGGAAACTTGAGACCGGGCCCCGGCGCGCTGATCGCTTGGATCTGGCTCGGTGGTTGACCGACACAAAGACAGGTACCGGGCTTCTCACAGCACGAGTCTTTGCCAACCGCTTCTGGTACCAACTGTTTGGCACGGGCATTGCCAAACAGCTGGATGATTTCGGGATACAAGGTTCCCTACCAAGCCATGCACAACTTCTGGACGCTCTTGCAATCCACCTGGTGAAAAGCAATTGGAATACAAAACAGATGATGAAACTTTTGGTAATGAGCCAGACGTACCAACAGTCTTCGCTCACAAGTGCCGAACGATATGCCGCCGATCCGGAAAATCGTCTATTTGCTCGCCAGAGTCGCTATCGATTGCCCGCGGAATTAATCCGGGACAATGCACTTTCCATAAGCGGGCTTTTGGTTGAGGATGTTGGGGGAACAAGTGCGCGGCCTTATCAGCCTGCGGGATACTACCGGCATCTGAATTTCCCGGAGCGTACCTATACGGCAGATACCGATGATCGCCAGTGGCGACGCGGTGTCTACGTACATTGGCAGCGGCAATTTTTGCATCCGATGCTCCAGGCCTTCGACGCTCCTAGCCGGGAAGAATGTACCGCCGACCGGTCGCGATCGAACACTCCCCTGGCGGCACTCGTATTACTCAATGATCCGACATTCCTGGAGGCTGCGCGGGTTCTCGCTGAGCGTATGATTCAGGAAGGGGGCGACACGATTGAGTCACAAATCAATTTTGCATTCCAGCGGGCAGTATCACGAGTGGCCGATGCGGAGGAACTATCTTTATTAAAAAACTTACTGCTGCAAAGCAAGGACCTCTACAGGGTGGATCCCAGTGCCGCGGAGGCACTGATTCAGATTGGACAACAGCCTGCCAAGGAGAATATTGAACCGATTGAGTTGGCTGCTTGGTCCATCGTTGCACGCGCGATCCTCAATATGCACGAAACCATTACAAGAAATTGAAATCCAATGACCGATCAACAACTTGTGGAGCAACGAGCAGCGCGGCGAACCTTTCTTTCCCAGGCAGGGCTAGGTCTCGGTGCGACGGCGATAGGGGCTTTGAGCGCTCAGCAGTGTGGAGCAGATTCGGAGATAAGCCATTATCGGGGCCTTCCCGGATTACCCCATTTTGCCGCGCGGGCCAAACGAGTTATTTTTCTCTGTATGGCGGGTGGACCCTCGCACCTGGAAACTTTTGATTACAAGCCGGAATTGGATCGCTTGGATGGTGAGCCGATGCCGAAGTCCTTTACGAAGGGACAACCTATTGCTCAGCTCCAGGGACAAGAACTGCGGTGCCTCGGCCCAGTAAACCGGTTCAAGAGATATGGGCAGAGCGGCCAGTTGATTAGCGATTATCTTCCCTGGACGGCACGAGTCGCTGACGATCTTTGCATCATTCGCTCTATGGTCACCGATCAGATCAATCACGATCCGGCACACACGTTCATGAATACCGGCACCACGCTCAGCGGTCGCCCTTCCATGGGTTCTTGGGTGAACTATGGACTCGGCAGCGCAACGGAGAATCTCCCCGGGTTTGTAGTGATGACGAGCGTGGGCGGGCGCAACCCGCAGCCGATTGCCTCAAGACAGTGGTCGGCGGGTTTTTTACCAAGTCGGTTTCAGGGGGTGGAGTTCCATGCCAGTGGGGATCCGGTCCACTATGTCAGCAGTCCATCCGGCGTGAGTGAGCGCGGGCAACGGCAATTGATTGATACGGTTGCGGGACTCAACATGCATCGCAATCAGATCCTCCAGGACCCAGAAGTTGACGCCCGCCTAGCGGCCTATGAAATGGCGTTCCGCATGCAGAGCTCCGTGCCCGAGCTTGTCGATATTTCCGATGAAAGTCAGGAAATTCTTGATATGTATGGCGGGAAGCCTGGAGATGGCTCCTTTGCCTCCAACTGTCTCTTAGCGCGGAGGCTAGTCGAGCGGGGAGTGCGGTTTATCCACCTATACCATCGAGGATGGGATCACCATGGTGAACTGGATAAATACATGAATATTTGTTGCGAACTAACCGACAAACCGACCTGGGCTCTTCTTACAGATCTCAAGCAGCGGGGGCTGCTCGAGGATACCCTGGTGATCTGGGGTGGTGAGTTTGGGCGAACGCCAATGTTTCAGGGAAAAGGAGATGCGGGCCGTGATCACCACATTAAAGGTTTCTCGATGTGGATGGCTGGTGGGGGAATCAAACCCGGCATTACGTATGGAGAAACGGACGATCTGGGCTATAACGCGGTCACGGATGTGGTTCAAATTCGCGACCTGCATGCAACAATGTTGCATTTACTGGGCATCAATCACGCCCAACTGGCGGTTCCCTTCCAGGGGCTGGATAATCGGCTTACAGGCGTATTGCCGTCCCAAGTGATAACGCCAATCTTGGCGTAATCGCGAAGTGCTGCGGGAAGTGGGGGCGTAAGAGGAAGAGGGGTTAAATTCGCCCGAATCTTTTTATTTCTCGCTCCCGCTCGCAGGGAGCTTTTCGCTAGAATGGACCCTCACGTTTCATTGTAGGGTTTGTCCGGAGAATGTTTGTGTTTCATCGTATCATGTTATCTGTCGCTGTTATTTTTGTGCTGGCTACTGTAGCGCCGAGTGCGGAACTACGCAATTCTGTTGTCAAAATTCATTCCAGCCAGAGACCCCCAGATTTTTTAAGGCCCTGGACCAAAACCCCGGCACGGAAAACGAGCGGTTCGGGAGTCATCATCGATGGTCGGCGTATTTTGACCAATGCTCATGTAGTGCAGTATTCCAGTCGTCTGTTGGTCCAGGGATATCAATCGACCCAGCGCATACCCGCCCGCGTGATTGCCTTTGCGCCAGATATCGACTTGGCACTTTTGGAATTGGAAGAAAATTCTTTCTTTGATGAGCGTCCGGCGCTATCCCTGGCTGAAGGTATTCCAAAACTCAAAGAAACCGTGAACGTGTACGGGTATCCAATCGGTGGAGATCAACTATCGATTACTGAAGGAATCGTGTCGCGGATCGAATTTGCGCCCTATTTTGATCTTACCTCGGGACTGCGGATCCAGATCGATGCCGCACTCAATCCCGGCAATAGTGGCGGACCTGCCATTACCGATGGCAAGATCGTTGGACTTGTGTTCAGTGGCATCCCTTCCGCGGAAAACATCGGTTACCTGATTCCTTCTGAAGAAATCCGGCTTTTCCTCGCGGACATACAAGATGGGCAATACGATGGAAAATATAAATTTTTTGATGAGATGCAAACCGTACGCAATCCGGCACTTCGTAAACGACTACAACTTCCCGAGGAAACCGGCGGTGTGTTAATCCGCAAACCGTTTCGTGAAGAGGACAACTATCCACTCAAACAGTGGGATGTCATTACGCGCATTGGCGATGTCGATCTTGACCCTGAAGGAAATGTGCAAGTCAACGATAATTTGCGTCTTTCATTCCAGTATCTGATTCCCCAGTTTGAAAAGAATGGGAACGTACCGCTAACTATTTTCCGCGATGGAAAAGAATTAAAACTCGACTTTCCACTACTCATAGAACCCCAATGGTTGATCCGGCCTCTCAAGGGAACGTATCCACGCCATTTCATTTTTGGACCTATCGTCTTCTCGGTCGGCACTCAGGACTTGATTCGGGCGGTCGGACCACGTGGGGCCGCGCTGTTCTCGAGGCTTCGCAATCCACTGCTGAGTCGGCGCTTTGACCAACTTGATGGTGATGAGGAAGAGTTGGTCGTAACGGGTGCTCGTATGTTTCCACATCCGATTCACGAGGGCTATGATTCACAGACATTTTCAGTGGTAACCCACATCAATGATAAAAAGATAAAAAGCCTCGCGCATATGGTGAAATTGATTCGGGAGGCTCAGGGAGAATTTATCACGTTTAAACTAGCCGGGGACTACGAAACGCTCGTTTTCCCACGCGAAGAGATGTTCGAGATTACCGAAGCAATTCTGGAGGATGAGGGAATTCGTTATCAGTTTTCCAAAGATCTTGAAGCGGCCTGGAATGGTGCTGAGTCCTCCACAAACTCCGGACAATAGTCCACCACATTCAACGGCTTCTCTTCATCGCCTACGATGCCAACGGCGGGCAGTTTTAGCAACTTCTGTTTCACCGCATCGAGAGAGAGTCGCTCTTGTTCGCTATGGCGAATAGAGATCATCGCCTCAACGCCAGCACAAGCGCCTGCGGAGCGCCTTTTGCGTGGAAGCCCACCAAGACGCCACTCTCCACGAGTCGCCGTACCCGCTCAAGGCATGTCGAAGCGGAGATCCCGCTGCAGCGGGCCGGTTCCTTATTGGAGACCCTTGCATCCGGCTGTAGCATTTTCACGAAGCGGCGATCCATTCGATCGAGCCTCATCCAACCACCCCATATCGAACTTTATTCATATTAAATAGCATTCGGGGTATAATTTGGTTTCTAGACATTTTCAGGCTATTTTATTATTATTTTACCGGCATTTTTGAATCAACGACTTTTTCACTCCATTGCGAACTTTCGGGTAAACGGCTTCTGAAAAGTCGTCCAGCTGTCAGAATCATTCCATCGAGTGCGCAGACGACGCACTTTTGCCGCATGCGAAACCATTCTGTTTCAAGGAGAAACCGCCATGTCTACACCATCTCAGCCACTCAA
>JASMGX010000379.1 GCA_030751095.1 Pirellulales bacterium | reverse complement strand
GCCTTGGCCATGCCGTCAAGCGCCCGGGTCTTGAGGTAGGGGTTGCCGGCGCTCGAGAGCATGTTGGCATGATGCTGATCGGTTATGATGAAGAGAATGTTAGGCTGCTTTGCGCTAAGCGTGGTCGAAGCGGAGGTTGCCAACAAGGTGGTGAAGAGGATTATGAGGATAAGTAACTTCATGGGTTCGAATTATTCAGAGTGAATCGCATCTATTGTTGATTGGAAATTAAATTGTCATTCTGGGGCGGAGTAACTCCAAGGCGTTGGCGTAGCCTTTTATTCCTCCGCAAAAGGCTTTTTGCGGAAGTCCTTTTTTGTTGATTGGGTCTTTTTGGCCTTAATGCGCCTTTCCTTGGAGCCTCTGGTGGCCCGTGTAGGGATTCTTTTTTTTCGTCTTTTGTTTAACGCTTCCAGTTTTTTCCGCAGCCGAGACAATGCAATTTCCTTGTTGCGGTGCTGACTGCGTTCATCCTGACACATCACAACAATTTTCGTTTCCCGGTGTGTGATTCGTACCGCGCTCTCGGTTTTATTGACGTGCTGTCCTCCTTTTCCGGATGCGCGAAAGGTATGGACCTCGCATTGCTTCAACAGGTCCGCATTGGAATCGGGAATGCGAATCATTCAATC
>JASMGX010000378.1:380-633 GCA_030751095.1 Pirellulales bacterium | reverse complement strand
GTTTATGGAACTCCTCCATAAGAATCCGTGTAATTATACCTGGCACCCCCTCACCAATCACACGTTTGTCAATCATAACAACCGGAATGACTTCCGCTGCTGTCCCAGTTAAAAAACATTCGTCTGCCATATACAAATCATGACGGGTAAAAACCTTCTCTTCAACCGTGTAACCTCGATCACATGCTAGATCAATAACGGCATTTCGCGTAATTCCTTCCAGAATACCGACATGTGTTGGGGGAGTTACAAT
>JASMGX010000378.1:0-370 GCA_030751095.1 Pirellulales bacterium | reverse complement strand
ACAATGATATTATCTTTGACAAAAAACACATTATCGCCAGTACACTCAACCACTTGGCCCGCTGTATTAAGCATGAGCGCTTCAACGACACCAGCCAATTTACCTTCAATTTTGGCCAGAATATTGTTAAGATAATTAAGCGATTTGATACGAGGATTCACCGCTTCGGCGTAATTCCGTGTTGCCGCAACGGTAACAATTTCAAGCCCATTGTCATAGAATTCCGATGGATAAAGCGTAATAGCGTCAGCGATGATGATAGTCGAAGGTTTGAGGCATTTATCAGGATCAAGTCCTAGATCTCCTTCACCACGTGTAACAATTAGACGAATATACGCATCACGAAGATTATTTTCGCGAAGTGTCGCCA
>JASMGX010000377.1 GCA_030751095.1 Pirellulales bacterium | reverse complement strand
TACGAAATTGCCAAACTACTCATATCAGAAGGCGCAGACTTAAATATGACTGATGCATGGGGAGAAACCATTCTTTACAAAGAACTTGCCTATTTAAGCCCGGATTTTCTTGATTATCTGATTGCAAAAGGCGCAGATGTAAACGCGAAGAACGCGAAAGGGTTTACTCCTCTTCACCGAGCAGCGGCGGCTAAATCTCCTTCGCCGGAATTAGTTGAACAATTGATTTCTCATGGGGCTAAAATAAATGCGCGCACCAAAGCGGGAACCACGCCGTTAGACTGGGTTGTTGACAATAAAAAAATATTAGAATTGCTCCGCAAACACGGCGGCAAGACGGGTGAAGAATTGAAAGATAAAGCAAAATGAAACGAACACTCACTACAACAATCGCAGCTGTGCTGTTAGTTGGCTATGCAATCCAAAAAACAAGCGTAACAGTGTTGACTTGGCCAAGCGCTCGGGTTGACTCTTTCCCGCAATGAACAACAAACACCTGTTGATCGTGTCGCTGGCGCTGATCGTGTCGGTGACGCTGAACGTGGTCGGCGGCTTTTTCATCTTCGCCGGCGTGCAGTCGGTGGAGGAACTCCCGCTTGGCCAAGCGCTGCCGGCCACCGACTCGCCGCTTGGCCA
>JASMGX010000376.1 GCA_030751095.1 Pirellulales bacterium | reverse complement strand
ATAGCCGAACAAATTCCAGATGGCCCAACTATCAAGTTAATGCAGGAACTTGCAAAAGAACACAAGATGATTCTCGTTGTTCCAATCTACGAAGTAGACATGACGGGTGTGTACTACAACACTGCAGCAGTCATTGACGAAAATGGTGAATACCTTGGCAAATATCGTAAACATCACATTCCGCATTGCAACCCTGGTTTCTGGGAAAAGTTTTACTTCAAGCCCGGTAATCTCGGTTTTCCTGTCTTTGAAACAAGTGCTGGAAAAATTGGAGTCTATATTTGTTATGACCGCCACTTCCCAGAAGGCGCACGCGAACTTGGCTTAAACGGAGCAGAAATTGTATTTAATCCTTCGGCAACAGTCGCTGGATTAAGCGAGTATCTTTGGAAACTTGAGCAGCCAGCCCACGCAGTAGCAAATCAATTTTACGTTGGTGCAATCAATCGCGTTGGCACTGAAGCGCCTTGGGATATCGGCGAATTTTACGGGCAAAGTTATTTTTGTAACCCCCGTGGACAGATTATGGTTGAAGGCTCTCGCGATCAAGATGAAGTTGTTATTGCAGATCTTGACCTTGACATGATTGAAGAAGTCCGAAACACATGGCAGTTCTTTAGAGACCGTCGCCCAGAAAG
>JASMGX010000375.1 GCA_030751095.1 Pirellulales bacterium | reverse complement strand
ATACAGAAAAACGCGATCCCGCCAGCGAACACCACAAGCATCCTTAGTTTGCGGACGCGTTGCCAATGAACCAGTGTGAGAATCGATGCCAGAAGAAAAAATACCCCAAACGATTCCATCTCTGCGCAATATTGCGTGACGACGAGCCGATTTTTATATCCCAGGATGCCCAGCACAGGATTGTGATGAAACTGAAGCTGCGGCTCCTGGCCAACAAACTCTAGCACTCGCGATGTTAGAGCGATGAACGGTCGGTAGGTGAAATGCCAGAGTGACTGGATATCTGGTGTGATGAGCGTAAATGCGACTGCAATCAATCCAGAACCCACTGCTTTATGCCAGGCTTCTTTGAACCACTGCAGAAGTACGCCTGCTGGGATGAACGCGAACCATGCGGCAGCAGTTGTAATCCCCAGAAAAAATAACCATCCAGCAGCATGGTACCACTCGATCATTTGTGGCGAGAATTGTCTCTCCAGTACAACGGTGTACCGCAGCAATGTGTAAAAAGCCAGGACATTGGCGAGGATCCAATATATTCTCCGCGACCATCGTTGCGGCCTGAGAGAAGCAGACAAGTCATGGATGCTCAGCAGGATAAAGAGAATGAATCCTAAAAACACCACATTAAAAAGTTGT
>JASMGX010000374.1 GCA_030751095.1 Pirellulales bacterium | reverse complement strand
CTAGGCCCGGCTTCGCCGGGTCACCTTCGAGTTTTTTGCACAATTGACCGATTCCCATACAATGAGTGTGTTACTTAACTTTTAATCCCCGGTGTGGGCGGTGACGGCCACACCCACCATTGGGCGATCAAGTATCAAAAGCACATGAACACGAATCCGAACCAGACACAACCGGAAGAGCGCGTCGGATCGAATGCGCGGACTACTCCATCACCGTTAGGCTTTTCTCAGCACATTGCAGCGATGGCCATTATCGCAGCAGTCTCGTACGTCATAGCAATGCTCGTAACTCCGGCTGACCCAGTTTCCATGATTGCGGCTGCCATACCGATTTTCGTTATCATATTTTCCGCTTACTTGTTGGGATTCCGAAATGGCAGGAAGCGAATCAACGATAATCCGAGCGATAGAGAATGACTGGTAGCGCGACGCCCAACAAGTCGTGGCCGCAGAGCCCGGCGTTGCCGGGTCACCTTCGATGTTTTTGCACAATTCTCACGTTTCCATACAATGAGTGTGTTACTTAACTTTTAATCCCCGGTGTGGGCGGTGACGGCCACACCCACCATTGGCGTGGTGTTACGTATGGTGTTTTGACTGGAATCCGTTCGACGGCGACTAAAAGATGATTCGATGATCG
>JASMGX010000373.1 GCA_030751095.1 Pirellulales bacterium | reverse complement strand
TTGATCGCGCACCATCCGGACTCCGATTCGGGATCGGGAAACGAAGCCATTCCGGTCTGGCGGTGGGTTGCGGCAAGACCGTCCGTTTCCCATTTGGCCCGGTTACGTTCCACCTGCGCATCGATTCTCGTCTGGATGGCAGGGGTGCAGTCGTCGGCATTGTAGTGATCGAAATTGGCTTTGATGTATTGTGGGTGGTTCACGTTGCAATGGTAACACTCACGATTATTTTCCCAGATGATTTTCCAGTTGGCATCGATCTCATACTCGGCGCACTTTGCAATGCAGGCCCGCTCGAGTCCCTGTGGTGTGGCGAATTTGACGAGCTGCGCTCCGACCTGCTCGAACGGGATCGGCTGCTCGGCCAGCGAAATATAGACAAACCCTGCCGGATCATGAACCGCCACAGGCAGCAGCGCCCACTCCGATTTGTCGAAATCCGGACCCATGCCCCAACTCGAGCAGAGTTGGCCTTTGCAATCGTAATTCCACTGGTGGTAGGGGCAGACGAAACGGGTTGCGTGGCCACCTCCGGAAGCAAGCCGCATGCCCCGATGCCTGCAGAGATTGTAAAAAGCGCGGATGCAGTGATCCTCATCGCGGAGGATCAGGATCGACTCGCAGTCGATCTCATAGGTGAA
>JASMGX010000372.1 GCA_030751095.1 Pirellulales bacterium | reverse complement strand
CTCTACGAAAGCCTCTTTCAATGCTTTCTCGTTCCAATCGACGTCAATCGGTTTTTGGAGAGCTCTCAATACAGTTTCCTGTTGTGATAGATTGACTTGGTTTGGTTCAATGGAGTCTTTATCCTGTGCTTTGCCATCGGGTTGGCGAGCTTGACCCAACGCCTGGACGGGTTGAATCGCGACGCTGGACGCCAACAACAGGAGGAACAGACAAAGTTGGGTGAATCGCATTGTAGGACTCCCAAATTCGAGATTAAGAATACTGTTCTCAGCGGCTCTATGGTGGGTGTGGCCGTCACCGCCCACACCCGGATTAAAAGTAAACAACCCGTTCATTGTATGGAAACCGGACAATTGTGCAAAAACATCGAAGGAGACCCGGCAAAGGTGCGGCCAGCGGCCAGCGGCCACGATGCCTTGGCGTGCTATTGCGAAGAGCGATCAGACGCATCATCGGTGACACCATCGGGGATGACCTCCGGAAGCTTCATCGGAGGCACCGGGAAACGGATCACTTCGTCAGTCGCATCGGGGTAGTCCACCTCTTGCATTTCGTCGCGCCACGCCCCATCGACGATCCAGCCCGAAGTATCGGTGCCGCCGTCGTCCACGCCATTTTGACCTACACTGTAAAGGAGAAAG
>JASMGX010000371.1 GCA_030751095.1 Pirellulales bacterium | reverse complement strand
CAAAGCTGCCGGAGAAGGAAACATCGAAGCTGTCAAACAGCATTTGGCTGCTGGCACAGATGTGAATGCGAAGGGTGATTATAAAAACACTCCTTTGCATGATGCGGCTCGGATAGGTCACAAGGAAATCGCTGAACTGCTAATCACCGAAGGCGCGGATGTGAATGCTAGAGGCTTTCTTGGAATGACACCGCTAAATATGGCCGATGACGAAGGCGAAAAAGAAACAGCCGACCTCCTCCGCAAACACGGCGGCAAGACGCGTGAAGAATTGAAAGCTGAAGGGAAGTAGTTCTACAAATCGGGCATTACATCTACCGCTTGCCGTAGGGTCTCCAGTTCAAGGTGAGTGTATTTCTGGTTCATTGCGTCTGAAGTATGACCAGTCAGCTTTTGCCTTATTTCCCCCGAAACATCCTTATTTGCCAAGATTGAGTTGAAGCTGTGTCTGAGCGAATGAAACGACAAGCGATTCTTGGTTCTGGCTTTTCCTACTCCGTTCTTGATTGGCTGCGGATCAATCTTTGCCTTCTCCATTATCGAAGCAAAACTCTTTGAAAGTCCGTGAGCCCCTCCTGTGCTCTTACCGACTAAAGTTGGCAAAATGGGCGCATTCGGGTCGTCCTGTCCTGCAGAATCAAGA
>JASMGX010000370.1 GCA_030751095.1 Pirellulales bacterium | reverse complement strand
GAATGATTCTGAAAACACTCCTTTGCATCGTGCGGCTCTTAAAGGCCACAAGGAAGTCGTTGAACTGCTAATCCAAAACGGTGCGGATGTGAATGCGAAGGAAGCTGGTGGAACGACTCCTTTGCATTTTGCGCTTGGTTATAGTTATAACGAAATCGCCGAACTACTACTCACGAAAGGTGCGGATGTTAATGTGATAAATTGGCAAGGTAAAACACCGCTTGATTCTGCCATCCAGTTAAAGCAAACCAAAACCGCCGACCTCCTGCGCAAACACGGCGGCAAGACGGGTGAAGAATTAAAAGCTGAAGGGAAGTAGTCACTCCGCCTTCAGGTGCCCGTCCAGGCGCGCTGACAGTGTTGCAATAAACGCCTTCCTTCAGACAATATTAGCGCAGCTGTAACCCGGTTAGGCATGGTTAAATTCCGGTTCAGCCGATGAAACGCACACTCTTAACACTCGCAGTCACCTCGCTACTGGCCACAACCGCCTTCGCTGGCCCGATTCACGGTGCTGCCAGAAACGGCGACCTTGCTGGTGTTCAGGCAGAATTGGACAAAGGCGCGGGTGGTAATTGAGGACTGGAGATGGAAGTACAACCATGTGCGTCCACATCGGTCCCTGGGGTACATAACGCCAAAT
>JASMGX010000036.1:15084-24881 GCA_030751095.1 Pirellulales bacterium | reverse complement strand
CAACTGTGATCGACAAGTATTTCTGCGAGCTTCACAAGACGGGGGTCATGCATTGTCGGTATACCTTCCCGAAAGTGTTTTGCTTCAAAATCGGCTATAGAAACAAACCAAAAGTTTTCCCCAATAATCGACGGGCATCATACGACAATCGGCGAAGGCAGACAACAAGCGGCAAGCAACAGATTCCTCAAAAATGCGCGGCAGAAAACTACTCGCCCCGGAAGAGGCCGAATGACTCCCATCGCTGCATAGTCAGGGACAAAAAGGCCCCTTTTATAGAGCCCGATCTCAAGCTGAGCCCATTGCGTTCGTTGGCACACATCGATCCGTCGGCCCGCTCCAACCATCATGCTCGATACAATCGTACCAGCATTGTTTTTACACCCGGAAAAACTGGCGGCCATTTTCACGCGGGACCGAACAGACAGACTCTCGCGAGCTCACTATATTGTTTACATTCGGACCGACCCGAAAATTCACCACTACGGCTTGTGTCTGTTTTGACGATCATCCCATCACGCTCAGCGGCATACAACCGGCCCAAACCGATCATCTTTGTGTTGCCTCATGAGTCATTCGTTATAACCGGTTTGTGAACCTTTTGCAGCGGTCAGGTAATCTTCGGGATCGCGTACGGCGCACCCGGGACAGATCAAGTTTGAGAGAAATTTTTCCCGACGATGTCTTTGATGAACGACGGAAAACGAGTCGGGGTGAGGATCAGGAGGATCCCAATGAAACAAATTTCTTTCCGAAAAGAGATTGCACCGCTTGCCCTTCTCACATTCCTGTTTTCTCTTGCAGGCACAGCCGGCGCTAGGGCCCAACCGGTCCAAGTCGGCCCTGGCTATGTAAAAGCGCCTTTTGTCAGAATCTACCACGGCCCCGAGGGAACGACAGTCCAGGCACCCTTTACGCGGGTGCAGACTAACGGATCGGCGCATAATCGCCGGAACCTTCCGCAGCTATCTGTCATTCCCCCAAGCGATCCGCCCGGACAGGATTTTGATAATGTAAAACAGGCGCTACCCGGATCTGAGATTTCGGCCCTCGAACGGCAGCGTCGTAAACTGGCAGTCCTTGCGCGACGGCTTGACCGAGATCTGATGCGACTGACCACTGCCGCACGCTGGCAGACATTTTTGCAGTTGCCTCCCGAAATTGAAAGTTCCAAACGGGCCGTGGTAATGCACCCGGATCTCGAATCTCTGCAGCGCGTTTTGGAACATTTTGCCCTCGTGGCCGAGAACAAAGAATACCAGAGCGTTGCGAGCCTCGGTTCCTTCCGCATTCTTTATCGTGAGCTACAATCCTATGCAATGATGCTCGAATCATTGCCGACTGCCGCCGCAAAACCCGCGGATCGCTCGCCTGTCGATGCGCCCACCATCAAACGCCTCCCTTCGGTACTGATGCCAATCGAGGAGCCAGAGTTTGAGCAACTCCCGCCGGGCGGACTCTTCCAGCCATAGCGTTTGAATTGCAGGGTGCCACTGAGGCGAGCTAAGAGACTCTTTGCGGGCACCATGTTTGTACTGTGAAAAATCAATCCGTGAGAATTTCTCTCACAGACGATTCAATCCTTCTGCAGATTCCATCCAGGTCCAGATGGTCTTCCTGCGAGCCGAATGGTTCTTCAACATAGTGCGCAATTCCCTCGCCACCGATCACAAAATATGCAATCAAGACACTGATCGGAATCGTCCAGTAGTGGAATTCGTCTACCAGCGCCCAGGGAAGCGTCAGCAAATAGAGACCGAGACACTGACGCGTAAGAAGTCGCCATGATCGGGACATCAGGGTCAATTTGATCCGCTCACAGGCGCCGCAGACTTCCAGCAACATCCTCGCTTCGCTGTCCATCATCCAAAGTTCTTCACGCGTGAGGGCGCCAGACTGCGACCATGTTTTAAGCTTTTTATAAATGTTCTGCACAATGCTACTGGGAATGTGTTCGATCTGAATTGCCGGATCTGAATCGTTTGGAGGTGTTGCGGGCTGTAATGGTGTGCGCAGATGGTCTTTTAGCGCATAGCTAAAGTCTATAATCAAGCGGCGCATTTCCCCCCGATCGGCCGCATCGACGTTGGCTAATTGTCGCGTCTTTACGGCAAGATTTCGACTCACATTGACCAGTGTTCCCCATAATGTGCGGGCTTCCCACCACCTTTCGTAGGCGCGATTGATACGGAACAAAATCAACATTCCCATGACAAACGTCAATGCTGCTTCCATGGGAAACGACACATCTGGTATGTCGAGGCTCTTGAACCGAGGCTTCCATAGCGCAAGGGAACTGTAGGCAGCCATCGGTATTGTCCAGAGCCAGACGCGGCGAAGTGCAATCGTCATTCCCAGATTTTTTTGCATGGTTCGTTTATTTTAAGAAGCAAACTGTTCCCGTGATATTCCACATCCAGCCACAATACAGAAAATGAATTTCACGGTGATGGATGTCTATCTTTTGGCGCATTCGCCTGCTCAGGGAAGAAAACCTCGCTCTCTGAGCTCCTGAATATTGTCCGAAGCACTCTGAAATACCCGCTCAGCTGCATATTTCAACACCGCAACACCCGCTAAATGTACGGGAGACGTCAGCACGGCTATGCGATCTTCCTCCTGGTCATCAAGTCGTTTGACAATTTTTTCGACTGCACTTTCCATGCTATCGTGGACAATCTGCTTCTTGCCGCTCTGATTGAGAAATTTCAGATTGGAAAATGTTGCGGTCCTAGCCAACAAAAACTGCGCAATCCCTTCTTCTTCCATGCTGTCAAAAAAGTTCTGAAACTCCGGACGACTATTTTCCGGAGTCACAATCATGGGGCGATTGATTCGGACATCACCCTGGGTAACCGAAAGTGGATCCGTGCCTTCCTGATTGCCGCAGACTAAAAAATAGGGCAGCACACTTTCGCCAAAAGTGAACAGGGAATAATCGACTGGCCGCACGATGGACACCGCGCTCCAAGCTTCGTGGAACATCCGTTCTTGTTCGAATTCATCGTAACGCATGGCTTCATCAATCAGAGAATCGCAGAATCCATTATCGTGCAGATATCTACAGAAAAGAGATCGTACGCGAGAAACATTCTCAATATACTGTCAAAACGACACTTGGCCTAGAACGGAAATCTCTCAGACAGCAATGTCTTTGACAAACGGTGCATATTCTCGTGCGCCGAACAACTGTTCAGCGGAGAGTACGATTTGGCGTCGTTGCCTGGTGGAGTACCTCGGGGCGTCCGAGTAACACCAACGTACCCGACCGCAAAAAGCGAGGCACCTCGCTAAGAATCTCGACCCCGGGGGGAAGAAGGTCGGCAATCTGCTCATAGCCACTGCCGGTCGTGATCAGCATGGCTGGGCTTTCTTGTTGCAGAAACGGTGCAACGGTTGTTGCACGATTCGACGCACTATGAGAGTCTGTATTCTCATCGGGCGTGGCTGCAAGAGGCGCACCACGCAAAAGGGGCCGCACCGTGCGGCCTGTATAGAAGACTAGGCCTGGCTCAAAAAAACCGTACGCGCCCATCTTGGTCTCAGGTCCTGACTGTTGGACCAGTTCTGTCAAAATAAATCGCGTCCGGTGCCGATCGATACGAGGCATCACAAAACTAAAGACCGAAACGGAGAGCAGGACCGCCATCAAGGCAAATGACAGTACCATGCCACGGGCATGTCCCTTCCGCATCATCCAGAAGCACGCAGCTGCACCGAGCAACAGAACCACACCCAAAACACCCAACATTTCTTCTCCAGGCAAGAAAAAATGAGCCGCAATTGGAAGCCCAACCGCAGCGACTACTCCGACAACGGCCACAACCGTCAGGCCGCTGGTCACCCATCCATCGGGTGCGATGGTCGTTTTTTGGCACCATTGGTATAGAAACGTCGCACATAAAAGAGCGAGCCCCGGATAGCAGGGTGTTACATAGCTGGGCAATTTGGTGGCTGCGAAGGTAAAGATCGCCAAATACACTCCCACCCAGCAGATCGCAAATAAGTAGCCCGCTCTCCATGGATCGTTGCGGCGAATACGACCGATTGCACCAACGAGCATCGGAGTTGCAAAAACCGACCAGGGAAAAAATCCAATCAAGATGGCAATAACATAATAGAAGGGTCCACCGGAGTGATTTTCCATAGCGTGGGTCGCGCGACCAAAATGTTCGTCAATAAAAAATCCACGCAAAAACGCGCCATCTGTGCGGACACCGACCAGGAAATACCAGGGTCCGGCGATCGCCAATACGACGAGTGTTGCGGTGAGCAGCCGCATCCGCCAACAAGTTCGCAAAAAATGAGCCGGGGCAAACAACCGCACCGATCGAGCACAGCCCGCCCGCAAGCGGCTAAAAAACGTCGACGACACCGTCGAGACTGTTTTCTTTTTTGGAGCGTAGAGAATCAGCAAAAACATGCCGATTACAGCTGTCGGTAAGATCAGACCTACCGGTCCCTTGGCCAAAACGCCTACCCCCAGCACCGCATACATCAGAGCAACCGCCGGCCAGGAGGTTGGAAAATACTGGCCCTCCACCCATAACTCCGGTGCCGTCCGTTCACCGAACGCCACGCTGCGTGGTCTGAATGTGGCTAACACATAGATCATTAATCCGATCGTGCTGCAAAAGATCAAAGATGCATCAGGAGTTGTCGCGTGTCCCGACACTTCAAACATCACGCTCGTTGCCAGGATGACACCGGCCAGCAGTCCGACCTGAGGGCCAAAGAGCCTACGGCCAATCACATAGGTCGCCAAGATCGTTCCCAAACTCAACAGCGCAGATGGAAACCGAGCGGCAAACTCATTCACTCCAAAGAGCGTGTATGAAATCATGACTAGCCAGTAAAGCAAAACTGGCTTCGCATCGCGCAACTCTCCATTGAATGTAGGTACGACCCAGTCACTCTGGGCCATCATCTCCGCTGCACAACCCGCATTGCGTGTTTCATCCCGATCCCAGAGTCGCGAACCGTCAAGATGCACCATCAGAGCTAGCAGGCCGATGCCGATCAACAGCCCAATGTGCCATCGTTCACGCCACATGCAAAAGCCTCTACGCACAAAAGAACACTCTTTTGGAAAATCGCCAGTGGGGGATTTTAGAAGACTGTAACTTTGCAAACAACGCCAGTTTGCCACTATGTCCCAATTGCTCGTATGAATGCACTACCAGCATTAGCCCGGAAGGAACGATGAAAACCCTCACAATCGGCGCACTTATGGGTAGAGAGAGAAACGGACCCATTCATCTTCGCGCAATTCGTAGACGGTTCGCGTATGAAGACGCGAAACACCCTCCTGCCAAAACTCGATCCGCACTGGAGCTATTCGATATCCGTACCAGTGTTCAGGACGCGACACCTCGCGATTGGCGAACTTCTTTTCAAAATCCTCTACGCGTTGGTCCAGCATCGTGCGAGTGGGCAATTCCTCGGATTGCAGCGATGCCCAGGCGCCAACTTGACTACCGCGTGGACGGCTTTTCCAGTAGATATCCGATTCTGCATCACCCACCGGACTGGCAACTCCCTCCACACAGACCTGTTCCCCTAAAGAATCCCAAAACAACCCGAGGGCCGCGTGGGGATTGCTCGCAATTTGAATACCCTTTCTGCTCAGCGAATTTGTGAAAAACACAAACCCTCGCTCGTCCGCACAGCGGAGAAGGACTATACGGACCGAGGGCTGGCCATTCTCACCAACTGTGGCAAGCGTCATGGCAGTCGGTTCCTTCAAATCCGTCGTTTGCGCCAAATCAAAAAGTCCAGCAAAACGCTTGACTGCTTCCTGATAGATCGGGTCTGAATGCATCACTCTTTGAAAACGTATTTGGGTTTGAAAATGATTCTCATCGCCCGCGATGGCGTCCGCAGTATAAAGGTCACCGTCCACCAGCAGTCACGATGTCTCTAACAGTCACACTGCCTCACTCCGAAGGTGGATTCAGACTCCTGAACTCCCTCACCATACTTCTCAGCGGTAGCAGCGACAACCACCATTGACAAATCGTGAGGCAAAGAACGTCCACGAAACCTTGCGAAGATGGCCCAAAGCAATGGGGACAAAATATTTCGCCACTTTTACTCATACACACTTTTATTCACACAGCGGCTATTCACACCGTGTCTATTCACACAGCGGCGTGCTCATCATCACGGCCAGCGGCAAAAACAGTATCAAGGGACACCACGCAGCAAGAGATGGGCTTAGCACAGCCGATTCACCAATACTGTGGCAGAGCATAATCACTGCCATGAAGACCACAATCAACAGTACACAAAATCCTACAGAAAGAAAAAGGTTTCGTGATTGGCGAGTTAAAACGATCGGCAAACCAAGCAAAAGAAGATTCATGTCCAAGAAAGGCTGAACAAATCGCGAATGAAATTCTACCTCGATACCGGGATGGTTTTTGACGCTCGGATTTTTTAGCGATGCAATCAGTTCCGAGGCGGAGGATAGTTTTTGCCAACTACCACCTCCAGTGAGTGCCTGTGGTTCCACCCGACTCGAAACAAAACATTCATCCTCAGCAAGCCAATCTGTGTCATGTGGCGTAAAAATGACCAACTTTTCATGTAATTGCAACGAACTCTTCTGAGCGAGATCGTCGGGCTGGACAACGCCTTTTAGCAAATAGCCTGGAGGGTGCCCTTTATTGGCTGCATGATACATTGCCTCTGTAGCAATCAATTGCTGTCCATAGTGATCCAATGATCGCGGCAAAAAGAAATTTGGATCCTTGATTGTTTTTGTCCGGAGCACGAACCCGGAACCGCTCAGCAATATATCCGTTTCGTTATCATACATTGGCGTAATTGGTCGAACTTTTTTGCCATCCATGTCTTTAAAGTTTGTAGACAATTGTCCACGGACCGACGGGAGCAATAGCTCGCGGTTAATCACTGCCAACAGCACCAAGACACCTGATGCAATCAAGATAGGGCGAATGATCCGGGCATTACGAATGCCTGCGGCCATAAGGGCTGTCATTTCATTGTGACGCCGAAACGATGCGATCGTAAACATAGCTGCGATCAGCACCAGCAATGAATTCATCCAGTCAAAAAACATCAGGGATCGAAAGCCGTAATATTCGGCGATGACTTTCAGAACACCACCGTGAGAACGAGCATAATGAGCCACTTCGCCAAAATGATTCACTGTGTCGCCAACAACAAACAGTCCGAAAAGGCTCAGAAAGAATATGGCAAAGATCCCCAAAAACTGTCGCAGCAGGTAACGATCGATGATATCCATACTCATGCCTCCGCTGGCAGGGTCAGAGGCTGTTTATCAAGCACTTCATGTACTGATTTTGCCAAGCATTGCATTCCTTGCACAATCCGTTCAACGGACTGGACCCCAAAACTTAGGCGAATCATATCGTGTTGTATTGGTTCGCCCTCTTTTGGGAAACAATGACATCCGGGAACGTAGAGAACGCCCATATCAAGAGCACGATGGAAAAGCGGGCCATCAGCGCCCGTGTCGATACCGGCCACACACATCCATACATACAGGCCCCCGGTCGCAGGAAGCCAACTCACATTCTGCAAATCTCCCAAGTGCATTTCAGCTGCCTGCAGCATTGCCTGTAATTTTTTACGATACTCGGTGCGGATTTTTTCCACATGCTTTTCAAAAGAACCTTGTTGCAAAATGGCAATCATAGTCTGCTGGCTGAAATGCGGAGATCCGAAATTGATGTTGCCCTGCTGATTGCTGATTGGATTTACCAACTCGGGTGGCAAAACACCCCAACCAACGCGAAGACCTGGAGAAAATGATTTTGAAAACGAACTGGTATGAATAACCGTGTCTCCATCCTCATCTGCCGCCAAAAGACTTGGAATATCATCGCCATAATATCGCAAATCCCGATAGGCTGCGTCTTCAATAACATAAACCTTGTCGTGTTTATGATTCCATCGCTTTACAATCTCAACGAGCTCACAGCGGCGCTGGGATGATGTCGTAATGCTGCTCGGGTTATCAAAATACGTTGTTAAATAGATCGCTTTGATGCGTGAACCGAGTCCCTCCGCAAAATATTTTTCCATCGCTAATGTCAGTGACTGGGGAACCACACCCTCTGCATCGACCTCTAATCCAACAGTACGCACTCCGAAGCTCTGTAGGGCGCCAAGATAAACGAAGTAGGTAGGTGCAGCACAAAAGACAATATCGCCTGGATCGAACAGGGTCAGACCTATAAGATACAAAAGTTCATTGCTGCCAGCGGTTACAATAACCTGTTCAATCGATTGCTTGCAGACTGCTTTCTGATCCATACTCACAAGGCGCGAAAGCAGGATCTCACGGAGTAACGGGTCACCCATCGTAGTAGAATACTGAAGAGCAGCACGCCCTTGTGTCGGTTGCGAGAGCAAGTGCTCCAGAGCAGCATGTGTGGATTGGACCGGCAGCGATGCCTGATCCACAAAACCTGCTGCCAGTGAGATCAACTCGGGCCGAGCGAGGGCTTCTCGCATCAAGTAACTGATCGGCTGCTCCACTGTCCTTTGCGCAAGTTGGCTCAGGCGACTTTTAGCAGACATGCTTGAATCTCTTACGTTGATAGATACACGAGGGGAGTCTTCTCTGAGAATATAGACCCTCGGAGCATAGAAAACCGCCAACAATCCGGTCAAGGTCCATTATGCGGGCAAACCGGGAAAGATGTGATATCCTCATTATTGGGGTCTTTCACTACAGTTCTTTGGTTTTGCAATGGTCAAACTTTCTCACGCATTGCACCATTTCAGAAAAACAGTTGGAAATGGCTGGTTCCGATTGCGGCAAACAGGACTCGATTTGCTGCTGCCACCCCTCTGCGCATTCTGCCACGTTGACCTATTAACAGAGCGCGAGAGCGTTGGTCTGTGCCACAACTGTCGCAGTGAGATCTGCAACCTCCGCAGGCCGGTCTGCCCGCACTGTGGCAACCCGACAGCTGACGCTATCGGAAAAGAAGACCCGGGTTGCAAACATTGTCTTGACGCTCAGTTCCCGTTCCGCTGCATCATCGCTCTAGCTTCCTATCACGGAAAAGCACGGACAGCAGTTCTTCAGACTAAATATCTCGATGGTCAGCCGTTAACGATGGCACTTGCCCAATGCCTGTTGGCCGTACGACAAAAGGAAATCAATGCGTTTTCCCCCGATTTGATCGTGCCGATTCCCATGCATTGGACAAGACGCCTGAAGCGAGGAACCAATGGTCCCGAAACGGTCGCCCATTATCTAGGTGGAAAACTGAAAATCCCTTTTTCAAGAAGAGTATTGGTCCGGCGGCGTAAAACCACGAGGCAAAGTGAACTATCGCAGCACGCAAGACAATTAAATATGCGCGGTGCCTTCGGCATCACAAAAAAGGGGATGGTGTATCAAAAACGCATTCTCTTGGTAGATGACGTATTGACTACCGGAGCGACTTGTAATGAAGCCGCAAAAGCCCTATTGGCAGCTGGAGCCTCCCAAGTCGCCGTTGCTGTACTTGCACGGGCAGCGTATGAAGTTGGTGGATAGAGCGATGATGCCTGCTTCGCACCCGGATTGGTTTTTTTGGTTGGGAGGTCAATAATGGGACCCATCTTTCCTCCACCCCAAGACAAGGCAACCCACACCAACGGATCGCGGCCAAAGATCATCTGCATTTGAAACGGCGGTGATCGGAATGCCCAAAATCAAGCATGCCCCCGCAAAAAGTGAATCGAAAGCACGCACATCCAACACGGCCCTTTAGGCGCGCCGTCATAAGGGGTCTGGCGGTTATCTTGCCCCC
>JASMGX010000036.1:0-14681 GCA_030751095.1 Pirellulales bacterium | reverse complement strand
CTGGCGGCCAAGATGGGCCGGTTGGCCTGGACTGCCCTGGAAAAGGTCATCGACCGTTTACCATTAATTCGTAATGTGTATACATCCGTAAAACAGGTTACCGACTTTATATTTAGTGAATCAAATATCGAGTACACCCGTGTTATTGCCGTCGAGTATCCGCGTAGGGGAATCTGGTCACTCGGCTTAGTAACTGGTGAGAGCATGTTGGATATTGCCTCCGCCGCAAACGAGCCGGTACTTTCCGTGCTGATACCCACATCGCCGGCACCCTTCACGGGATATACCATTACGATCAAGCGGAGCGAAGCACTTGATCTGAACCTAACCATCGACCAGGCGTTCCAATTTATTGTCAGCTGTGGAGTGGTTGTCGCTCCACAGCAAATTTCCGGGTCAGCCGATGCCGATGCTGCGGCCAATGTCATTTCCTCCGGAGATGGTTAATCACTGACCGGAGATTAACTTTCGCTCAACCGCCAAAACGCTCCCCTTCCCAAACCAACGAACCGGCAAACGATGAAGACACCGGACTGCATTCGTATCGGCACGCGTGGCAGCAAGTTGGCTCACTGGCAAGCTGAGTGGATTGCCCAGCAGATCCGCGAGCAGAATATAGATGTGGAATTGGTCACCATTACAACGCAGGGAGATCAAAACGTTTCAGGATCTGTTGGCGCGCTAGGCAGTACTGGTATTTTCACCAAGGAGATTCAACGGGCACTCCTTGAAAACCAGATTGATCTAGCGGTGCATAGCCTAAAAGACCTGCCAACCGATCCGGTCGATGGTATCTTTCTCGTCGCCGTACCTAAAAGGGTGGCGTGCATGGATGTATTGCTAAGTCAAAACAATTGCACACTCCATCAGCTGCCTAGTGAGAGTCGGATTGGAACCGGCAGTATCCGCCGGCAGTCCCAGGTGCTGTTCCTTCGCAATGATGTCTGCGTGCTCGATATTCGCGGAAATGTCGAAACCCGTATCGGCAAACTCAAAAACGGCGATTACGACGCCATTGTTTTAGCACGTGCAGGACTTGAGCGGTTGGGGTTGGAACAGCACATCAGCTATGAGTTCACCATAGATGAAATGCTTCCGGCAGTCGGGCAGGGCGCCCTTGGATTAGAAACCCGCTGCGATGATGAGCGGGTACAGCAATGTGTCCGAAGTCTGGATCATCCACCCAGCCATCAAGCGGTGTTGGCCGAACGGGCTCTGCTGGCACATTTGCGCGGAGGTTGTCTTGCGCCTATTGGCGCTTGGGGAAGAGTGGATGACGAGGGTCACCTGCAACTAGATGCTGTTGTCCTTGATGCCGTCGGAACAAAACGGCTAACGTCGTCGCAACAGGGATCGGCCCAGAGCGCCATCGCGGTTGGGGAAAAGGCCGCCAAAGAATTACTCAAGCAAGGGGCCGCTTCTCTGATCGACACTGCCCGAGACACAGAAAGCCAAAACGACAACTGAGCGACACACGTTCGGTGATTGCATCCTCAAAACGCCAACGCCGAAAGTGTGATGATCGACATCTTTGAACTCAATCCCACCACCAGCGGTCTGGCTTAATACGACTCGGATCGACCAGATCGTGTGCCTGCTTGACGTTTCCTTTAGTATCCGTCTGCAGGTTATGGCCTGAGAGTGCCACCGTCGGTTCAATTTGAATGCCACCACCAACGGGTGTCATGAGTGTATTTCCCTTCCAACGCACATTCACTGCCGTTTCAACGCGTACCGGTGTGGTGTAGACCTGAACGGGATAGGCACCTTCATCGCTGAATACCGGCATGGTCCACTCGGCCATTTCGTGAAATCCTTGTTCACGAATAAAGGCGGCGGCAACCGACAAATCAATCAAGTTCCGAAGCTGGGCCCAGATCGCAGATTTAGTGGCCATCTTGGAATACATACGGGTAAAGGACTGTGTGAAGAGACGGCTGGCACGATCCGATTGGCCGACACTTTTGCGACTGCCATCGGGATTTACAACCTCATCCTCACCAATCAGCTTGACGCCTTCGCCGATCATCTCCATCGCCAAATCGTCATCAGAGACCATCACCCGCTCATAATCGGGGACGAAATACCAACGCCTCATTGCATTTTGCGAAACCGAAGCCGGATTTGCCTTATCAATGTACGTGGACATCCTCACCGCGGGCCTTTCGAGACCAATACCGATCAGTTTCATCCGATAATCGGCTTCAACCAACACCTGGGCAAAATGGGTGTTCGGGTCTATCCCACCGAACACAACATCCTGGAGTCCCAAACTGGTCTGTAATCCGGTGGCAATGCGGCCAGCATCATTGGGCTTAATTCCACGGAGGCCGGCCAAAAATTCCTGCATCTTTCGCAGTCCTTCTTGGCTCGGATCGATGGAAACTGTGATAACGGGATCCTCGAGCGAACCGGGGGCAAAAGCCCGTAGTGCTACAATCAGATCCTGCAATTCCAGACAAGGCTGGCCACTCCCAATACCGACTACCCGACCACTGGCATCTTCAACCCAACCTTCGGCAGGGCCGGCAATCACAATGTCTTTTGTCTCCGGATAGTAAAAGACATATTCCAGTCGCGTCAGCCCGGCCAAGTGACGCATCGCGTCGGTCGGCTGGCGATTATTCTCAATCGCGTCCTGGAGGGCCGTTTCTAGCCGATTGATTGATATTTTGCGGAGTGGGCTCTTGCGACAGATATCTTGCGGCAGAGCAGCCCGCGCTGCGAGAACCCGCTCGCGCATCAAACGGCCACCCGGATCTTCGTAGGTACGCATCTTGAGCACACCGTGCCCATCCACAAGGACACCGTTGAGCGCCTGATCCTGCCCCAAGGCACTCTCTGGAATCATAGCTCCGAGACCCAGGATGATCGAAAACAGAATCCCGGCAACCATTTTGCCATTTCTCATAGTGCCACCTCTTCTTGAATTGCAACGCAATAACCAAAACTGTCCGTTACGCCCCCACCCGCCCTCAAAAAGACGAACGGGTGAGAACGTGATTTGAGCAAAACGTTTCTCTAAGTCGGTGGGACAAGCATAGAGTCCCATACAAAAATTCTAATTTGCGAATTTGGTAAAGACAAGTAAATTGGGTTGTTTTTGACTTTATTCTCGAGTTCCAGCCGTCAAAATCGGCGATTCTCGAGAGATCGCGAAATGACCCGCCTTGAGCTACTCTGGCCGGCCAATAGAAGAGTCTTCGCGTGGGAGAATGGATTCCACTCTCAGAGTCGGCGCTTTCGATACAACTCCGAGATTCAGTCCAACCGGCACGGCAACCGATCTACAGCACCCGATCTATCGTCGCGCCCAAAACACTCAGGCCACCAAACTGCGGGCCGGCCCAGAGAGACCAAGGCGTTCCCCCACCGCCGGGCGAATCGCAACCCATCAAAATTGGAATACAGGCAATCCGACCAAGTAAACCTAACGACCAACAGCCGGCGTAGTGCAATTGTTGCATGGAGGAGCTGCGGGGGCTGTCATTGTCGCTGGCGCCACCATCGTCGCAGGCACAACTCTCGAGATGCCCTTTTGCCCGAGTTGATTTTGTCCAAGTTGATATGGTGTGTAGTTGGAACGCAGCACAAAACTCTGGCCGGGCGCTACCGGTTGATAGATAGCCGTAGTAACAGGCCTGTTGGCTGTCGTTGGATAATAGGCAGTCTGGCAGCCTCCCTGGGGCGGACAGGCTTGTTGTGGAGGGCAACTGCGACCGTAATAGGTAATCCTTCCCGTCTGCATACCTCGGTAGTGGGTAACCCGCGGTGTATTGAACATACCCCCGACCAAATAGTCGTTGGCTTCAGTCTCCCCAACACCTAGAGCGAGAAAAAGCAACAGCGAAAAAGCGATTGGCAAGCGATACATAAGACAACCTTCCGACAAAATATTTTGAGTTGTTTTTTCTTAGGGCAACAAAACTTGGCCCATCTATTTTCAAATCTCTACATCTTTAACTCTAGATTGGAAGCCAACCATTCGCAAGCAGTTGATTACCAACCGAGTATGCAATTTGCAATAAATTCTACTGAACCGATGACGTTTGTTCGGATTGGGCGACTGCTAGCAGTAGCACTACAATCGGAATAGTTGTTATTGTAGGAGCAGGCGTTAGAAACAGTCTCTAATAACGGTTCACGAGACCTGCAATCAAAAAAGAACTAGTATGCGAATTTGTCTTTTTGACATTGATGGAACGTTGATCCGAAGCGGTGGCGCAGGACAGCTTGCTTTTGAAAACGCGATGGAAGTTGTTTTTGGCATAAAAACAACCAACCATAGCATCCCCTTTCGGGGCCGGACGGATCGGGCCATTATGGGTGATCTTTTCGCGTACTGTGGTGTTGAGAACAACCATCAATCCTGGCAACTCTTTCTTAAGGCCTATCTTGATCACCTACCAGGGTGCATGGATGAACGCGATGGCGATGTTCTGCCGGGAGTTGTCGATCTTTTGGACCAACTCTCGCAGCGGCAGGATGTTGCCGTGGGATTGCTGACCGGCAATGTGGCGGAGGGGGCACAGATTAAACTCGGTTACTTTGGCATTGCCCATTATTTTCATTTCGGAGGCTATGGCGACCACCACCCTCAGCGTGAACTTGTCGCCCAAGATGCCGTTTCAGCCGCTCGCCTACACCTGGGAATACCCTTCGAGAATAAACAGGTGTGCGTTATTGGAGATACCCCACATGATATTCGCTGTGGCCGGGCCATTGGCGCGGTGGTGGTTGGAGTTTGTACAGGCAGCCATAGTGCGAACGAACTTGCTGCCACCTCACCTGATCTGCTCATAGAAACTTTTTCTCAGCCGGAACCTCTGCTGGAGGTTTTGTTCCGAGAACATCTCTAAAGAGGGCGTAAAGAAAGCGCCGCAATAGAATCAATGCATCACGAATGTTCTACTGGCAAGAATGGCGCTCGGAAGGGGATATTTCGTTGCCTGAAAAGCAACAACATGAGAATCCATTACTGCCAAGCGGGATGCGATCCAGTGCCGCTATCACGATTGCTTGGAATGTCGGCCTGGCGATTGGAACGATCTGTTTCGAGGGCCATCGATGTGGGCAACGTACGCCGGTTTTTTGCACGTTCCGAATCAAGCTGCTCAAGTAGTTCACGCGAGGCCTTGTCGATCACAATAACCCGATGCTGGCTCTCTGGACCACTGCCGCTGCGCACAATACAAATCAGCTCACTTGCATTTCCATTTAATAGCTGCTCATCAGCCAACGCCATTAAATCTGTGCCAACCGGATCAGACGACTCGGGCTGAACAACGCCAGCGGTAGATATCCATGGAGCAGATTTTTGGAGAACCGCATGGGCCAACTCGACCGCAGCATAGAGACCGGCTCGATCGGTTGGGTCCGCAAAATTGCAGACCCCTATCAACTCTCCTTTGTGGTTGAAAAGTCCACCGCCACTGCGACCGACTGCCGGCTGGCCGACAACCTGCAAGTTCGCAGGACCCACAAAACTGTTGACTGCCTTGATTGTACTTTTTTGTACTGTCGGATCATTCCCATGATCACAGCCGATGCTCAGGACCTGGCTTCCGGGAGACTGTTGGCTCTTTTTTGACGCCAGAGGTGCAACCGGGACAGCGCGATCCGTCTCGATCGAAACCAATCCAATATCGCGTTGCAGGTCATGACGGACCATGCGGGCAACGACCGTTTGGACTTTTCCTTGATCGAACAAATCGACTTCAATCCGTCCCTGCCCCCGGGAGTCGCGGAAAACATGTCCACACGTCAGAATCAGGGCCTGTCCACCCAGACCGCCTGCTCGAGGAGAATATTCGATAATCGTACCACTGCCAAAAGAATATCCGTGTGGATCGTAGATCTTCAGTCGCACGCTTGAGCGCAGCAGGCGGGCAGAAAGTGAATCGGGTACTTTTTCGGGTGCAGCTGCACGCTTTGGGTGCGCATCTAAAGCAATCTGGTCGAGTTGGGACAGGGGCCGCTGCTCCGCGAGTGCCAATGCCTTCGGCGATGGCACCGGAGTATCAAATGGCTGCCGCGACGAAGGTTTCTCAGGGGCAGCGGGAGCGGGTGATCGGTTGCGAAGAAAGGAAGTTGGGAGAGACAAAAGTTTTCTAGGCCGGTCGGGAGATTGTCCGCGACTGCTCACAATTCCCTCTCCAGCGCGACCCACTCCGCCCTTCGCAAGCAAATCGGCAAGCCGTTCGTAACTGGTTGCCCCGATTATCCGACCTCGTTCTTGCCCATCGACGATCAGTACAAAACAGGGAATGTTTGTAACGCCATAGCGCCCGGCCAGTGCCGCGTCACGATCTACGTCGACTTCCCGAACCGGATAGCCCTCAGCTTCCAAACGCTGCACGACCGGGGCCATCATTTTGCATGGGCCACACCATGTGGCCTGAAAATCATAGAGAACTGTCTCACCAGCACCTGTTGCCGCCAGCAGCAACGCTGCGATTTGCATCGACACCATCGTTCCCTCCCTGGAACAAGGTTTCCGACTTTTTTTATCCGCTTTACAAAAGGAGTCTCAAACGACCGAACGGTCGCTACCTCCTCACTCAAAGGCAGAGAGACGCCAACACTGGCGATCGACTTGCCTTTAGGCAACTTCCTTGTTGCCCAACGCTATTCTGCCGACCATCAAACCAGAATGATTCACCCGTGGTAGCTTTCCTGCCTTCACGAAATAAAATCAATATTGAAGGGCCCGCAAAACCCCTCTCTACTGACGTTCCATACATCGCTGCAAGGGCAAGATTTTCAAACAGGATGCCCGAAATTACATTTTTTTAGCACCGTTGGTGTCCGCGCCACCGAGCCTTACTGCATAACCTCCACCGATCAAACATCTTAGAAACCCACTGACAAAGGACCTGGTGGAATGAGACCTGTACCTAAACGAACTTTTATATACCAAAGAAATCCAAAACCCGTTTCCAGAGCTAAAATGACCGATGCGATACGGTTTTTGGGCCATCCTTTTGCCCAAAACGGGATCTGAGCCGGCTCGGTAAAAGTGTGTCGCAGAAAAACAATCGCTATTTTCTGGCGAAACCTTCCACCAACATTGCGGGCTCCCGATTTTAACAGGCCTGAGATACAATCCTCATTCGCCTCGAGTGAAAGCGTTACCTTCACTGCTTGCTGTCTTCCTAAATCGCTACTTGCGTTTTCCAGCCGCAGTAAAACTGCGATTAATAATGAATAAAACCCGTCAAATTCTTGTTACCGCAGCGCTACCCTATGCCAACGGACCGATCCACATCGGGCACTTGGTTGAATATATCCAAACCGATATCTGGGTACGTTTCCAAAAGATGCGCGGACATCGCTGCATTTACATCTGTGCCGACGATACGCATGGTACCGCAATCATGATTAGCGCTCGGCAACAGGGGGTCACGGAAGAAGAATTTATCAGCCATATTCACAGGGAACATCAATCTGATTTCTCGGGTTTTGATATTGAGTTTGACAACTATGGGAGCACACACAGCGAGGAGAATTTTGCACTATGTAGCGAGTTCTGGACCGCGATTGAAAAAGCCGGGCTTGTTAAGGAGCAGGACATCGAGCAATTGTATGACCCTGAGGCCAAAACTTTTCTAGCAGACCGCTTTGTTACGGGCACTTGCCCTAAATGCAAGTCAGAAAGCCAATACGGTGACAATTGCGATAAGTGTGGCGGAACCTACAGTGCCAGGGATCTGGTAAATCCGCGAAGTACTCTCTCGGGGACAAAGCCCGAAATCAGAACTGCTCGACACCTCTTTATTGAGTTGGAACAACTCCACACGTTCCTCGATGAATGGACGCAGTCGGGGGAACACTTGCAACCGGAGATTGCCAATTATTTGCGTGGGCACTTTTTGGGTGAACCCTTTAGAGACTGGGACATTTCGCGGCCAGCACCTTATTTTGGTTTTGAAATTCCAGACAACCCTGGCCATTATTGGTATGTCTGGTTCGACGCACCGATCGGATATGTGGCATCAACACTTCAATGGTGTAAGCTCCACGGCGAAAATGTTGACGACTGGTGGCGCAATAAGGCTTGTGAAATCCACCATTTCATCGGAAAAGATATCACCTATTTTCATACCCTGTTTTGGCCCGGAATGCTCAAGACCGCCGGCTTCTGCCTCCCAACCAAAGTCCACATTCATGGGTTTCTGACCGTGGACGGCGAGAAAATGTCGAAGAGTCGTGGAACTTTTGTTCGTGCCGCCACCTACCTGAAACATCTTGAACCAGGTTATCTCCGATATTATTACGCCACAAAGCTGAGTGCCAAAGTCGACGACATCGATTTAAATCTGGATGAATTTGTCAGCAAAATTAATGCGGATCTGGTTGGAAAAGTAGTCAATCTGGCGAGTCGTTCCGCAAAATTTGTGCAGCAGCAAGGACTTTCAGACACGTATCCGGAAGATGGGGGACTCTTTGCCCACGCGGCAAAAGAGGGTGACCTGATTGCGAGCGCGTATGAACTGTGCGATTACAGTCAAGCGATACGGCGAATCATGGCACTTGCCGATGGGGCTAACCCTTATGTTGAGCAGAATCGACCCTGGGAACTGAGCAAAGATCCTTCCAAACTCGGCCAACTTCAGGATGTTTGTACTGTCGCCCTAAATCTGTTTCGTCAAATCGCGATCTATCTCGCCCCGGTACTACCCCGGTTGGCCATACAGTGCGAACAGTTGCTCGGTGAACCGGTCACCGATTGGAAACAGTCGCAAACACCCCTTACCGGTAGCCCCGTTAATCCATTTAAGCATATGATCCATCGGATCGATAAACCCAAGGTTCAAGCCATGATTGATGAAAGCCGTGATGATGCGTTAGAAACCACCTCGGATAATGTGTCATCTGATAGCGGCGATGCCCTCGCCGCTGAACCGCTGGCTGAGGAAATTACGATCGATGATTTCGCGAAAGTCGACTTGCGCGTGGCCCGAGTCATCGCCGCAGAATCCATTCCAGAGGCTCGTAAGCTGCTGAAATTGACTCTGAGTTTGGGTGGTGCGCAACAACGAACGGTGTTTGCAGGTATCAAGGCTGCCTACCAGCCGGAAGCACTGGTTGGACGACTCGTCATCTGCGTCGCAAATCTTGCTCCTCGTAAAATGAAATTTGGGACCAGTGAGGGCATGGTCATTGCGTCCGGCCCGGGTAACAGCGAGGTGTTTCTACTCAGTCCCGATGAGGGCGCGGTGCCCGGACAGCGCGTTCACTAGACTAAAATAGAGCCTCGAGCCCCGGTGCTCTATCTATTCCATGTGCAATGGGCCTTGGTGCATTGGGACGATGACGGTTTCCCCCGCGCAAAAAAATAGTGACAGCCTGCCTTCATGTCAGACTGCCACTATGAACGTTATTGCCGGTCTCTGTTCGGGACCAACTGTCACTTTGCGCCGATTTCAATCCGGCGCGGTTTCGCACTTGCCGCTTTCGGTACACGCACCGTTAAAACACCAGCACTTAAACTCCCTTCAACATTCTCCACATCGATATCAAACGGAAACCGAATTACTCGATGGAAGGTGCCAGAAAGTCGTTCGCGGTGGTGGTACACCGGACCCTGATTCTCTTCTGAATTTTCAGTCCCTTTAGTCTCCTCCCCGGCAGCGTCCTGCTGCCCGGTCGCGCTGCGAGAGCTTTCTACGGTTAACTCTCGGCCTAAAGCGGTAATATCGACTTCGCCCCCGGTGGCACCCGGGATATCCAACGCCACAAAAAAATCGTCATTCTCTTCCCAGACATCGATGGGCGGGTTTCCCCGTGCTCCTCGGACCTCTGGAAACGATTTATTGCGGGTCCCAAAAACATCCTGGATGATGCAGTCCATGTCGGAGCGGAGTTGCTCGACCGGCCTTAAACTCTGGGTATGCATGCGTAACATGGCACTCCTCCTTTGGATTTTTTGCTATCTGAACAATAGCGCCTATGAAAAATAGGGGCATTGACTTTATCCGCCACCAACAGCCTCTCTAATGACCGCAGAGCGGTTGCTAGATACAAATGCAACGGCCGTGCCAAAGCAACGCAAATACTGTACAACCCCTTACTTTACAAGGGCTTAAGCCAATTTTTTATAATCCCAAACAGGGGCCGCGAGTGCCATTTTGGCAGCGTTTAGTTCTGGGCCTTGGAAGCTGCCATTTTGGCGGTATTGGTGATTATTTAGGAAACACAACCGCTTCGAGAAGAAAAACTGTACCAAACGCAAGGATTGGTCCGTTGCGGGCCGCTTTTGCGGCAATGAATTTTCTCCGCGAAGGCCGTTGAGAGGTTGAGGCGAGCCAACGGGCAATATATACTCGTCCGTTTATTCGATATGGGCTCTAGCCGATTTTTGCCGGTCGACCGTCGAAAAAGCGGGAGTTGCGGGAAAACACTACCCACCAAAAGCAGCACCATGCGTTTTACGCTGATCGACCGCATTGTGGAACTTGTTGCTGGCAAAGAGATTACTGCGGTTAAGAATCTTTCCTTGGCCGAGGAATACTTGGCGGACCATTTTCCCCTGTTTCCAGTGCTTCCTGGGGTTTTGATGCTCGAGGCAATGACACAAACTGGGGCGTGGTTGGTACGCCACGATGAGGATTTTGCCCACAGCGTCGTCCTTTTGAAAGAAGCTCGCAACCTCAAGTATGCGGATTTTGTTCAACCGGGCTCGCAACTGGTGCTAACGGCAAAGCAAGTGAAACAAGACGAACACACAACCACTTTTAAGGCGAACGGTACTGTCGATGGAAAAACGCATGTCAGTGCACGGCTTATTTTAGAGCGTTACAGCCTGGCAGACACCAACCCTGATGATGCCCCGCTGGACGAACGAGCAAGGAGTGACCTGCGGTGTCTCTTTCAGCGACTGTATCGCCCGCTTTCTACCGAGGAAATGCGGGCGCTTGGAAACTTGAACTGAGGCCCACAAAATCAAGTGGACTCGTATAACTTTTTACTGAACATGTAGGTTTACATACTGTACTATCAAAGAAACGGGAAGGAAGATTCTCGATGCCGTTAAAAGAAGATGTGTTTGAAAGAGTAAGAGATGCGCTTGTCGATGCCCTTGGTGTCGAGGACGATGAAGTTACTCCCGAAGCAACGCTTGTAGGTGATCTGGGAGCCGAATCCATTGACTTTTTGGATATCGTTTTTCGGCTTGAAAAGGGTTTTGATATAAAAATTCCTCGTGGAGAGCTATTTCCTGAAGATATCCTGACGAGCACCGAATATGTTGCTGACGGCAAAATCAATCCAGAGGGACTCGAAGAGCTAAAAAAACGGATGCCGTTTGCAGATTTGAGTAAATTCGAGGAAAACCCTGTTGTCCAGGAATTTGCAACGTCGTTAACCGTTCAAGATATGTGTAATTATGTAGAAAGCAAAGTCTGACCGAGACAGGCAGAAAGATTATAATCTCTGATGCGGTGGTTTTGGATTGATCGTTTTACCGAAATGGTTAGCGGACAGAAGGCGACCGCAATTAAAACAGTCTCGCTCTCTGAAGAACATCTTCATGACCACTTCTTGGGCATCCCGACGATGCCCAACTCCCTGATTCTCGAGGGCATGGCCCAAACTGCCGGAATGCTTGTCAGCGAATACAATGATTTTCGCGAACGAGTCATTCTGGCCAAAGTGCCGAAGTTGATATATCACGGCCGTGCCGTACCTGGCGATACGCTGACATATCGGGCCAAGTTAGAAGCAATTGAAGAGGGCGGCGCGCGGACTACGGCCACCAGTCATATCGGCGATTGTTTGCAAGCCGAAGCTGAGATTCTCTTCGCGCACATTGATCGCGAGACAGCACATCGCCCCCTCTTCCGTTCCAATGATTTTGGAGATTTGCTAAGATCTTTGCAGCTATTTAACGTTGGCCAGAAAGCCGATGGTTCGAAACTGACTTTTCCCGAACACATCGAATAAATACTTTTTTGACTGAACTCCACTTTATCATCCACTGAATGATTTCTCATGAACCGTCGTGTGGTTGTCACCGGAATGGGATGTGTTACACCGCTAGGTACCAGTCCTGAGGACTTGTGGGGCCGCTTGCAGCGCGGCGAATCTGGCGTCGACTACACCCAATCTTTTGATGCCAGTCAATTTCCGACAACGTTCTCTGCTGAGGTTCGCAACTGGGACATTGCCGACGAAGGGGAAGACCCCGCCGTCTGGAAACAAAGAGGACGACATTCGCAATTTGCGGCAGGAGCCGCTAAACAAGCGGTCGTTCAATCTGGTTTTGCAAAAACCGTCGACCCTACCCGCTTCGGTGTCTATTTGGGAAGCGGCGAGGGACAACAGGACTTCGAGACCTTCACGCGCATGGTGCTTTCTGCAATCGAGGAAAAAGACAAAATAGATGTCGCTGCTTTTATTAAAACGGGTATTGAGACTCTCTGTCCTATCGCTGAACTTGAGCAAGAACCCAACATGCCCTCAGGACATCTGGCCAGCATGTTCAATGCCCAGGGTCCCAATGCCAACTGTCTCACTGCCTGTGCAGCGAGTAGCCAGGCAATTGGCGAAGCCCGCGAACTGATTCGCCGAGGAGATGCGGATGTGATGCTCTCCGGCGGCACGCACAGTATGATCCACCCCTTTGGAGTAACGGGGTTCAATCTATTGACGGCACTCTCTACCCGCAATGACGATCCCCAAGGTGCATCGCGACCTTTCGATCGTGATCGCGATGGTTTTGTTCTCGGAGAAGGCGCGGCCATGGTCGTCCTCGAGGAACTGGAGCATGCCAAGGCGCGCGGCGCACAAATCTACGGTGAAATCAAAGGATATGGTTCGACCGCAGATGCCTTTCGGATTACCGATACCCATCCGGAAGGCCGTGGGGCGATCAGTTGTATCCGCGCCGCATTTGCAGATGCTGGAATTTCTGCAGACCAAATTGATTACATCAATGCTCATGGCACCGGTACAAGCGTCAATGATAAGGTAGAAACACTTGCTATCAAAAAGGCCTTCGGTGAGTTGGCCTACAAGATACCGGTCTCAAGTACGAAAAGCATGATGGGACATTTGATTGCCGCTGCTGGGGCCACAGAATTAATTGTCTGTCTTTTCGCAATGCGCGACAGCGTACTGCCACCCACGATCAACCAAGAGACTCCCGATCCGGACTGTGACCTAGACTATATCCCCAACCAGGTCCGAGAGAGTAAGTGCGATATGGCACTCTCCAACAGCTTCGGTTTTGGTGGCCAAAACATCTCACTCATCGTGAGCCGGTGCGATTGAGAGATCTTAAATGTCACGAGGTTCCGTAGCGGTCGGTCACATATCATAGGACATGTGTGTCGGAGACGAGGAGTCTCCACCACTCCAACAGGAAAGCTGTCCACCTCTTGCATCCGATCAGGGACCAATGGAAAGCGGATTATCCTGGAAAAAATCTCGCGGACCCCGCGTGGTGTAATACGGATAAGTGACCGCGGCGGTCGGAGGACCAGCAGGCCCCACGTAGGCCCGTGGATTTTGATACGCTGACGGGCAAGCAAAATGGCGCGGCCGATTGGGATCAAAGTTTTCACCATATGCTGTCATACCGTTCTGTCCAATGCCCGACATGCCGCATACGCTACAATTCCCATTGCATCCCTCCTGACATCCCCGAGAGGGAAGTCGGGAACAGCCAACATTTCCTGCGAGAACCATCGTGGCAATTAACCCGAATAAGAATTTCTTCATGTTCGTTCCCGGTGCTACGCGAAATGTGCTGGCTCTAGAAGGCTCCAAATCATGAAGCCCGTTTCACTGATCTCGGGGCATTCAACGTCGTGAAAGCGGCGAGCACTTTAGATGCAAAGCACCCACTGATTATCGTATCGACGGAAAAACCGTTAAAATCCAGCGAATCCACAAAACCTTCCAGTCACGACAACAGGTACGCTTCGTTGGACCGAGGTGCAACTGTTGCCGTTAAGTCCCTACAGCATGGCAGTTTGGGCGCGCTAGACCAACGACGAGAGTTCCATGCGCGGACGCTAGCACATTGCGGGCCCAATCCTCCAGAGGAAGTTGGGGGGGCAGTGTTGCTGGCTAACAAACCGGCCCCCATGAATGACCCGGCCCGCCAGCGATGACGATCACGTATGCCACTCGGGCATTGGGGCCAATGAGCGGGTAGTGACTCTCTTATATCTTGTCTGGAGAGTCGGTTGTTAGAAATATCTCTAAAATAGTGGTAATTTAACCCGATCGACATGCATTCCGGGGGGCAAGAATACATCTACTCGGCGGGCCGATTTTGTTTAAAACGGTTCGCTCGATTTCATTTGATCGCTAAAATGACCGCCCATTAGAAAATGGCTGTCTTGTCCGAGTCAACAGCGATCGCTAATTTGTATCTTCTATGGCTGCAACCATTCAATATATCGAACGCATCATCGAGAGATTCCAGAACGCTCATCAGGCAAATGCGAATACCGAAGCGCGCTTGGGAAATGTTATCGAGCTAAAGGCGTCCGTAGCCGATGAGGTAATGGTGACCGCCGATCTCCACGGTCACCGCACCAACTTCAACATTATTCGTCGGATTGCCGATCTGGCAAAGCATCCGAAACGGCATCTCATCCTGCAAGAGGTTTGCCATGGAGGACCCAAACACCCATACTCGGGCGGATGCATGTCGCATCAAATGCTTGAAG
>JASMGX010000369.1 GCA_030751095.1 Pirellulales bacterium | reverse complement strand
ATCTTGATATGTTGTTTCAAGCGCGAGCCTATGTAATGCTGAAAGCCAGCGACGACGTATCTTCTTCTCCTGAATTCGCCGTGCTTAACCCTGTGGGGCTGTGGACGGGGTGGAATGGGCCGATCACTTGGCAATGGAATGCCATGCTTCTTCGAGAGTTGCCGGGGCATTTCGCGCGCGCTTTGCGCTTCCGCAAGGCTCGGGTTTCTTTCTGGGTCAGCAAGCCGGAGCAATTTCTGCATCTTGAGTCTCGCTCGACCGAGAATGGTAATGTCTGCCATAACGTGGGTTCAGGCCATTGCCAATTATAAAGTCAGCCTGAGCGGGCCCAAATACAACGCCAAGACGATACGGCCCACAGGCTTCGACCCGGTAGCCGCCAGGGCGGTGCGGTAGAAGACTAAACAGCCCCTAGAAACTTCCTAAAAGGAAGCATCGCCCGACACAAAGTGTCCCGATTTGTCGCTTTTTGTCCGCTTTCCGCGCCCAATCCACTGCCTGTGAAGGGTGAGAGGGTGTTACCAACCCCCTCATCCCCCCGTTGCGTGAGAAAACGTGTCCCTCACAACCACGCTACCGGGCTACTTGTTGGAAATGCCTGCGGCGAGTTGACTAATATAGAGAGAAGGACGATAACGCTACGCTGC
>JASMGX010000368.1 GCA_030751095.1 Pirellulales bacterium | reverse complement strand
TGCCGCATCTGGACTTCGGATCGTTAGTTGTAATGACGCCATAAAGCGGAACGGAAAAAGAACGATCCTAGATATCCTTGCAACTGACAGTACCGGCCAGCAATATAACTTTGAAGTAAAAGACTGGAAGAAAAGCTCGTTCAGTTTAGAGGCAGTCCCGGATCTTCTGGATCAGTTGGAAAGACAGAAAGCAGCTTTGCCAAACGCCACACATATTTTCTTTTACGGTCGAGCAGAGAAGGACATTCCCTCTGGCGTGAAGCAAAAGATTGAAGGCACTGGCTTTACTATCATCGCTCGAAACAACAGCCCGAAACGTGCAACTCGTTTGCTTAGGGAAATGCGAGCAGATAGCCGTTAATACTGCCCCCCCAGTCTTTCTCTCCGCTGCTGAGCGTGGATAATGGGGGCAGCAGCAACTCACTCTCTGAGGGCAATTCTATGAAGACGTACAGCAGACTTACGCTGGCTTTCTTACTTCTGATTCTCGTTGTGCCGCCGGTTGGTTCATCTGCACCTCCCAAGGACGGGCCGCAAGTTGAATACTATTTTAGCGGCCAGAAGCAGGCGCAACTCTATTACATGGACGGCAAGTTAATCTCGGCATCTTCTTGGACACCAGAACGCAAGCCTTGCCCGATTACAAAG
>JASMGX010000367.1 GCA_030751095.1 Pirellulales bacterium | reverse complement strand
GATCTCTTCCCGCCCAGCGGTGCGCTGGGTGTGGTCGAGGGGTTTCATCCGTGTTGAATGCACACTCTGAAGCGGCGGAAGGGTTATATGCCCGTCGGTTTCCATTTTCACGAGCACCTGGCTCATACTCGCCGTTTTGAGTGTCCCATCAGGCCGGTACCACGTGAGCTGCTCGCAGGCAATTCGTGAAATGGCGGTACGGTTTCGGCTGGTATCCTCATCGATGATGGAGTTAATGCAGACGAGCTCCGATTCGGTGAATACACGTCCGCAATACTTCCAGCTCTTTTCTCTTCGTTCGGTGATGTTCCAGGGGAGATGGGGGGTGATATCATCAGGCGCCTTTCCACCGGCGAGAGCGCAGACCCTGAAATAGTCACTGAGCCATTCGAGTTGATTGATTTCCCATAGCTGGAGGGTTTCGAAGATACTGAACATCACCGCCGTAAACCGGGCGCTCCAGATCGCACCCGATCCGTAGTAGTTCTTCCTGCCCACCACTGGATTTCTCAAAATCCTCTCAGCGCCGTTGTTGTCCATGGGTATTTCCGGATGATCCACAAAGACCGTCAGCCCTTCCCAGTGAGCATCAAGGCTCTTTAAAACACTCATCTGACTGTGATGAAGGCGGGCCTGTTTCCGTTCCTCCCGAA
>JASMGX010000366.1 GCA_030751095.1 Pirellulales bacterium | reverse complement strand
ATTGGACTTACCCAGACTACCGACGCGGTGACTTTCAGGCATTTTTCAGCGAATGCCGAAAATATCTGCACGCCCAGTTGCAGCAGAAGTCGACCACGTAAACCGACTCTCCGCTGGCAGAATAGCCCGCGGGAAAGAACTGATTTGACGCTCGTTTGTCTACAGCGATACAATAACTGACCAAGGTGTTATTCTTTCACTGTTATTCTTTCATCAAGAGGAATGAGAGTCGGAGCCGAGGAGCGTGATGCAATGAGAATCTTTGCCGTCGTGGTGGCTGCCACATTAACTGGGGTTGCTCTTGGATATGCAGCAACCGTGGCCGAATTTGGATTTTCCATGCGGGAACCACAACTCACTGCACAGAAGATACCTCCATTTGGCGCACAAGAAAAGAACAACCACGCTAAAGGCCAACCGCGATTGGTGGTCGATGAACCAAAACATCTCTTCGGCCGCATGTTTCAGAACAAAACAGGGAACCATACCTTTGTGCTCCGCAACGAAGGTACGGCAGACTTGAAGATTGTGCCCGGAAAACCATCCTGCAAGTGTGCCGTGAGTAAAGTCTCCCGGAAAACCATCCCACCAGGCAAAACAGCAGAAGTGACCCTCACCTGGAAAACCGGAAAATCAAAAGGCCGATTTCGAAAATCGGT
>JASMGX010000365.1 GCA_030751095.1 Pirellulales bacterium | reverse complement strand
AATAGTCTGATACAATAACGGGCAGAGCAGGGCTGACTCGATTGGTTCGAGCGGCGACCACCACCCTAACCATTGGCAGTACGAGGCATCCACTGAGCATGGAAGACCTTAACCTCCCAAAAACAAAACTTTCTCTTTCTGATGGGGTATTCAGAAAGCTCAGCAAAAACGACGCATTGGTTGCGACGTTCGCATTGGAGGACATCAAAGACATCCGGTGCGACAAATCAGCTGATTACGCGTTTCCGTTAATACTAATTGCCGTCTTTTCGTCGCTCGCGATCGTTTCAATATTCTACATCCCGTGGACCGGTCTGGGCTGGACCCTTGCGATCATGTGCGGAGGTGCTGCGTTGTTCTCGATTCAAATTATCTACGGACGCAAGATTGTGCTTGAAACCGATAACGGAACAGTCGGTTACCCAGTCGCCGACACTTATGAGGAGGCTGACGGATTTGTTGTATCGGTTAAACAGCGATTGAAGGCAAACTCTTAGTTCGGCTGCCAACAAATCCCAGTGGCAGAGTGGCCTTTGGCCATCGCCGCTTAGCAAATAACCATTTAAATCATCTGATACAATAACTGGCAGAGCAGGGCTGACTCGATTGGTTCGAGCGGCGACCACTGTCACAACCATTGGGCGCTCACTAAAAGCGTGTTTA
>JASMGX010000364.1 GCA_030751095.1 Pirellulales bacterium | reverse complement strand
CAATCTTTAGTGGCATTATTGAAGGTGTAGGTCCACGCTATTGTCCATCAATAGAAGACAAAGTGGTGCGATTTTCTGAGCGTGATTCACACCAAATATTTGTCGAGCCAGAAGGGTTAACCACTCATGAGGTCTATCCAAATGGCATCTCAACTTCTTTGCCTTACGAAATTCAAGAGGACCTGGTTCATTCAATTAAGGGATTTGAGAATGCAAAAATTGTGCGCCCAGGATATGCTATCGAGTATGATTTCTTCGATCCTCGTGGTCTAAAGCAAACGTTGGAGGTTAAAAAAATCTCTGGTCTTTATTTTGCAGGACAAATCAACGGTACAACCGGCTACGAAGAGGCGGCTGCGCAAGGTCTACTTGCCGGAGTTAATGCAGCTTTAAAAGTACAAGATAAAAGCTCTTGGTATCCAAAACGTGACGAATCTTATATTGGAGTTATGGTGGATGACTTGACTACCAAGGGCGCAAGTGAGCCATACCGTATGTTTACTTCACGTGCTGAATATCGTTTATTGCTTCGAGAGGATAATGCTGATGAACGCTTAACACCAAAGGCAAGAGAGTTGGGTTTAGTCGACGAAAAAAGATGGCATTCATTTATAGGTAAATACGAACAAGTAGATACTGAAAAGAAACGTTTGAAATCTTTTTGGA
>JASMGX010000363.1 GCA_030751095.1 Pirellulales bacterium | reverse complement strand
TACACCTTTGCCAATAAGTTTTTCTTGGACTTCTTTTTGGCTGCGAGCCGTACGGTCTAAAGGAGCGCTTCCCGAGTTATCATCATTCGCATTAACATCCGCACCGTTGGCGATCAATATTTCGGCAATTTCCTTGTGACCTTTATCAGTCGCCGCATGCAAAGGAGTGCTTCCACCCTTTGCCTTCGCATTAACATCGGCACCAGCAGCAATAGCTTGTTTAACAGCTTCGATGTTTCCTTCTTTGATGGCTGATAACATAAGTCTAACTACGGCCAAACAATAGCGAACCGGCACATCCGTCACTATACCTTAGGGCCGGCCACTTGAAGACTGTGTGACTACTTCCCTTCAGCTTTCAATTCTTCACTCGTCTTGCCGCCGTGCTTGCGGAGGAGGTTGGCGATTTCGGGGTATTGAATCCGAACTTTGGGGATAAAGTCTAGCAGTGTATCACCATCATCATACTTTGCATTCACATTCGCCCCTTCGGTGATGAGCAGTTCTGCCATTTCCTTGCGACCATTCAAAACCGCATGAAGCAATGGAGTATCACCTGCAAAAACTCCATCACTCCCATTCACGTCAGCACCTTCAGCCAAGTGCTTTTTAACGGCCTCTATGTGTCCGGCTTTGGCCGTTATGTGAATTGACTCTGCAGCCTTA
>JASMGX010000362.1 GCA_030751095.1 Pirellulales bacterium | reverse complement strand
GCCGGGTCACCTTCGAGTTTTTGCACAATTCTCATGTTTCCATACAATGAGTGTGTTACTTAACTTTTAATCCCCGGTGTGGGCGGTGACGGCCACACCCACCATTGGCAGATCATGTCTGATATGACCCTCGGTCACCGTCTGGCGCGGGAGCTAACACGGCGAGGTAATCGGCGAGCATTTTTTCGTACTGCCCAATATCGAGAACTTCGGTGTATTGATTCCGTCGATGAACTTGCTGAGTTTTTGGACCGTACCGGCTACCGGTTGGCGCGTTCTTCAGAGAATATCGAGGACGTGGCTGGTGACATTGTTACCGAACGCAATGCTCCTGGATTGGCCGACCCTGCGAAGGTTTGTTGGATTGATCCGCTGATAAGTGTGCTTCTTCTTCCGATCATAATTGTTTATCGATTATTATTTGGTAAGCCTTCGGATAGGGGATAATTCTGTGAGGTTGATCGCAACTGCTGCCAACAAATACCAGTGGCAAGGTGGCCTACGGCCATCGCCGCTTAGCGAATAACCATTTAAACCATCTGATACAATAACTGGCAGAGCAGGGCTGACTCGATTGGTTCGAGCGGCGACCACCACCCTAACCATTGGCCGCACGTACCTTCACTCAGAGACCGACGAAAACCCATGCTTTCGAAAGCTCAGCAAGACTACCTCG
>JASMGX010000361.1 GCA_030751095.1 Pirellulales bacterium | reverse complement strand
TCTGTTTCTCGATAACAACCCCGACCTCACCAAGGCTCAGATTGCTGGATTAAAGAAGACGTTGCCGAAGTGCAGAATCGTAAGCAACCCCACGGAGTAACCCCCCCCTAACGCCCCTCCTGCTGCCCCACCATTGACGCCAGCCTAGGCGTGGGTATGGTCGGTGGTGTGAAAGCCTACTACGCCGTCTTACTCGCTCTGGTGCTGGGGGTGGGGTGTGGGGGTGGCAATGAAGAGGCGGCACCAAAGACTCAAGCAAAGGTGGAAGCCGTGCCAAAGACTGAGCCGAAGGACGAGGCAAAGAAATCAGAGCAACCGGAAGCAAACACAAAGAAAGATGAGGCGGAAGGGCGGGTTTCTGACTCAAGCAACCCCAACAACGTCAAGATTGAGAAGGCGATTCGTAAGAAGATCAATAAACCCACAGGCGAACTCACCAAGGCGGATTTGGAGAAGGTGACGAGGCTGTCTCTCAAAAACAATCAACTGACCGATGTGAAGGGTCTGGAGAAACTCACACAGTTAAAGCATCTGGATCTCGAGGACAATCAACTGACCGATGTGAAGGGTCTGGAGGACCTCACGCAGTTAACGTTTCTGGATCTCGATAACAATCAACTGACCGATGTGAAGGGTCTGGAGAATCTCACGAAGTTGGAGGAGCTGAAGCTCGGGGACAATAAACTGACCAGTG
>JASMGX010000360.1 GCA_030751095.1 Pirellulales bacterium | reverse complement strand
AAAGCTAGCAGCAAAATCTGAAGAACGATTGTCACACGATAGATGAATGTGGTATTCGCGGCAAAAGGCGTTGCCCAAGTTCCAAATCTTCAGCAACCACACGAAGTAACCGCCCTCATTCCTCCCCGTGAAAGTCCTTGAGGGCAGTTGATGAATGCCCCCTTGCCCTGAGGTGGGCCAATCGTTAGTCTCAGTGGCATGAAACAGATTCTATTGATATGTGCGGTGGTGATGGGTCAATCCGTCTTGGCGGCGGATAAGAAGCCTTTAACCAAGGAGGAACAGGCGAAGGTCATTGAGGCAGCGATTCGTAAAGCTGCCAAGAAACCCACAGGCGAACTCACCAAGGCGGATTTGGAGAAGGTGACGAGGCTGGATCTCGGTGGCAATAAGCTGACCGAGTTGCCGAAGGATCTAGAGAAGCTCACGCAGTTGGAGGTGCTGTTTCTCAACGGCAATCAACTGACCGATGTGCCGAAGGGTCTGGAGAAGCTTGGCCAGTTAAAGAAGCTGGCTCTCGATGGCAATCAACTGACCGATGTGCCGAAAGAACTGGAGAAGCTCACGCAGTTAACAGGGTTGGAACTCGGCGGCAATCAACTGACCGATGTGACGGGTCTGGAGAAGCTCACGCAGTTAAAGACTCTGCCTCTCAGTGGTAATCAACTGACCTCCGTGAAGGGTCTGGAGAAAC
>JASMGX010000035.1 GCA_030751095.1 Pirellulales bacterium | reverse complement strand
AGAGTAATGGACTTCCCGACGTACTGGGGAATCGGCCAAAAGAAATCCACCTGGGGTTGAAAATTGGGGGGATGGAGTACTACGGATATCTACAGTTCTGGAAGATGTCCAGTATATTCAGCGATTGACCCGTTGGGCACCGGGCGCCATTTTCTGGCGTGGAAATAAGCTCCCGCAGGCAGAACAACGCACGATGAGGTCGTGCAAACAGAACTTTGTCCGGGCAAAAAGAAAAATATTAGTTATTCACGAAACGGGGGTCAGGTTATTTGAGTATATCAATTGCACGAGTTGGGCATCGCTCCGAACATTCATTTTGGAGAGTAGGCGCGCACGGTGCTTTGCTGCAGTCTGCAGGCCAATTCCGAATTGCGAGGCAATCTGTTTAATAGACATGCCTTCCAGTACTAGTGTCATTGTTTCCCGCTCACGCTTGGTGAGTTGATCTGCCAACGCTTTCACACTGGCAGATTGAAGCCCTTGTTTACGAAGTTGAGAGCGTTTCTGAATGCCTGTTTGAACCGCTTTGATTAACGCAGGATTACAAATCGGTTTTTCTAAAAAGTCGATTGCACCGAAACGCATGCCTCTGACTACGTCGGAAATGGTTGGCTTGTCGGCAATGAAGACAAAGGGGATCGGCAACCCACATTCGGTCAAGAGCAGGCCGCATGTTGAAGGCGAACCGTTATATTCTCGCCTTTGCGCTTCGATGAAATAGTTGTATTCCAAGACAAGACAACTGGAGCCGGTGGGAGAACAATGGTTTTTGAGACCTTCCCAGCTATTGTGACATTTTGTTTCGATTGTCTCGGCAGACAGAGCTTTAGCGATTAATGCTCGCTGCATGGCGTTGCTGTCTAGAATATGAACAACCGAACGAATAGTTGAAGAGTCGATCATTATCTGTTCCTGTCCTTCTGTCATTTCAAAATCACTAACCAATAACTCGCTAACCAAAGTGCCTTCATAAAATAGGTTACAGCTCAATCATGCTATCTAAACGCACTGAGAATATAGGAATACATAAACCGTTCCAAACCGATAGACAGTTCTTGCAAAGTGTTCATCAAACACTGCTATCTATGCGTCAGAAGTTCTCAATGATCGCAAGAGGAGGCCAGAGTCAACCAACGGGCTGGAAATGACAGTCGTCCGAAGCAGCGCTGTAAAGCTGGTTTACTTTTCCAGTGCAGTGGACAAGAGTTCGCTGCGGGTAGGCATGAACGAGTCAGGTTGCCCGAGCACCCACAAATGCCGGGAGTGACCAGACGCAATTCGGGAACTACCACAATCGATTGCAAATGAGATACGTTCCGGGTTCCCGTTGGGCAATATTCAGCTTTTCGCAGTCGTTGATCTTCTTGTCGCTCGGTTGTTCCGGTAGCCAACCGCTTGCAACCCTCCTTAAAGGTAAGCCAAAATGCCCTATATGACCCACTAGTAGTGTACTGACACCCGTAATCAATTGTCAATAAAATCCATATTTATGGTGCTTTTTTGGCGTTTGGCGATAGATCTATCCCTGCTTATTCCCTACATCCGCAATCTTTTTTCAGTGCTTTTAGCCACACGTTTTTCCCCGAGGATTACAACCGACTGATTCTGATTGCCTTCACTACTTTGTTGTGTAAGGCACACCCCACGTACGGAGAAATTCGCAGCCCCGATTGGCACGGTCGCCGGTCCAGAGAAACCGGTCGCCCCGCACGAGAGTCTCTCTTGCCAATCGTGACGGCCATGTGTTCATCGTTGATAGGCAATCCGATGCAGGATACTCTTTCAAAGATTGATCGATACAATTTAATGCGCAACTCCATCCGTCAGATGATTGTTAGCGCCAAAACAATCTGATAACATGCAGGTTCGATCAGTTAAAAAACTCCTAAGCGAACTTTGTGATGGCTGGCAAGAAGAATGAAGGGCGTCTCATCGCATCCCCATTTTTATTCCGCTTCGCAATACCGTGTCTCCGTCAGGATGCCAAGTGGTCTAAAAAGGGAATCCAACTGCCGGAGGATTGTTCGCTTCCCTGCTTTGAATTGCTCGATCACACCGATCCGAAGCAAGTCCGGGCATGGGCCGATGTCCGTGTTGCCTGGAATCCATCCGGGATTATTCTCAATATCCGTGTGACCGGGAAACGACAACCTCCTTGGTGCAGGACATCGCGTATTGAGGATAGTGATGGAATGGCCGTCTGGATCAATACCCGTAATACATCGGAAATTCATAGGGCGAGTCGGTTCTGCCACGAGTTCCGTTTCTTACCGAGCGGGGGTGGGGCCAAGATGACCGAACCTGTAGCTAGACAATTAGTGATCCAGCGAGCAAAGGAGAATGCATCGAGCGATGGTGATCCGCCCAAGATTCGTAGCGAACGGCGAGTAGATGGATATCTTTTAGAAGCCTTGATTCCGGCCAGCACATTGACAGGTTACAGTCCGGACGAACACAACCAGCTTGGATTCCACTATGTACTAAGCGATCGCGAAATGGGTCAGCATGTGATGACCGTTGGCGAGCCGTTCCCCTGCGATTCCGATCCCAGTCTGTGGAGTACATTGGAACTGATCGATAAGTAACCTGTCGGCGTAGAGACCAACAAAGACAACAAGTTACTGCTACAGTGCTTCAAATCCTCGGTGCGCTTCTGCGGTGGGCACTCAACGGTTTATTAAGGGTTTCAGGATAAGCTTGTTGACATTTTCTCTAACAAGGCGCTCGCGTTCTTGTCGGTTCAGATTAACCCAAACTTCGAGTGAGCCTCCTTTAGGGAGAAACGCATCCCCAGAAGCATCAGTTGTAATTTGCGGATGGTACAATAGAAGCTTGAAAAACCTCCGTGTATTACCCTTAGTGCCAAGTTGGTAAAAATAGGCTCCTCGATAGCGTTGAAGAAAAATCTCGATGTGTCGCCAGGTTAACGAACGTTTTGCGCGTAAGGTCCAAATGACCGCTTCTTTCTGATTGAAACGGTTTGGGCCAATGCGGACTTCCATAACTTCAAAAAGTCCGCTTTTCTCAAGCGATAAAATATTACTTGTGATATCGTGTAGCGGATCTGGTAGTGTAGCACGATTTTCGGCATCTTGATTCTTTGGAGCCGCTGCAAGCCCCCCTGCCAGCCCCAGCGTGGAAAGTAGAACGCATAGTAGCAATCCACGTCTGTCGGCCCTGTCATTCATGTTGAAAGTCCCAAGATGGTGGAGCACGATTGAGGTCCTTTGGTTTGCCAATGGACTTTAAAAACATGCATCTTAAATGGTTTCTGTATGTCGAATGGAGTCAACAGGTTTTAGCGGGATTCGAGTACCATCTCGCGAGCCTGATAACTGCTGCGAACAAATGGCCCACTTGCGACTGCTGCAAATCCTAAGCAGCGAGCCTGATTTCCGAGGAGCTCAAATTTCTCGGGTCGTATATACTCTTGGACAGGTAGATGGTTTCCGGTTGGCTGCAGGTATTGTCCGATTGTAAGGAAATCACAACCGGCGTCTCGCAGGTCGACAAGTGTCTCGAGGACCTCCTCGTGTGTCTCGCTCAGACCCAGCATCAGACCACTTTTTGTTTTGATGTCCGAGTTGTTCCTTTTGGCTTGTCGCAGTAGTTCGAGTGTCCAAAGGTAATCCGACTTGCGCCCCCGCACTTTCCGGTAAAGTCTTGGAACCGTTTCTGTATTGTGATTAAAAACGTCCGGGTTTGCCGCAAGCACGCGGTTGAGACTCGCTTTACAGTTCACAAAATCCGGGGTCAATACTTCAATGGTTGCACTTGTTCGCTCACGGATAGCCAAGACACATTGATAAAACTGTTCTGCACCTCCATCCGGCAAATCGTCCCGCGTCACTGATGTGATCACGACGTGCGCCAGACCAAATCGTTCCACCGCATCGGCGATGCGATCCGGTTCGTCGGCCGAGACTGGCTCGACACGACCCCTTTTTACAGAACAAAAACCACAAGACCGTGTACAGACATCTCCGAGGATCATAAATGTGGCAGTACGACTCGACCAACACTCGGTGCGATTTGGACATTTGGCACTGTCGCAGACAGTTTCTAAACCGAGTTCCTCAATCACACGCGATGTAGCATGGTAGCCGAATCCCCGAGGAAGCTCACGCCGCAACCAATCGGGAAGTCGTCTGCGACCCAACACGGTACTTGTATCGGGATTATTTTTTAATACGTCCAGCCGGGCCATGATGGTTGTCACGAAAAGAATGAAAAAAGGTCATTGGATGTATGGTATCCGAACAGGTACACTGATGTCACTATGGTTAAAAAAAATCGGAAAAGCGGTAAGGCCACCGGCGATGAGAACAAAAACGAGAAACGGATTGCGGAGAATCGCAAGGCCCGCCGCAACTTTGAAGTCATGGATACACTTGAGTGTGGCATCGCTCTGGTTGGCAGTGAAGTCAAGAGTCTTCGCAATGGCAAAGTTTCGCTGGATGAGGCATACGGACGTGTCCGCGGCAATGAGGTCTGGCTGATTGGCTGTGACATTGCGGAATACGCCCAGGCCAATGTGATGAATCATGATCCCCGTCGGGCTCGCAAGCTCCTGTTGCATCGCCGGGAGATACGCAAATTTGCAGCTCGTGCCTATGAGCGTGGGCTGACGCTTGTGCCACTGAAAATGTATTTCAAGGGCGGACGCGCCAAGGTCCTTATGGGTGTGGGACGCGGTCGTAAACTCTATGACAAACGAGAAAAACTGAAAAAAGAGACCATAAATCGGGATATCGCCCGCGCCATGCGAAATCGCAACCGGTAAGATTTTCAGCATCATCGAGCAGCGTGAACTATACTTGGAAGTTCGCGTTCCAAACCCGACCCATGTCTCAATTCAGTCCCCCACCGAAAAGTATGATGCTCCTCCATTTCTCAAAAACACTCCGTATCCTCACCGTGATGGCACTGGTCATTTCCGGCTTGTCGGTAGCAAGTTCGTTGCGAGCAGAGGCCCCTGATGCTTCTTCGGCAGAGCCGGCTAAGAAGGTTGCAGCCACGACCTCTAAAGACGAACTGACCGTCACGCATCACCGGATCACTATTTGTGATCAAGAACTGGAATATACTGCGACTGCCGGTACCCTTGTCATGCATGCCGAAGATGCTGCCAACAAACCCACAGCTAATATATTCTTTATCGCTTACACGAAGGACGGAATAAAAAATCTAGGCAAACGCCCCATTTCGTTTTGCTTTAATGGCGGCCCAGGTTCCTCTTCAATATGGCTCCATCTCGGCATGCTGGGGCCCCGGCGCGTACCGATCCATGATGATGCACAGCCGCTAGCGCCGCCTTACAAGTTGGTTCCCAACTCTGAGTCATTGCTTGATCAGACAGATCTCGTCTTTATTGATCCCGTTAGCACCGGCTACAGCCGACCGGCTGCAGGAGAAGATAAAAAGCAATTCCACGGATTTGATGAGGACATCGAGTCGGTCGGACAGTTTATTCATCTCTATACCACTCGCTACAACCGTTGGCAGTCCCCCCGTTTTTTAATCGGAGAAAGTTATGGGACACTTCGCGCGGCAGGCCTCTCGGCCCATCTGTTTAATCGATACAACATGACACTCAACGGCATCGTGCTCGTTTCCTCCATTCTTGATTTTGCCACAATCGTTTTTAATCAAAATAATGATTTGCCCTATGTGTTGTTTTTGCCCACCTATACCGCAACCGCTTGGTATCACAAGCGGTTGCCACCGGACTTGCAAGAAAATCTTGAAAAAACCCTAACCGAGGTCAAGGAGTTTGCTATTGGCGAATACAACAATGCCCTTTTTAAAGGAGATGATTTGCCGGCTACAGAAAGGCGGGCGATTATCGACAAACTCGTTCGCTATACGGGCCTTTCGCCCGAATTTCTCGACCGCAACGAAATCCGGGTCGATAACTATCGATTTGCAAAGAATATCCTTCAGGACGAACGGAAACTCGTTGGCCGATTCGACAGTCGATTTGTCGGTGTCGATTCCAACCCGGGTGAGAACCGAGCAGGCTACGATCCGAGCAGTGCAGCGATTTTTCCGCCCTACACGGCAACGCTCTATCACTATCTGCACAATGAGTTAAATATCAAGCGAGATATTCCTTATGAGGTTATCTCCGATAAAGTCCGGCCGTGGAATTACAGACGGTTTACAAACAACTATGCCAATGCGATCGGTGCGTTGAATGATGCGATGACAAAAAATACCCATCTGAAGGTTTTTGTAGCTAGCGGATATTTTGATCTTGCAACGCCTTTCTTGGGGTCTGAATATACCTTCAATCACTTGGGCCTTGGTCCGGAATTGCGAAAAAACATTACGATAGCCTATTACGATGCTGGCCACATGATGTACGTACACGGTCCATCACTGCAAAAACTCAAGGCCGATCTGGTTCGCTTTTACCAGAGCGCGACGAGTCACTGATGGCGGGTTATTAGCGTTCCCATCGCCGAGTCAGTGTTTGTAGATTTTGTGTCTTGGGCGATCGGAGAGAATCTCCTCTTTTCCCCAACTGGTGACTTCCCGAAAAGCATCACTCTGAATGAAGTCTCCGAACGCTTGGTCATCGGACCACTCGCTCGTGATGAGGTAGGAATCACCATCACTAACATCCTTCCAGAGTGTCGAGGAAGAATGTCCCTCAGCGGCGTTGAGGGCTTCGATAACGGCAGCAAACTTTTCTTCAAAAGCGGCCTGTTTCCCCGGCAACGTGTGATAATTCATACCGACAGTGATCATGGTTGTGTTCTCCTCAAGAAAATTTGCAAAAGACTCCAGAAGAGTATGCTCCACTCGATTACGCGTCAAGCAACCTGAAGATCCGATTTACCGATCGCCATTCTGCGAAAGGGCCGGAAGCCACATCTTCCTGGTGCCTCCTGGACATTCCTTTAGTTTGCCCATGCCTACTCACAATGGTCCTCGGGAAAGAAAACATCCCGGCAAAGTTCTAAAAACGAACGAATGACCGCAGGCGTATGCCACAACTGGAAGATTTTACCGGTTGTAGCAGCAATGTCGATTGTGAGTGTGGTTTCACCTGCAACTCCTATGATGACGGATCTGAAGATTCCGAACGTTCCGGATTCAATTGTCGACATTAAAGGGGATGCTGCAGAATGTCCCCATTGCTGCTTGCCGTTTGCGTTTTTCAGTTCCCCTGTATTAAAAACCAATCTTCTGATGAGCAGAAACGCTTGTTTCATTATTGCATGCTTCGCCCTGGCGACTGTAGCGTCCGCTGCCTGTACCGGGCACGAAGTGGATCAGTACAGCGTCCCCATCGGGGAATCACTGTTGGATATGGGAGACTACTGGAACCAAATGCTTTACGGTGTTGTATCCCGCGGAGTAGAGCAGGCAAATAAAAATATCGCGGCCGAAAAGAACTCGTGGCTGCCAGATTTGGGAGAGACCCGTCTTGCCCGACAGCAAAGTCCTGCGGCATTGGCCAAATGTGTTCGTCAGCAATTGCCGAGCGCACTGTCTCTGATTGAAAACGTTGAGGACAGCCTGGAAGCCACCAATTATCGGGATGTTACATCGGGTCGCCGTTTAGCCTATCGCGCAGAGAAAGAAGAAAGTGTCTATTTGCACGGACCAGGTGTTCCGGATCCCCGCCACTACAATCGCTTGCTGTTCATGCGGTGTTCCACGATTAAGGTTCATGGCCATTATTTTGGCACGGATAAAATCGGACACTTCTTCGCCATGGGCTACCACTACTACTCAGCCTATCAGGCTGCTCGCCTTATGGGACAAACCCACGAGTTGGCCATGCAAAAGGCCGCTGATGTTTGCGGATGGGTTACAGAATCGAGCTTTTTAGGGATCACTTCGACGGGCATTTATTCAAATGCCGATATGGCCACGAATTACACGGGCCTCAAATTTTATTTGAATCTCACGCAACCGGTGAAACTGCAAGGTCACATGGTACCGGCCATGGTTGTCCGCAAGGGTGAGTACTGGAAATTACGAGAGCATTTTTCAGTAGAATCACCGCTCTTTGCCCAATATGTGAGTGTCCATTGGGATGAGGTCCTCAATCCGTGCTATCTCGATGAGACCGTTCGGGCTCCGGCCCGCCGGGCAATCAAATCCCGTAGCCGGCAATTATTGGATTGGTATGCGGGCAATGATTCGCGTCGCCGAACGAGAGCCTATTTCGATAATATTCTCAAGCACTGCACAACCTATTATGGCGAAAATTACGGCCACTCTGGAGATGTTGAATGGCTGTTGGGCCTCGGTACTCTTTGTTTTGACACTGCAACAGCGCCTGTTGATGACCCTGTCGTGCGGGGCAATCGACCATCGCTGCGCTGGAGTGAAACTCCTCGCAGGCCGAGCGTTCGCGCGGCGTCGAATTCTTTCAGACATTAAATGCTGGCCACAGCATTTCGGGCAGCAACGGAAGAGACAGAGAGACACGGCAAGAGAATTACAGAGCAGGGCCAACACAATCCATTCCTGGCGATTAACGCTTAGAGAGCAATTACCGCTTAGAGAATTGTGTCGATTTGCGAGCACCGCGAAGTCCCGGTTTTTTGCGTTCCTTCATTCGGCCATCGCGAGTCAAGAGTTGCGCTTCACGCAGCGAACCCTCAAGTTCCGGGTCAAACTTAAAAATGGCTCGAGCAATCCCGAGCTTGCATGCACCCGATTGTCCCGTCGTGCCCCCGCCATGGACTCGAATGACCACGTCAACTTCACCACGTTTTCCCGACTTATCAAGAGGAGCAACCACAGCATTCCGATCCTGATCGCGAGTAAAATACTCTTCGAGTGTTTTTTTGTTGATCACGATCTTGCCATTGCCCGAACGGACTCGAACGCGGGCTATGGACGACTTTCTGCGTCCCGTGCCTAGAAAATCTTGTGGTGCTGTTTTCGCCATAATTTTACTTTTTCACAATACTTTTTTCACAATTGATGCGGGCCTGATCTATCCCTCGTATCGGGAACAGTCGCGCTAAATCGTCCAGTATGTTGATTCGTTCAGTATGCTGAATCATCCAGTACGTGGTTTGGGTTCTTGGGCTTGGTGGGGATGTCCCTCACCAACATATACTTTGAGCTTCTCAAGCATTTTTCTACCCAGTTTATTTTTGGGAAGCATCCGCCGAACGGCTTCCTGCAAAATCCGCTCCGGGTGTCTCTCGCGACGATCGGCGGCCGTCTCGACACGTAAGCCGGGCCATCCCGTGTATCGGGTATATTGTTTCTGATCCCACTTATTGCCCGTAAAAGTAACCTTCTCGGCATTGACGACAACCACGTAATCGCCAGTATCGACGTGTGGTGTATACGTTGGACGATGTTTGCCCATCAAAAGGGTCGCGATTTTGACGGCGAGTCGACCCACAACCTGATCTTCCGCATCAAAAAGCCACCATTGGCGATCGATTTCGCCAGCTTTGGCCATATAGGTTTTCGCCATATAGGTTTTCATTGTCTACGGACTTCCGGTTGGGCACCACAGTCGATGGACTGAGTCGATGGACTGAGTCGATGTACTGAGTCGATGTACTGCGCCGATGGACTGAGCCGATGGACTGCGAAGTGGGAGGAAAAACTCGACGCATTACGCGGCACAAAATTTTAGGGCGAAAGAGCCAATCTACCCCTTTGAGAGACGACCGACAAGATGCGACTCGGCTCGTGAGGGGTTCTCTCTTCCCGATCTGCAATAGTCGTTTCGGAGGCTATTTTTCGCAGAATGAGAGGGACCGGGAGAATAAGGCCCTTTGACCCCTCCGGTGGGGTCGGTTTTGGCGGGTTTTTCAGCGTCTGGCAGTTACAGCCTTTGCGTCTTCGGGGCATGCGATTAAGCTATTGGGCCTATTGGTGTTAAAGAGTTATTCAATCGGTGTTTCCGGCATGCAGATCGCAGTACCTAAAGAGACCTATCCGGGGGAACGGCGGGTGGCCCTGGTCCCCTCTGCAGTTGCTCCGCTGCTCAAGCTTGGCCTTGAGGTGAGCATTCAGGCCGGCGCGGGAGATGAGGCAGGCTATCTAGATTCAGCCTACTCGGGGCAGGGGGCCCGGATTGTCGAGAATCGCGGCGATATTTTTGCTGCCGACATCGTTCTGCAGGTCCGCTGTCTCGGGGCAAACCAAGACGCCGGGCAAGCTGATCTCGAAAAACTCTCTGATGGGCAGATTTTGATTGGAACCTCGGACCCGCTGGGGGCGCCAGAATCGATCCAGCAGATTGCCGAGCGGGGGGTGACCCATTTTGCCATGGAACTGATTCCCCGCATCACCAGGGCTCAGGGGATGGACGTGCTCTCCTCAATGGCCACCGTTGCTGGCTACCATGCTGTGCTTATGGGAGCGACAGCGCTACCCAAAATGTTTCCTATGATGATGACTGCTGCCGGTACATTGGCAGCGGCAAAGGTGTTCGTGATCGGTGCAGGTGTAGCCGGTTTACAGGCGATCGCCACAGCGCGAAGACTCGGCGGGATTGTCAGCGCCTACGATGTTCGTCCAGTCGTCAAAGAACAAGTCGAGAGCGTGGGCGCAAAGTTTGTCGAGATGCAGTTGGAGACGACGACCGCCGAAGATAAAGGTGGCTATGCCAAGGCAATGGGCGAAGAGTTTTATCAGAAGCAGCGAGAATTGATGGCCACGATTGTCGCCCAATCGGATGTCGTAGTGACGACCGCAGCAATTCCAGGCCGAGAGTCGCCATTGTTGATCACCGCCGAAGCAGTCCGGGGAATGTCTCCCGGGAGTGTGATCGTAGATTTGGCAGCGGAGCGGGGCGGAAACTGTGAATTATCTCAGGCGGATCAACAGGTCATCGAGCATGGCGTAACGATTATGGGGCCGACCAATTTGCCGAGTGCGGTCGCCTTTCACGCCAGTCAGATGTTTGCCAAAAACATCACCAATTTTTTGACCCACTTGATAGAAGATGGCAAACCGCGCATCGACCTAGAGGACGAGATAACGCGTGACACCATGGCGACGCGTGGTGGCGAAGTAACGAGCGGTCGGGTCCGCGAACTGTTGGGGCTTGCACCTCTCGAGGTGGAAAAAGCCCCGGAGATAGACGAAGTTCAGGGTGATAGCCCACCGCCTCCCATTCCATTCGATGATGATCCGCCTGCCGAATCGCCGGAAAAACAATAAACGCTGGGAACAACACGCTATGGATGTATCGATGCTTATTACCGGCCTGACGATTTTTGTCCTGGCAGTATTCGTCGGCTTTGAAATTATCACCAAGATTCCGCCCACGCTGCACACGCCTTTGATGTCCGGTTCGAATGCGATTAGTGGGATCACGATCGTGGGCGCTTTGATCGCGATCGGAAACGGTGGTGTGCAGATGGCCACGGTGTTTGGATTTATTGCACTAGTGATGGCCACGATTAATGTTGTGGGAGGCTTTATGGTGACCAATCGCATGTTGGAAATGTTTCGCAGAAAGAAAAAGTAGTCCGCTATGGAGCATCATCCGCTCATTAACTTGGCGTACGTGGTCGCTGGGATCTTGTTTATCCTGGGGCTCAAGGGTCTTACCCATCCACGGACAGCGGTCCGCGGCAATTTGCTCGGCGCGATCGCCATGTTGATCGCCATCGTCGCCACGCTCTGTAACAACGAGGTGCTCGGCTACAAGACCATCGCTCTGGGAGTCATCATTGGGGCCGTAGTGGGTGCGGTGATGGCAATCAAAGTTCAAATGACGGCCATGCCCCAGCTCGTGGCTTTGTTCAACGGCTTCGGAGGTGGAGCTTCGGTCCTGGTCGGCTACGCAGCACTATCCAAAGAATCACCCGATGGGAATTTTTTGATTGAAAATATTGCCATCGCCTGTTCGGGATTGATCGGTGCGGTCACGTTCTGGGGGAGTCTGGTCGCGTTTGGCAAGCTCCAGGAATTGGATTTTCTCAAGAAGCCGGTTCGTTTTTCTGGACAGCAGTGGGCGAACCTGGGCCTTGCGGCCCTCGTCATTTTGCTGGGCCTGAGCGTGGCTTGGTTTCCCAATAATTTTCTTTTCTTTTTGTTTCTCATCGCCGCCTCGTTACTGGGGGTCACACTGGTTATTCCCATCGGTGGGGCAGATATGCCGGTGGTGATTGCATTGCTCAATTCCTATTCCGGTTTGGCTGCGGCTGCCACCGGTTTTGTGATCGACAACAATGTGTTGATTATTGCTGGATCACTGGTAGGTGCTTCGGGTGTGATTCTGACCCGGATTATGTGCAAGGCAATGAACCGTTCGCTCTTCAATGTTCTCTTTGGCGTTCTGGAAGCGACTGGCGAAGTGGCCGAAGCCGATGAGGTCTACGCAGGCAAAATAAAGAGCACCTCTGCCGAGGAGGTTGCCATGCTCTTCGATAGTGCCCAACGTGTGGTGATTGTTCCGGGTTACGGGATGGCGGTAGCCCAGGCGCAGCACGCTGTTCGTGAACTGGCGAGTGAATTGGAATCGCGGGGCGTGGAAGTGGAATTTGCCATCCACCCGGTTGCCGGTCGCATGCCGGGCCACATGAATGTGCTGCTGGCCGAGGCGGAGGTACCCTATGAAAAGCTCAAGGAGATGGACGAAATCAACCCCTCGTTCGCCCAGACCGATGTGGTCCTCGTGATCGGTGCCAACGACGTGGTGAATCCCGATGCGCGGAACAATCCGTCGAGTCCGATTGCGGGCATGCCCATTCTTAACGTCGATCAGGCCAAAACCGTCGTGGTCATTAAACGGAGCCTCAGTCCTGGTTTTGCAGGCATTCCCAATCCGCTCTTTGCCGCTGATAATTGTCTGATGTACTTCGGGGACGGCAAACAGGCCGCTTTGGATCTGAATCGAGCAATCCTGGAAGGCTGAAGAGTGTACCGGATGCGTGAACCAATCTCTGGCAACCCTACGGGCCAGTTGCCATAATAGGCATCCGGCGGACGTGTTGGATCCTACAGAAACATCCTTTGCGATAGAACTTTAATGAGCGAGACATTTGTCCTAATACCGGGCCGTACGAGCAAACAGGGATGCGGGATCAGTGAAGGCAAGTTCAAAGAAAATTATCAGCGAGAGATCAACACGCTGCAGGTTGCATCCGAGGACATGCAGCGGCTCAACTTGGCCGATGGCGATCGGGTTCGCCTGACGAGTGAGGCGGGCCAGGTCGAGGTTGCGGTGACTGCTGCCAAGAAAGGCGAACTTCCCACGGGGATTTTATTTATTGCTTACGGTGATCTTTCCAGCCGCCTGATGGCTGCCGACACCCACGGTTCCGGCATGCCGACCAGCAAGGGGATGGATGTGAAACTGGAAAAAATATCATGAGTGCCAATGCGGATACGACCTCCACCGCATCGAGCGGGGAACTGAAAGTTGTGCAGGATGCCGCCTGTACCTTCTGTGGATGTGTCTGTGACGATATCGAACTGAAGGTCGAGGGACACACGATCAAAGAAGCTAAACGAGCATGCGTACTCGGCAAAGCTTGGTTTTTGAACCACGAACCGGAAGAAGGCCCCAGTTGTCGGATTGAAGGTCAACCGGCCACTGTGGATGAGGGTATTGAGCGTGCTGCCCAGATTCTTTGCGATGCAAAATACCCTCAGGTCTACGGACTGAGCGACTCGCCCTGCGAAGCGCAGCGAAAGGCGGTCGGTATTGCGGACTGGATCGGAGGCATTATCGATACTACCACCAGCGTTTGCCACGGCCCCTCCGGCATGGCGCTGCAGGGGGTCGGCGAGGTAACCTGTACACTCGGCGAGGTGATGAACCGTGGCGATCTGATTATTTTCTGGGGCAGCAACCCCGCAGAAAGTCATCCCCGACATTTCACCAGGTACAGTCTGATGCCGAAGGGACTGTTTACTCCCAATGGTCGCAAAGATCGTACCTGCGTGAACATCGATGTACGAAAAACAAAGAGCGCCAATGCTGCTGATATTTTCATCCAAATCAAACCGCGCAGAGATTTTGAGGCCCTTTGGACATTACGGGCTCTCTCCCGCGGTATTTCTCTCGATGGAGATCTGGTAGAGCGGGACACCGGTGTTCCGCTCGCTACCTGGCAGGACCTGATGGATCGCATGAAAGCCTGTAAGTTTGGCGTTATTTTCTTCGGGATGGGATTGACGATGACGCGGGGCAAGCATGCCAACACGGAGGCGCTGTTGGCACTCACGCGCGATATGAATGCTCATACCCGGTTTGTTGTTAATGCAAATCGCGGACATGGCAATGTGTCTGGTGCGGACAATGTAGTCACCTGGCGGACCGGTTATCCGTTTGGGGTTAATTTGGCCCGTGGCTATCCTCGATTCAATCCGGGCGAGTACACGACATCGGATACATTTGCTCGTGGTGAGGCCGATGCAGCGCTGATTATTGCGAGTGACCCGATGGCCAACTTCTCTGAGGCTGCTCGTCAGCATCTTGCACGCATCCCGTTTATCGCTCTGGATCCCAAAGAGACGCCGACCACACGGGCAGCAACGGTTGCCTTCACGGTGGCAACGTACGGGATCAACAGCCCCGGGACAGTATACCGGATGGATGATGTGCCTATTCCGCTTCGTCCTGCGTTCGACTCGCCCCATCCGAGCGACTTTGATCTGCTCAGCAAGCTGGAGCAGCGGGTCAAGGAGATCAAAGCGGCGGCGTACTAGCTTTCGAGAAGCGTTTGCGACACGATCCGCCCGATGTGCCGCCCGATGTGAGATGTCTTTTCAGGCAAGGATCTCACGCAGGACATGGGCTTCCTCCTGAACGCCCGTCAAACGTTGTTGGAGTCCCTGGAATGGGAACGTGAACGCTTTGTGGTCGAAGCCGAGGCAGTGCAAAATCGTGGCGTGTAGATCGCGGACGTGAACTGGATTCTCTAAAATATTGTAGCCGTAGTCGTCCGTCTTGCCGTAGGTCATTCCGCCGCGGATACCGCCACCAGCCATCCAGGCACAAAAAGATCGCGGGTGATGGTCGCGACCATAATCGTCTTTCTGAAGCTTGCCTTGACAGTAGACGGTTCGACCAAATTCGGTGACCCAGATAACGAGAGTATCATCGAGCATGCCCCGTTGCTTAAGGTCTGTGATCAGGGCAGCATCTGCCTGATCGATATCACCGCACTGCCGCGAGAGATCGGCAGGCAATACATTATGTTGGTCCCAGCCTCGATGAAAAAGTTGTACAAAACGCACACCACGTTCTATCATCCGCCGTGCCATGAGGCAGTTTGATGCGTACGTACCGGCTTGACGCGATTTTTCGCCGTACAAATTAAACGTCGCTTCCGACTCATCGCTTCGGGAGGCGAGTTCCGGCACGGAAGATTGCATGCGAAATGCCAATTCGTACTGGGCGATCCGGGCAAGCGTTTCCGGGTCGCCGGACCGCTCATACTGCAGGCGATTGAGGCGGGCAATTCGCTCGGTGAGGCCTCTCCGGGAATCGGAACTCAGCGATGCCGGATCATTGAGGTAGAGCACCGGATCGCCACTACTACGAAATTTAACTCCTTGATGCTTGGGCTCAAGAAACCCGTTGCCCCAGAGTCGCTGCGTGAGTGGCAGAACATCTGGGCGTTGGGCGCTGCCATTGGAAATCAAAACGACAAACGCCGGCAAGACCTGGCTTTCGCAACCCAGACCATAACTCAGCCAGGATCCAATGCTGGGCAAGCCCGGTTGCTGGGAACCGGTCTGTAACAGTGTGATCCCAGGATCATGATTGATCGCCTCGGTATAGAGCGATCGAATCACACAAATGTCGTCGACAACTTGTGCCGTATTTGGCAGCACGCTACTTACCCAGGTGCCGCACTCGCCAGCTTGCGAAAACTTGAAGATGGAGGGTGCGATAGGGAGTCGTTTCTGATCAATAGTCATGCGGGTCAAACGTTGTTCCCCCAGGACCGATTTGGGAAGATCCTGGCCGCGGAACTCTTCCAGTCGGGGTTTGTAATCCCACATATCGAGTTGGGAAGGTCCGCCGGACTGAAATAAGCAGATGGCCCGTTTGGCGCGGGGGACAAAATGCGATGGGTGGGTCGGCTCATCGCTTTTAGCCGCCGCCTCTCCGGAGCGGGCGAGCAGGGTTGCCATTGCAGCGGTGCCGAGACCGGAAGATTCTAGGAAACTCCGTCGCGAAAGTGGATGATGAAATATTGGCGAATTTTCCATGATACTAGCTCTTGGTAATTGCTTCATCTAGGTTGAGGATCAATCGGGCAACCATTGTCCAAGCTGCCAACTCGCTGACGTCAAGCGTTTCTTCCGGTGTCGATTCGCCAATAGCAACCAGTTGCTTGGCCGCCTCCCTATTACGCTGGAACTCCGAACGCCGTTCTTGCAGTTCTTCGAGAAGTACCGCGGTCTCATCGGCGGAGGGCCTTCGGCCCATCACCATTCTAAATGCGTGGGCGACACGTTGATTATTTGAATCACCACCCTCTTGTATGATCCGCTCGGCAAGGACTCGTGCCGCTTCGACGTAGATCGGGTTGTTGAGTAATGCGAGTGCCTGGAGTGGCGTGTTGGTTCTTTCTCGCCGAACAACGCATATTTCGCGATCGGGGGCGTCAAACGTTGCCAGGGATGGCGGGGGACAGGAGCGTTTCCAGAAGGTGTACATTCCGCGACGGTAAAGAGCATCACCATGATCCTGCTGGTATTCCTGGGCCCCATAGGATTTGAGCCCGAAAGCAACCTCTTTCCAGAGTCCCTCCGGTTGGTAAGGTCGCACGCTCGGCCCGCCGATGGTGCGGACCAAAAGGCCGCTCGTAGCCAGGGCACTGTCGCGGATAAATTCCGCGGATAGGCGAAACCGCGGGGCTCGCGCAAGTAGACGGTTTTCAGGATCGCGAGCAAAAAGATCCGCAGAGATGTCACTCGATTGACGATATGTGGCCGAGTTAACCATCAGCCGATGAAAATCCTTGATATCCCACCCGGAATCCATAAACGTTTTAGCCAGCCAGTCGAGCAATTCCGGATGGGATGGAAGATCTCCCTGTGATCCAAAATTTTCGGCCGTTTTGACAATCCCGGTGCCAAAGATCGATTGCCAGAATCGATTCACGGTGACCCGAGCCGTCAGCGGATGATCTTCCTCTACGAGCCAGCGGGCGAAGCCGAGGCGATTTTTGGGGGCGTCCTCCGGCAGCGCCGGCAACGCGTCTGGAAGACCGGCAGAAACTTCGTCTCCGTGCTGATCGTAAAGACCGCGATCGAGCATGTAGGTCGTCCTAGGCTCTGCCGAATCTTGCATCACCATGGCAGAAGAAATCGATGTTTCGAAGTCATCTCTGGTTCGTCTTGCCTTTTTTCGCTTCTCTGCCAAATTCTGATAATGCGCGTCTTTGTTTTTTAAGTAGTGATCATGAAGTTGTCGCGTTTGCTCTGCGGTCCGTTGCTGCTCATCGATGCGGATAAGCGGATCAATCTCCAGCTCTTTTTCAGGAGGTGTTTTTCCCAAAAGTTCCTTGCGGCGTTCAGAAATCCAGGCCGTACTCTCCGGTTGTGCTGTTTCGGAGTATTTCTCAAGTTCCGTATCCAATTGAGATAATTTTTTGTTGAGCTCCTCCAAGCGATCGTTTTGTGCTCGGGAGGGAAACCGGAGCAGTGGAACGGCGTTGCCGTTCCATCCGTCGATCCCATTCTCGGGGACTGAATTGAAAAGAGCAAAAAAACGGTAGTATTCTCGCCGTGAGATGGGGTCAAATTTATGGTCGTGGCAGCGGGCACAGGTCATTGTGAGCCCCATGAAGACCGTTGCCGTAGTATGCACGCGGTCCGCGACATATTCCACACGAAATTCTTCGGGGAACGCGCCTCCCTCAAAATTGATGCCGTGGTTCCGATTGAATCCACTGGCAATGCGGTTGCTTTCGGTCGATTCAGGAAGTAAATCGCCCGCCAGTTGTTCCACCGTAAAGCGATCAAAGGGCATGTTGTTGTTAAAGGCGTCAATGACCCAATCCCGCCAACGCCACATTTCGCGTTGTGAATCGACGTGGTAGCCATGTGTGTCGGCAAAGCGAGCAGCATCAAGCCAGTCGAGGGCCATGCGCTCTCCGTAATGTGGCGAAGCAAGCAGCCGATCTACCAATCGTTCATAGGCATCAGGATTGGTGTCGGCCAGGAAAGCATCGATCTGTTCGAGAGTCGGGGGCAGCCCAGTCAAATCGAACGAAAGGCGCCGGATCAGAGTTTCACGATCCGCTTCGGGTGACGGCTGCATGCCGGACGCTTCAAGTTGTCGCAAAATAAAATGATCGATGCCATTGCGGGGCCAAGCAGTCTTTGCCACCTCCGGTAAGTGCGGCATTTTGACAGGCGTCAGGGACCAGAGATCCTGCCAGGGAGCCCCCTGCTTGACCCAGGTGCGGATCTTGCGGATCTCTTCTTCGGTAAGTTGCCGCGTTGAGTCTTCAGGCGGCATTCGCTCTTCGGTATCGGTGCTTGAAATTCTGCGATAGAGTTCGCTAGCGGCAGGATCCCTCGGGACGATGATCGGATTTTCCTTTCGCTTCATCAGTGCATCGTCGCGGATATCGAGTCGCAGTTCCGCTTCCCGAGCATCTGCCGAGGGACCATGACATTCATAGCAGGTCTCCGACAAGATCGGCCGAATGTCGCGCATGAAATCAATCTTCTCTGCTTCGGCGCCCTCTCCAAGCGTGACAAAAAGAAATAGCGACCAACAAGCGAGAAACCAGGATTGGTATGTCATTGCCCGATACCATCAAAATGGGCTTTAGGTGGGACCGACCTGCAATGCAGATCGTGCACATACATTGTAGCCGAAATCCTCACCGACACCATGCACACAATCGTGACGGAGTGCAAAGAAAGGCCTCCCAAAAGACAAGCCCGCACGTACACTCCATTCTGCCAGAGATCCGTATTGGCGGTTATACTGTCCAAATAGACGGAACAATTTTGATTGACTAAAAGGGGAGTTTGTCGCTGGTGAAGACAGATTTATTCCAATCTGCGGGCTGCCGTGTGCTTGTCCTCTCTGCGGCCCTTTCGGCCGTGGTGCTCTTGGTGTTTCCGGATGCTGCAGCGGCTCGCGTCAACAAGCCGCTGCATGGCAACCGTCTGACCTATTTGGATGATTATAGCAATCCCTATTATCCGAATCTTGCCTTTCCCAAACTCGTGACCCCACAATGGGTAGGCGAAGTGGGTGTCGAAGCGGTCATCACTCTCGGGGTTGACGATATGCGCGCAGTTGATCGCTACGAAGCTTTCCTGCGACCAATTCTCGAGCGACTTAAAAAAATAGATGGTCGCGCGCCGGTGAGTATTGTTACCAACAGTATCGAGCCGCAGCATCCGCATCTTCAAAAATGGCTTGACGAAGGCGTCACCATTGAGACCCACACGGCCGATCACCCGTGCCCTTGCCTGAGAGACGGCGACTTTGACAAGGCCAAAGACACCTACGACCGATGCGTCGATCAGATCAGCGCCATTCCGGGTAACCACCCGGTCGCGTTTCGTTTTCCCTGTTGTGATTCACTAAACACCCCCAGCCCGCGGGCCTTTGCGGAAATCATCAATTCCAAAACGCCTCAGGGTAACTTTTTGCAACTCAGCAGTTCCATTTGCGCGCCATTCACGGCCGACGATCCCACTTTACCTCGCGATCTCGTGCTCAATACCGACCGAACGCCGCGGTTCTCCCGCTATATTCCTTTCGAACTTTTTGCCAACAAAGTGGAAAACTATCCCTATCCGTTTGTGGTTGGAAAACTTTGTTGGGAGTTTCCCATCGCCGTTCCTAGTGACTGGCAGGGGCAGAAACTGCAAAAACCAAACAACCCACGTACAGTTTCAGATCTAAAAGCGATGTTGGACATAACAGTCCAAAAGCGAGGCGTCGCAAATGTGGTTTTTCATCCTCACGGCTGGATCCGTCCCGATCAGATGGTCGCATTGGTCGACCATGTTGTCGCGCAGTACGGCAGCAAAGTCCGTTTTCTTAATTTTCGTGAATGCCTCGATCGCTTGAACCAAAACCTTTTGGCCGGACAGTCGTTGCGCTCCGCGGACGGTTCGGACAACGGGGTACGGTTATTGGATCTGGATAACGATGGTTTTCTGGATGTCGTGATCGGCAACGGACAGTTGAAGCAGACACGTCTTTGGAGGTCCAAAACAGAAAAATGGATCGAAAGCCCGTTTCCTGTAAGTATCGTACGCTCCGAGGCGGATACAGGAACGGCGAAAGATGCGGGTGTCCGTTTTGGAGTGCTCACGCCCGCAGGCAATGCAAGTTTTCTCGTCCGTAATGAACAGACCGCGGGCATCTGGCACTTTCAAGGCGGCGTTTGGCAACAGGACCGAGAGATGCTCAAGGGACTCTCGATTGAGGGCAAGCCGGTGATGACGGTGCGCGATGGCGTCGATCAGGGTGTACGGTTGCGGGATCTCGATGGCGATGGGGTGTGCGAGGTGATCGTAAGCAATCCCGAGCAAAATGCCGTTTTTGCCTGGAATAAAGAAAAAGATCGCTGGCAACAGATGCCATTTTCATTGCCTGCGGGCACGGCGATTGTCGATGCACTCGGCCGCGATGCTGGACTGCGGCTAATCGACATCAATGAGGATGGTCGAGACGATGTTCTATTTTCGGACGATTGGTCGTTCGCACTCTATTTGTTTGATTCCATGAAGACCGGTTGGAGCAGAAAAGTGTTTTCGGGTGCCCGGGGAGACGAGGGAACGATTCCTGCTATCGTTCTCGCCGGAAAAAATAACGGCGCGTGGTTTGCAGATCGCCACATGTGGGTACAAAACGAAAACACCACCCGACTGCCGGGTGGAGTGGATCGTCGCAGTTTTGGGGACCTGCTCGGTCACGGTCCGGCCCGTCCCAAAAATCCTGCATCCTCTCTCAAATGCATCGAAGTCCCCGAAGGATTTAAGGTGGAGTTGGTTGCCGCTGAGCCACTACTGAGAGATCCGGTTGCGTTCGATTGGGGCCCGGATGGGCGGCTCTGGGTGGTCGAAATGAACGATTACCCGGAGGGGCTAGATGGTGAAGGAAAACCGGGTGGCTCTGTGCGTGTGCTTGAAGATACTGATGGCGATGGCCGTTACGATACCTCGACACCGTTCTTGGATGGGTTGAGTTTCCCGACCGGAATCATGGTATGGCGCGACGGAGTTTTGATCACAGCCGCCCCCGATGTTCTCTATGCGGAGGATACCGATGGCGATGGTCGGGCTGAGGGTCCAAAAGTTTTATTTACTGGTTTTGGACTCGGCAACCAGCAGCACCGGGTCAATGGCCTTGTCTATGGGCTCGACCATTGGGTCTATCTGGCCAACGGAAGTAGTGGAGGCAACGTCGCCGCAGCAGGAAACGAGCAGCGTGTTGACGTGCGGGGTCGCGATATTCGCATCGATCCCGATGCAGGAAAAATCGACATGGTGTCGGGCCAGACCCAGTACGGCCGAGATCGAGACGATTGGGGCAACTGGTTTGGCTGCAACAATCCCAATCCGATTTTCCACTTTGTCTTGGACGATCATTACCTGAGGCGCAATCCGCACTTCAATCCCCCCAATTCGATGCGAGATATTTTAAACGGATCGCGCCGCGTTTTCCCAACGGGTCCCGTGATCAGTCATTGCGACACCCGCATCCGTCCGATCGGAGCGCCGACTATTTTTACCTCGGCCGGCAGCACCATTGTTTATCGTGACGATCTATTTGGCCCCACCTATGCACAAAACACCTTTACCAGCGAACCGGCCTGGAATCTGATCCACCGTCGCCAATTGCTGCCCGACGGTACAACATTTCAAAGTGAGCGACTGACCGGCGAAGCAGAGAGCGAGTTTTTTCGATCGAGCGATTCGTGGTGCCGTCCCACAAGGGTTCGGGTTGGCCCGGATGGGGCACTCTATGTTGCTGACATGTACCGCAGGGTGATCGAACACCCCAAGTGGATCGATGACGAACTCGAACAACAAATCGATGTTCGTGACGGTCACGATCGGGGTCGCCTTTATCGCATCTCTCCGGTCGCTTCTTCCGTGAGAAAAACAGACCATCTCGAAGGGCTCTCTACGCCAAAACTGGTCGCTGCGCTTGAGAGTGCGAGCGGTTTCCAGCGCGATCTGGCGCAGCGGTTGCTGATCTGGAGGGCAGATCCGGAAGCGACTGACCCTCTTGAAAATATGGCGCGCACAAGCAAGCAGCCACTTGCGAGGCTACATGCACTTGCTACGCTCGACCGGCTCGGTTTGTTGAGCGAGGAGACATTGCTACAGGCACTAAAGGATCCGCATCCGGGTCTTCGGCGCCATGCGGTCCGAATGGCAGAAAATTTCCTGCCCTCCCCATCCGAGCCGTTGGCTGAAGCCTTGCTGCGTCTTGCTGACGATCCCGATTCTCATGTTCAGTTGCAGCTTGCCTACACGCTCGGTGAGTGGCCCTCTGCAGAGGCGGGAGCATTGCTCGGCAAACTGGCGGTGCGGCATGCGGGAAAACCATATCTTTCGGCGGCCGTGATCAGCTCGCTTACCCCCATACATGTCGCTGCTGCGCTCGATTCGGCAGTTGCAGCCCTTGAGGTGGAATCTTTGGACAAATTGGTGGCGTTTTTTGGCACAGCGGCCGCGTTAGGAGATCGGCAGTTATTGGAGCGGGTTTTGACGGCGACCCTACAATACCCCGAGAGTGGCGCATCGGCCGTTGCTCAGCTCAAACTGTTCCGTGCCGTACTCGAAGCGAGAATGCGGCAAGGGGATCAGGTAGAGGATGTTCTGGCAGCAACACCACAAAGACCCCTTAGCGCATTGTTGCAGTATGCTCGCAAGCTATTGGCCGATCCAAATGCAGACTTTGAGGTACGGCAGACCGCGATCCGCTTTCTTTTTTGGCCCGCCATCGCCACCGAGAACGATCTGGGCCAAGTGGCCCGGCTGCTTTCTGCACAACATCCGCTGCAACTGCAGACCACAGCCGCCACAGCCCTGGCAAATCTGGGTACCCCGGAGGCACTGGAACTGTTGTTTGCTGCACTCCCCGGGCAAGGTCCTCGTGTACGATCGAGCGTGCTGGATCTTCTGCTTTCCCTGCCGCGCGGACCGGAATTGCTTCTGGAAAAAATAGAGCAGGGCGACATTCAAGCCGCCCAAGTGGATCTGATGCGGCAAGAGCGGCTGCTAAAGCATCCCGATGAGCAGATTCGCCTGCGGGCGAAAAAAATCTTTGCCAATCGAATTGATGAGGATCGCAGCAAAGTTCTCAGCGAACATCGAGACGTTCATTCACTTACTGGAGATCCAAGTCGAGGAAAGATTGTTTTTGAGAAACAATGTGGTAACTGCCATCGTTTTGAGGATGTTGGAGCGGCAGTCGGGTCGGATTTGGCGGGACTTCGAGACCGCTCCGTAGAAGCTTTACTGGTGGCTATTCTCGACCCCAATCGGGCTGTAGAAGCAAAATATCTGCAATACGATGTACTGACCCGTGATGGTCGGATTGTTTCCGGCATCATCTCCTCGGAAAGCGGCAACAACATTGTGCTCACCGGCGCCGATGGCAAGCAGCACCCCATTCTTCGCACAGAAATCGAGGAGTTGATTACAAACTCCAGGTCACTGATGCCCGAAGGGCTTGAAAAAGAACTTTCCAAGCAACAGCTGGCAGATGTGATCTCCTATATAGCGGCTGCAAGTGGGAATCCCTAATCCTTTTATCACTGACCTTCCCAAGTTTAGTTGATTGACTGGCAGGACCTCGTGCGGGAGAATGGGACTCACATCCAACCATAACAAACCTGCCCGCGGATCGGTTCTCATTGGCCTAGTCGTATGGCCAATTTGAAATTCCTGCCCAACTGCGAACTTGATGCCGCCCCTGAGGAGATTGTATGACCGAGCATGCATCCGTTGTCCGTCCAGCATCAGCACTATTTGTTTCAAAGATTTGTTTTCTCGTCGCGCTGGGTCTGTCGATCACTCTGACATGTGGGGTGGCGGCGGCAGAAAAAAGATCCACAACGAATAGATCGTCCGGCAATCTGATTATCCCGCCACCACTTAAGGATCTGGGGAAGAGTTACAAAGTGCGGCTGGTTTATTTTGTTCCCTCCGATAAGCAGGCCAAACCCAACTACCGCGAGAAGGCGGAGGTGTTGATGCGGGTCGTGGCAGACATCTATCGCCGGGAGATGAAGGCAAACAAGCAGCGGACGCGCGGTCTCGATTTTGAGTTTGAAGAGGATGGCCGCCTCAAGGTTCATCTGGTGAAAGGGACCCATCCATCGGTGTTCTATACGGGCCAACCGTTTGATGTCCAACGCTTGTTGAATTCCCAACAACAGGAAATCTGGGAGAAAACGGGGTATTCCCGCAACCGGCCCACACTCTGTTTTTCCGAGGCTGGCGCGGTGGCCGAGGCGATGCCGATTCCACACATCTACTCAGGTTTTGCGTGTGTCTCCGGAGATATTTTCCGCGACGGGGTTACCGCATCGACCATCGAAGGGCAGATTCGAAATTTTTTAGATACAACGCCGGTAAAAAAGGTTGGTGGTACCGAAACGCGACCCCGCAACAAGGAATCCCAGACCAGCAACGGTGTCCTCAGCCATGAACTCGGACATATTTTCGGCATGCTGCACGACACTCGCGACGATCGCAACATCATGAAGCGGGGTTATGACAATCTGGGTCAGATGTACGACCCTAAGACCGCGGATACCAGACCGGTTCGTTTTTCGCGGGCCCATGCCCGCATGGCCGGTACGTCCCGGTTCTTTAGTGAATCGATGAACGAGCAAGATACCTCGGCCCCCACAATCCATGAGTTCAAGCTGGCCAGTCCACCACAAGGAGGTCAAAAGAAGGTTCGGATATCGTTTAACTTGAGCGACGACGAGGGACTCGGACCCTCGGTGGTCTTCCAAAGGGGTGGTGGCCAGATTGATGCCATGGTCGGAGATGCCAATTTGAGGGGAAAAAAGAATTTCAAAAAGACCGTGACCATGGAGTGCCTCAGGCCTTTGTTAGCGGGTCAGGGGGTAATGTAC